>DATIGR010000125.1:0-12871 GCA_035454645.1 Burkholderiales bacterium
ATGCCGCGGGCCTTCCCGATGGCGTCCAGCTCGTCTATGAAGATGATGCAGGGCGCCTGCGCGGCGGCCTGCTTGAAGAGATCGCGCACGCGCGCCGCGCCCACGCCGACGAACATCTCGACGAAATCCGAGCCCGAGATCGAGAAGAACGGCACCTTGGCTTCGCCCGCGATGGCGCGCGCGAGCAGCGTCTTGCCGGTGCCGGGCGCGCCGACCATCAGCACGCCGCGCGGGATGCGCCCGCCGAGCTTCTGGAACTTGGAGGGGTCGCGCAGGAAGTCGACCAGCTCCGAGACCTCTTCCTTCGCTTCCTCGCAGCCGGCGACGTCGGCGAAGGTGACCGTGTTGGTGGACTCGTCCAGCATGCGCGCGCGCGACTTGCCGAACGAGAACGCGCCGCCGCGGCCGCCGCCCTGCATCTGGCGCATGAAGAAGATCCACACCCCGATCAGCAGCAGCATCGGGAACCACGACACGAAGATGTTCATGAGAAGCGAAGGCTCCTCTTCGGGCTTCGCCTCGATCTTGACGCCGTACTTGAGCAGGTCGCTCACCAGCCAGATGTCGCCCGGCGAGTAGCTCGTGACGCGCTTGCCTTCGCTGGTGGTCGCCTTGAGCTGGCGGCCTTCGATGGTGACCTTGGCGATGCGGCCCGCCTTCACCTCCTCGAGGAACTGGGAGTACTCCATCGGCGCCTGCGCCGTCTGGCGGGTGTTGAACTGGTTGAACACGGTCATCAGCACCAGCCCGATGACGAGCCAGATGACCAGGTTCTTGAGCATGTTGTTCAAAGTACTTTCTCTCCTAAATCAAGCAGTTCATCTTACCGGGGGCGCAGGCCCCGCGCCACCACGTAAGTCTCGGCCGATTCACCCCGCGAAGCCCGGGGTTTTACAACTTTCACCTTCGCGAACGCCGCTCTCAGGCGCTGCATGAGCGCGTCGAACGCCTCGCCATGAAACGCTTTGACCACGAAAACACCGTCCGGCTTCAACATCTTGCGGCAAAGCTCGCACGCGCCTTCGGCGAGCTCGAGCCAGCGCGCCTGGTCGACGTCGGCAATTCCCGACAGGTTCGGCGACAGGTCGGAAAGCACCACGTCGGCGCGCAGGTCGAGACCAATCTGGCGGAAATCTCCTCTGTGGACGGTTACCCCGGAGATGGGGGCGATCTCCAGGAGGTCAATGCCGATCACTCGCCCGCCGGGCTTCACCTTGGCCGCCGCCACCTGCGACCAGCCGCCGGGCGCAGCGCCGAGGTCGAGGACGGTCTGCCCGGGGCGAAAAAGCCTCTCCCGCGCATCGAGCTCGAGCAGCTTGAACGCCGCCCGGGAGCGGTAGCCCTGCTCACGCGCCTTTCTTACGTAGACGTCGCTGACGTGGCGCCTGAGCCACTGCTTGCTCGACCGGGCCACTTAGGCAGGCGGCCCTTGTTCTGGTAGAGCCAGAGGCCGAGCGCGATCAGCGTGCCTCCGGGCAGCAGCGCTTCCACGAGAACATAGGGCAGCACCTTTTTCATGCCGCCAGTCTGGGCGGCACGCGTGGCACGGCGGTTTCGGGCTCGTCACTCCGTGTTACACCCGAAACGCTCTCAGGCGCTCGCGCGCGGTAGGGAGCCGGGTCGTGTCGCGCGGCGTCGGCGGGCGGACGTGGAGCGCCGGCGGGTGGCGCAGGGAACGGCGCGCCAGCAGGGTTCTCAGCCTCGAATCGTCGAGATCGCAACCCGCCAGCCGGCGCAGCTGCCCGCCCTCCGCCGCCGCGAGCGGCAGGCCGTCGCGGAAGAGGATGCGGTTGCGGTGGATCGCGGCGACGCGCGCCTCGGGCGTCAGGATCCCGACGAGATTCAGCGGATCGGCGGCGCCCAGGACGACGAGCTCCCCGGCCCTCTCGAGCTTGCGCACCGCGCGCAGCCTGCCGACGGCATCCGGCGCGGCGAACTGCTCGCCGCCGAAGCCGCCGACGAAGCGCCCGCCGCGGATCTCGCCGCGCGCCTCGAGCCTGCGGTAGGCGCGCACCAGGTCGCGCCAGGGCGGAAGCTGCGACTCCCTCTGCAGAAGCGTGCGGAAAACAATCCCGTAACGCCTCAGCAAGGTTCTCGCCACGGCTTCGACGTTGCCGCTCTTCTCGCTCTTGAGAAGAGACCACCGCCCGGCCGTTTCCACCCGCGCGCGGCGCTTCTCCGGCGCGGCGAGCAGCGCCCTCAGGCCGGCGAAGCTGTCCGCGGTCGCGATCCCGCCGCCCGCGAGCTCCGCCAGGCCGCGCTCGACCAGGCTGGGCAGGAGGTTCGTAGTCGAAACCAGCTCATGAAAGAAGGACGCGCCGCGCTGTTCCAGCGCCCCGCGCACCGCGGTTGCCTCCGAGGAAAGATCCGCGACCGGGCCTTTCTGCGTGCCCCACGCGGAAATATTCTCCCGGCGAATCAAGGCAATCGGCGAGGTGCGAAGCGGCGCCCTGGACCCGGGCGTCAGGCGTCCCCACGCCACGCGCCCGCTCAGGCAGAGCTGGTCGATCTGCGCGCCGTCGTAATCGGCCACCCGCGCCGGCAGCACGTCGTTTTCCCACGCCGCCGCGGCGAGCTCGAAGCCCTCGAGCTGCTCGAGCACCGCCATCAGCCCTTCGGCGCCCTTCACCGGGTCCTCGCCCGCGACGTGCTGCCAGTGGAGCAGGAAGCGCATGAAGTCGGCGGCGCCGACCGGTTCTATTTCGGATCGCAGCTTGTCGAGGGTGTAGCGGTGGATGCGCGCCAGCAGCCGCCGGTCGCACCATTGCAGCTCGCTTGACGAGAACTTTCCGCGCAGGACGCGGCCTTGCGCTTCGAGCGCAAGCAGCGCTTCGGTTTCGCTGGAAGTGATGGGCCCCAGGACTTCCAGGCGGCTCGCGGTGATCTCCACCTCGTCGTCGTCCTTGCGCTCCAGCGCGAACCAGGCATCGCCTTTCCTGGCTGTTCGCTCACCGAGCTGCGCGATGAGAGACGGCCAATGCGGCGCGAGCTCGGCTTGCTTGATGTACCCGGCCACCATGAGCGCGTCGTACATCTCGTCGGGCGTATTGGCGAGCGGCCAGGCCTCGTCGCGCACGCGCCGGATCGCCGCCGGATCGAGCGCGCCGAGGTCATCGGCGCTGCGCAGCTCGGTCGCACGGCGCGTGTAGACGGCCCGCGCGCGGCGCTCCTCGAGCGGCGCGTCGTCGAGGAACGTGTAGACCGCGGAGTTCAGGAGCTCGTGGCTGAGGACCGAGGGCTCGGGAGTGTCGCGCGCCAGGGTCCTTATCTCTCCTGAATAAAGTCTTTGCAGTTGCCGCTCCAGCCCGTGAACGTCCACGGCCTCTTCCAGCGCGTCGCGCAGCGCCTGGCTGACCAGCGGATGGTCGGGAATCTCGCGCGCGCCCTGCAGGTTGTCCTGGCACGCCACGGCGTCGGGGAACACCGCCTGCAGCAGGTCCTCGGCATACATGCGTTGCAGCTGGTTCGGAATGCGCGCGCCGCCGCGGTTGCGCGGCACGGCGAGCGCGAGCGTGGCGCTCCAGCGCCAGCGCGTCTCGAAAATCGGCGAGGCGAGAATCGCCTGCATCAGCGTCTCGCGCACGCTGCTCGGGTGCAGGTAGCGGAACACTTCCTCCAGCGGAAACGAATGCACCTCGCCGAGCGAAAGGATCACGCCCTCCTCGGTCGCCGCCGCCTGCAGCTCGAAGTTGAAGCCCTGGCAGAATTTCTTGCGCAGCGCGAGGCCCCACGCGCGGTTGATGCGGCTGCCGAACGGCGCGTGCAGCACGAGCTGCATGCCGCCGGATTCGTCGAAGAAGCGCTCGAGCGCGATCGTATCGCTCGTCGGCACCGCGCCGAGGCTGCGCTTCGCTTCGCCCAGGTAGCCGGCGATCTGCTCCGCGGCAGTCTGGCGCAGCAAGTAGTCCTTCTCGAGAAGCTCGACCGCTGCCGCGAGCTCGCCGTCCTTCCGGGGCTCGTCCGGCCCCGGTAATCGAGCATCGACCGCCGCGCGCAATGCCGAGACGGCCGCGCTCATCTCGTCGCTGCGCGCCGGCGCCTCGCCGAGCCAGAACGGCATGGAGGGCGGCTGGCCCTGGGCGTCCGCGACCCGCACCACGCCGTTGCCGATGCGCAGGATGCGCCAGGAAGCATTGCCGAGCTGGAACACGTCGCCCGGCAGCGACTCGATGGCGAAGTCCTCGTTCAGCGTGCCGATGAAATGCCCCGCGGGCTCGAGCAGCACGCGGTAGTCGAACACCTCGGGAATCGCGCCGCCGTTGACGATGGCGCTGAGGCGCGATCCTTTTCTGCTTCTCAGCTTGTTGTTAAGACTGTCATGATGAATCAGCGCCCCGCGGCGGCCGCGACGGGTCGCGTACCCGCGGGCGAGCATCTCCACGACATCCATGAACTGCTCTTTTTCGAGCCTCCGGTATGGATACGCCCGCCTGAAGAGGGCGAGCAGCGCGTCCTCGTCCCATTCCGCCTCGGCCGAGGTCTCCGCGACGATCTGCTGCGCCAGGACATCGAGCGGCTTGTCGGGCACGGCCACGCGGTCGAGCTCGCCGTCGTGAACCGCGCGCACCATCGCGGCGCACTCGACGAGATCGTCGCGCGTGAGCGGGAATATGCGGCCCTTCGGCACGCCTTTGATGGTGTGGCCCGAGCGCCCCACCCGCTGCAGGAAGGTCGCGATACGGTGCGGCGAGGAGATCTGGCAGACGAGGTCGACATGACCGATGTCGATTCCCAGCTCGAGCGACGCCGTCGCGACCAGGACTTTGAGCTTTCCGTCTCGCAGCCTGTCTTCGGCCTCGAGCCGCGCTTGCCTCGCCAGGCTGCCGTGATGCGCGGCGACGCGTTCCGCGCCCAGCCGCTCCGACAAGTGGTGCGCCATGCGCTCGGCAAGCCGGCGCGTGTTGACCGTGATCAGCGTGGTGCGATGCGACTCGATCAGCGCGACCAGGCGATCGTAGATCTCCTTCCACACCTCGTGCGACATCACCGCTTCCAGCGGCGAGTCCGGCACCTCGACCGCAAGATCCAGCTGGCGCTTGTGGCCTTTGTCGACAACGATTGATTGTTCATTCGTTAGAAACCTGGCTACCTCTTCGATCGGTTTCTGCGTCGCGGACAACCCGATGCGCTGAAGCTTGCGGCCGCAGACATGATCCAGGCGCTCCAGCGAGAGCGCGAGGTGCGCGCCGCGGCGCGACTGCAATACCGCATGGATCTCATCCACGATGACGACGCGCGCGGTCTTCAGCATCGCGCGCGAGCGCTCGGCGGTCAGGAGCAGGTAAAGCGACTCGGGGGTCGTCACCAGGATGTGCGGCGGCGTACGAAGCATCGCCGCGCGTTCGGGTTGTGGCGTGTCCCCGCTGCGCACCGCGGCCGTGATCTTCACGGGTGACAGAGCGTGGATCTCGCGCCGCGGCACCGCAAGGTTCTTGTGGATGTCGGCGGAGAGCGCCTTCAGCGGCGATACGTAGACGACGCGTACTTCATCGGGCAGCGGTCTTTCCAGCCCCTGCTTGAGCAAGTCGTCGATCGAGGTCAGGAAGGCCGCGAGCGTCTTGCCGGAGCCGGTCGGGGCGGCGATCAGCGTGTGGCGTCCCTCGCGGATCGCACGCCAGCCCTCGAGCTGGGCCGCGGTGGGCTCCTCAAAGCGGCTCGCCCACCACTGACGCAGTACGGGATGAAAATCCGGGGGTAGCAAGGTGCCCATTTTGACATTAGATTCCAGGATTCCGATGAATAAACCGCGCGGGATGCTGACGCTCGAGCAGCTCAAGGGCATGGTGGCGCAGGGCGAGATCGAGACCGTGCTCGCCGGCTTCACCGACCACTACGGCCGGCTGATGGGCAAGCGCTTCGACGCCGAGATGTTCGTCGAGGAGATCGCGAAGCACGGCGGCCACGCCTGCGACTACCTCCTGACCGTGGACATGGAGATGGAGCCGGTCCCGGGCTACCGCTTCGCCAACTGGGAGCTCGGCTACGGCGACGTGCACATGGTCCCCGACTTCGGCACGCTGCGGCTCGCGAGCTGGCTGGAGAAGACGGCGTTCGTGCTCTGCGACGTGAAGAGCGGCAAGACGCACGACTACGTCGACGTCGCGCCGCGCTCGATCCTGCGACGGCAGATCGAGGCGGCGAAAAAGATGGGCTACGCCGGCTATGCCGGCACCGAGCTCGAGCACTACCTCTTCCAGACGAGCTACAAACAGGCCGCGCAGCAGGACTATCGCGGCCTCGAGCCCGCCGGCTGGTACCTCGAGGACTATCACCTGCTGCAGGGGATGCGCACCGAGGGCTTCCACGCCGCGGCGCGCCGCCATCTCAAGCTCTCGGGCGTGCCGGTCGAGAACTCCAAGGGCGAATGGGGCAAGGGCCAGCACGAGCTCAACGTGCGCTACGCCGAAGCGCTCGAGATGGCCGACCGCCACGTGGTGTTCAAGCAGTGCCTGAAGGAGATCGCCGAGGCGCAGGGCATGAGCGTGACCTTCATGGCGAAGTTCGCCGCCGACGGCGCCGGCTCGAGCTGCCACATCCACTTCAGCCTGTGGCGCGACGGCAAGAACGCCTTCGACAAACGCTCCGACGCCTTCAAGCACTTCCTGGGCGGCTGGATCGCCCACGTGCCCGACGTCATGGTCTTCTACGCGCCGACCGTGAACTCGTACAAGCGCTACGTCGACGCCTCCTGGGCGCCGACGCGTCTTGCCTGGAGCAACGACAACCGCACCGCGGGCTTCCGCGTCGTCGGCGAAGGCCAGAGCCTGCGCATCGAGTGCCGCATCCCCGGCGCCGACTGCAATCCCTATCTCGCGCTCGCCGCCTCGCTCGCCTCGGGGCTCGACGGCATCGCGAACCAGACCGAGCCGCCCGAGTGCTTCGTCGGAGACATCTACCAGGCGAAGAACCTGCCCCGCGTGCCGTACACGCTCACCGAAGCGGTTTCGCTTTTCGAAAAGAGCGCCTTCTCGAAGCGAGTATTGGGTGAAGCCGTGCACGAGCACTACACGCACTTCTTCCGCACCGAGGCGCAGGCCTACGACCGCGCGGTCACCGACTGGGAACGCAGGAGATACTTCGAGCGCATATGAGGCTGAAGGACAAAGTCGCCCTGATCACCGGCGCGGGCAGCGGCATCGGCCGCCAGAGCGCGCTGCTTTTCAGTCGAGAGGGAGCGAAAGTCGCCTGCGTGGACCTCAACGAGAAGGCCGCGCAGGAAACAGCCGCAATGATCAAGGGTTCAATCGCCGTGAAAGCCGACGTGTCAAAAGCCGGCGATTGCGAGCGCATGGTCGCCGCGGCCGAGAAAGCGTTCGGCAGGCTGAACGTGCTCTTCAACAACGCCGGCATCATGCACGCGAACGACGACGACGCGGTGTCGACGAGCGAAGAAGTGTGGGATCTCACGCTCGAGGTCAACGCCAAGGGCGTGTTCCTCGGCTGCAAGTACGGCATCCCGGCGCTCAGGCGCGCCGGCGGCGGCTCGGTGATCAACACCGCTTCGTTCGTCGCGAAGATGGGCGCGGCGACGCCGCAGATCGCCTATACCGCGAGCAAGGGCGCGGTGCTCTCGATGACGCGCGAGCTCGCCGTCATCCACGCGCGCCAGAACATCCGCGTGAACGCGCTCTGCCCCGGGCCGCTCAAGACCGAGCTGCTGATGAGCTTCCTCAACACGGAGCCGAAGAAGCAGCGGCGCCTGGTCCACATCCCCATGGGCCGGTTCGGCGAGGCCGAGGAGATCGCGAAGGCGGCGCTGTTTCTCGCCTCGGACGAGTCCTCCTACGTCACCGGGACCGAGTTCCTGGTCGACGGCGGCATCACCGGCGCCTACGTGACGCCCGAGTAGCCGTGGGTTTCATAGGTAAGAGAACGGCGGCCGGCGGAAATCGAAATCTCACCCGCCCGCAGGACGATCGCGGGCATGAGCACAGCGGACTACTGGATTTATTCCATCGGCCTGGTCTTCGTCACCGCGCTCGTGCTCGTCGCATAGCCGGCTGTTGCGACGCGGCAGGATCACAAAAGCTGTTGCCCGCGCCGCAGCCGCGGACCTAGAGTAGCCTCGCGACCCAACCCCAGGGAGGAGGCCACCATGGTCCGTTTGTCCGTCAACGGAAAGACCCACAACGTCGACGTCGATCCGAGCACGCCGCTGCTGTGGGTGCTGCGCGAGCAGCTCGGGCTGACCGGCACCAAGTACGGCTGCGGCATCGCGGCGTGCGGCGCCTGTACGGTGCACGTCGACGGCGCCGCGGTGCGTTCCTGCTCGATGCCCGCGAGTGCCGCGGTCGGCAAGCGGGTCACCACCATCGAAGGCCTCGCTTCCGGCAAGACCCTGCACAAGGTGCAGAAGGCCTGGATCGACCACGAGGTCCCGCAATGCGGCTATTGCCAGTGCGGCATGATCATGGCGGCGGCGGCGCTGCTGCGGCAGAAGCCCAAGCCCACCGACGCCGACATCGACGCCGCGATCACCAACATCTGCCGTTGCGGCACGTTCCAGGAAGTGCGCGCCGCGATCCACGCCGCCGCCAAGGCATAAGGGGGACGCCATGAGAATGAATCGCCGTTCGTTCATCATTTCCTCCGCCGCCGTCACCGGCGGTCTAGCCGTCGGCTTCAACCCGTTCGAGACCCGGGTCGCGAGCGCCCAGGCGCAGAACGGGGTGCCGGAGATCAACGCCTGGGTGGTGATCCGGCCGGACGACCGCGTCATCATCCGCGTAGCGCGCTCGGAAATGGGCCAGGGAACGATTACCGGACTTGCCCAGCTCTGCGCCGAGGAGCTGGAGTGCGACTGGAGCAAGGTCAGCTACGAATACCCGACTCCGGGCGAGAGCCTCAAGCGCAAGCGCGTCTGGGGCGACTTCTCGACCGGCGGCAGCCGCGGCATCCGCATGTCGCACGAATACGTGCGCATGGGCGGCGCCACCGCGCGCGTCATGCTCGTGCAGGCCGCGGCGAACCAGTGGAAGGTCCCGGCGTCGGAATGCGTCGCCTCGAACAGCGTCATCACCCACAAGCCCTCGGGCCGCAAGACGACCTATGGCAAGGTGGCGCAGGCCGCGTCGCGCCTCGAGCTGCCCAAGGACGTGAAGCTGAAGGACCCGAAGGAGTGGAAGCTGATCGGCAAGCCGGTGAAGCGCCTCGACACGGCGGACAAGGTCACCGGCAAGCAGGTCTACGGCTTCGACCTCAAGCTTCCCGGCATGTTGAACGCCGCGATCAAGGATTGCCCGGTGTTCGGCGGCAAGCTCAAGAGCTTCGACGCCGGCCGCGTCACCGGCATGAAGGGCGTGAAGAAGGTGGTGCCCGTAGGCGACTCCGCAGTCGCAGTAGTGGCCGACACGTGGTGGCTGGCGAAGACCGCGCTCGACCAGCTGCCGGTCCAGTGGGACGAGGGTCCGAACGCCAACGTCTCGAGCCAGACCATCGCCGCGATGCTGAAGGAGGGGCTCGATGCGCCGCAGGCCTTCGTCGGCAACCAGAACGGCGACGCGAAAACCGCCCTCGCCGGCGCGGTGAAGAAAATCGAGGCGGTGTACGCCTATCCGTTCCAGAACCACGCGCCGATGGAGCCGATGAACGCGACGGCGCGCTACACCCCCGAGCGCTGCGAGGTATGGGTGCCGACCCAGGACGGCGAAGCGTCGTTCGCCGCGCTGCTCGCCGCCTCCGGCCTGCCCGCGGACAAGTGCGACGTCTACAAGATCAACCTGGGCGGCGGCTTCGGCCGGCGCGGCGCGTTCCAGGACTATGTCAGGCAGTCCGTGCTGATCGCCAAGCAGATGCCCGGCGTGCCGGTGAAGCTCCTCTGGTCGCGCGAGGAGGACATGCTGCACGGCCATTACCACCCGGTGATGCAGGCGAAGCTGGTCGGCGGCCTGGACGCAGCCAACAACCTGGTCGGCCTGCACGTGCGGCTCTCGGGCCAGTCGATCCTCGCCGCGGTGCGCCCGCAGATCGTCGAGCAGCAGAAAGGGCGCGACCCGCTCAGCTTCCAGGGTCTCGCCGACACCGGCGAGCATGCGTTCGGCTACAACATCCCGAACCTGATGATCGACCACGCGATGCGCAACACGCACGTGCCGCCCGGGTTCTGGCGCGGCGTGAACATCAACCAGAACGCCATCTTCATGGAATGCTTCATGGACGAGCTGGCGCAGGCCGCGGGCCAGGACGAGCTCGAGTTCCGGCGCAAGAACATGGCCGGGCTGCCGCGCAACCTCGGCGTGCTGAACGCCGTGGCCGAGCGCATCGGCTGGGGCAAGCCCGCGCCGAGCGGCGTGCATCGCGGCCTCGCGCAGATGAAGGCGTTCAACAGCTTCGTCGCGGCGGCGTGCGAGATCTCGGTGCGCGACGGCAACAAGGTGAAGATCCACCGCATCGTCGCCGCCACCGACCCGGGCTACGCGGTGAATCCGGCGCAGATCGAGCGCCAGGTGTCGGGCTCGTTCGTGTACGGCCTGTCGGGCCTGTTCATGCAGGAGTGCACCGTGAAGGACGGCGCCATCCAGCAGACGAACTTCCACGACTACCCGTCGATGCACATCGCGCAGATGCCGAAAGTCGAGACGATCATCCTCGCCACCGGCGGCACCGTGTGGGGCGGAATCGGCGAGCCCACGATCTGCGTCGCCGCGCCGGCGGTGCTGAACGCGTTCTACAAGGCGACCGGCAAGCGCATCCGCGAGGTGCCGCTCAAGAACCACGGCATCGAGCTGGTGTGAAGGGGCTCGCGGCAGCGCTCTCTTTCTGCCTGAGCGCTGCGGCCGCGAGCGACGCCCTCCCGCCGCCCCTCACCGGGACGGCGGGAGATCCGCTGGCCGGAAGAAAAATCGTTCTCGACCGGCATGCCGGCCTGTGCCTGCTGTGCCACCGCGGCCCGTTCCCCGAGGAGCGCTTCCAGGGCAACCTGGCGCCCGACCTGACCGGCGTCGGCGCGAGATTGTCGGCGGGAGAGATCAGGCTCAGAATCGTCGATGCGAGCCGCCTCAACCCGGACACCCTGATGCCGCCCTACTTCCGCGCCGAAGGCCTGCAGCGGGTCGCTCCGGCCTATCGCGGCAGGACGCTGCTGAGCGCGCAGCAGATCGAGGACGTGGTCGCTTTCCTGGTCACGCTCAGGTGATCACGCGCCGCGGCTTCCTTCTGCTGGGGCTCGCTTCGACGAGCGTGCGGGCGCAGCTGCCGCCCAACATCGAAGCCATCCGCAAGGCGGCGCTCGAGGAAGCGATCCGCAAGGTGGTCGGCAATGCCGAGGTGCGGCAAGGCAGGGTGAAGCTCGACGTGCCTCCGCTCATCGACAACGGCAACACCGTGCCGCTTTCGGTCGAGGTGGAGAGCCCGATGAGCGCTGCCGACCACGTGAAGGCGATTCACATCTTCACCGAGCGCAACCCGCAGCCCTATGTGCTGAGCGCCTACCTCGGGCCGCGCTCGGGGCGCGCGCGCGTCTCGACACGCGCGCGCATCGCGGATACCGGAGCCGTCACGGCCATCGCGCAGCTTTCCGACGGAAGCTTCTGGTCGCAAAGCGTAAGGGTCGTGGTCACGCTCTCGGCGTGTCTCGAGGAGGGCCTCATCTGATGGCGCGCGTGGTGGTCCACGTGCCGGCCGAGGCGAAGCGCGGCGAGGTGATCGAGATCCGCACGCTCGCCGCCCATCCGATGGAGACCGGGTTCCGCCGCACGCAGCTCGGCGAGCTCATCCCGCGCGACATCATCCGCAGCCTGGTGTGCACCTACAACGGCGTCGAGATCTTCCGCGCCGAGCTGCACCCGGCGGTCGCGGTCAATCCGCTCGTCGCCTTCACCACCGTCGCCACCGAGAGCGGCACGCTGGAATTCCGCTGGACGGGCGACAACGGCTACTCCGCAACCCACCGCGCCGCGATCAAGGTCGTTTGAGGTTTTGCCTCCTCATGATGTTTTCCGCCCTGGTCGGCGCGGGCGAGATCCCGCTCGCCGAGCGCCGCTCGGGCTACGAGTTCATGAGCCGCGAGACGCGCGCCCTGCAGGACGACGAGGTCACCGGCCCGGCGGTGCTCTGGCTGCTCGACGGCGAGGCGCTGTGGGGCAAGCTCGGCTGCGCCGGCTGCCACGGCGACGCCCGGGCGAGCATGCGCGGCGTCGCCGCCCGCTATCCCGCGCTCGTGGGCGGCAAGCTCGTGAATCTGGAGCAGCAGGTCCGGCACCAGGCGCCCGCCCTCGCCTACGAAAGCCGCGAGCTGCTGGCGCTGTCTGCGTATGTCGCACGGCAATCGCACGGCATGCCGATCGGCGTGAAAGTGACTGAAGCGATCCGGCCATTCCTGGACGCGGGACGAGCGTTCTTCCACCGGCGCCAGGGCCAGCTCAACCTCGCCTGCACCCAATGCCACGACGACAACTGGGGAAAGAAGCTCGCGGGCGCCACGATCCCGCAGGCGCACCCCACCGGCTACCCCATCTACCGCCTGGAATGGCAAACGCTCGGCTCGCTCGCGAGGCGCTTGCGCAACTGCCTGACCGGCATGCGCGCAGAGCTCTATCCGCACGGATCGCAGGAGCTGGTCGAGCTCGAGCTGTACCTGATGTGGCGCGCGCGCGGCATGAAGCTCGAAGCGCCCGCGGTTCGTCCCTGAGGCTGCGCGCGCTCGGGGTGCTGCTCTTGGCTGCGCTCGCTGCAGGGGTCGCGCCGCTTCTGGGCCTCGCGGCGGGCGGCAATCCCATCGCGCCGTATCTCGCGTTTCCGCCGAGAACGGTCCCGGGTACGCACGCGGCGGCATCGTGGCTTTGGTTCGGCTTGCTGTCCCTTCCGGCGCTGGCTGTGCTCGTCCTTATCGTGGTCGCGCTGGTTCGTGCACGGCCGCAGCCGGCAGTGCTCG
>DATIGR010000126.1:0-7554 GCA_035454645.1 Burkholderiales bacterium
GCGTCCTTGTCGCCTTCGAAGCCCTCGAGCACGTTGTAGGCCTCTTTCCAGCCGGCGCGGGTGGCGGCCTCGGCGGCGGAGTGCGAGCGGTTGCCGGAGCGGCAGAAGAACATGACGGGCTGGTCCTTGGGGACGGAGGCGGCGAGCTCGGCGAGGAACTCGGGGTTGGGACGGTTGCCGGGGTAGGTCTGCCACTCGACCGCGAGGGCGCCGGGGACCCGGCCCACGTACAGGAGCTCAGGCTTGGTCCGGACGTCGACAAGCGCGGCGCCCTCCTGCTTCAGCTTGTGCGCTTCGGCGGGAAGGAGGGCTCCGGCGTATCCAAGCCCCATTTTCATTCCCCGTTCTCGGGCGGCCTTCTTGATCTCGTCCATGATGCCCTCTCATCGTGCATCGATTTGCCCAACGCCCCTATTCAGTGCGTCCGGGATGAGTAAAATGCCCCAGGAATCAGCAGCGGCGTTTTGGCATGGAATGTGCTGAATTGCCGGGCTACCTACACGAACTCTAAACCGGGAGACCCGAACGATGGCGATGACGCCCGATGACGTATTGAAGTTGATCAAGGACAAGGAGGTGAAGTTCGTCGACCTCCGGTTCACCGATACACGCGGCAAGGAACAGCACGTCACGGTGCCCGTCAAGTACTTTACCAAGGACAAGTTCGAGACCGGCCACGCCTTCGACGGCTCGTCGATCGCCGGCTGGAAGGGGATCCAGGCCTCCGACATGCTGCTCATGCCGGAGGCGTCCAGCGCGCGCATGGATCCGTTCACCGACGAGCCGGTGCTCAACATCACCTGCGACGTCTACGAGCCGACCGACGGCAAGCCCTACGACCGCGACCCGCGCTCGATCGCGAAGAAAGCCGAGGCCTACCTCAAGCAGACCGGGCTCGGCGAGGTCGCCTATTTCGGCCCGGAGCCCGAGTTCTTCATCTTCGACGGCGTCACCTGGGACGTGGGCATGTCGGGCTGCTTCGTGAAGATCAAGTCCGAGGAGGCGCCCTGGTCCTCGGGCATCGACTACGAGTCGGGCAACATGGGCCATCGCGCGCCGGTCAAGGGCGGCTACTTCCCGGTGCCGCCGACCGACACGCTTGCCGACATCCGCAACGCGATGGTGCTCGCGCTCGAGCAGCAGGGCGTGGAGTGCGAGGTGCACCACCACGAGGTCGGCGCGATGGGCCAGAACGAGATCGGCACGCGCTTCGCGCCGCTCGTGCAGCGCGCGGACTGGATGCAGATCCTCAAGTACACCGTGTGGAACACCGCGGCGTCCTACGGCAAGACGGCGACCTTCATGCCCAAGCCGGTGGTCGGCGACAACGGCTCGGGCATGCATTGCCACCAGTCGATCTGGAAGGGGGGCAAGAACCTCTTCGCCGGCAACGGCTACGCCGGGCTCTCCGACCTTGCGCTGCATTACATCGGCGGCATCATCAAGCACGCCAAGGCGCTGAACGCCATCACCAATCCGGGCACGAATTCGTACAAGCGCCTGGTGCCGGGGTTCGAGGCGCCGATCAATCTCGCCTACTCGGCGCGCAACCGCTCGGCCGCCTGCCGCATCCCGTACGTCTCGAGCCCTAACGGCCGGCGCGTGGAGGTGCGCTTCCCGGACCCGACCACGAACGCTTACCTCGCCTTCGCCGCGATGCTGATGGCGGGCCTGGACGGGGTGCAGAACAAGATCCATCCCGGCGATCCGATCGACAAGGACATGTACCACCTGCCCCCGGAGGAGGCCGCCAAGGTGCCGCACGTGTGCGCCTCGCTCGAGGAGGCGCTCGGCTGCCTGCGCGACGACCATGCCTTCCTCACGCGCGGCGGGGTGTTCTCGGAGGATTTCCTCGACTCGTACGTCGAGCTCAAGGAGCAGGAGCTCACCCGCTTCCGCATGACCACGCACCCGGTCGAGTTCGACATGTACTACTCGTCTTGACGAACTCTCACCCCGGCCCCGAACGTCCGGAGGAGCAAGTTTCCATTTGCTTTGATAGACTTAGCTCGTGCATCGGGCATGGGCGTTCGGGGTTCTCGTGCTTGGCTTCCCGGCCGTGAACGCGCTCGCCCAGCAAGCCCCCACCGAAATCTTCAAGTGCCGCAGCGAATCGGGGGTCGTGTACACCAACGACCGGCGCCAGGCCGAGAAAGAAAAGTGCGAGCCGGTGACGGCCCGGGTCAATGTCGCGCCGTCGCGTCCGGGCGCCATCCGCACCCCGGGATTTCCGCGCGAGACGACAGCCTCGAGCGCGAGCGCCCGCGAGCGGCAGCGCGAAGTCCTGGAGAGAGAGCTCGTCGCCGAGCAGCAAGCGCTCAAGCAGGCGCAGCAGGCGCTTTCGGAGCAGGAAGCGGTGCGCTCCGGCGACGAGCGCAACTACGCACGTGTTCTTGAGCGACTGCAACCGTACAAGGACACGGTCCAAAACCACGAGAAGAACATCCAAGCGCTTCAGCGCGAGCTCGCGAACCTGAAGAACTAAGTGGCCGCCTCGTTCGCCGGCCTCGACCTGCTGGCAACGGCAGTGGTGGTGCTCGACGACGAATTCACCGTGCGCTACGCCAATCCCGCGGCCGAGAACCTGCTCACCGCGGGCGCCCGCAGCCTGATCGGGCAGCCGTTCCTCGGCTTCTTCGCCGAGCGCGCGGAGCTCGAGCGCTCGCTCGAGGAGGCGCGCGTCATCCACTGGGACTACTCGGCGCGCAACGTCACCTACGTGCGCACCGGCCGCCAGCCGGTGCCGTTCTCCTGCACCGTGACGCGGATCGACGCCTTCGGCATGGCGCTGCTCGCGGAGCTGCGCCCGATCAGCGAGCAGCTGCGTATCGAGCGCGAGGCGCGCATCGAGTCGGAGCAGCAGGCGAACCGCGAGCTCATCCGCAACCTCGCGCACGAGATCAAGAACCCGCTCGGGGGCCTGCGCGGCTCGGCGCAGCTGCTCGAGCGAGAGCTCGAGCACAGCGCCCTCGGGCGCTCTCGTCTCTACGAGCTGCGCGAATTCACCCAGGTGATCATCAAGGAGGCGGACCGGCTGCAGACGCTGATGGACCGCATGCTCACCCCGCACCGCGCGCCGCAGCTCGAGCCGCTCGGCATGCATGAAGTGCTCGAGCGCGTGCGGAGCCTGGTGCGCGCGGAGTTCGGCGTCGAGATCGTGCGCGACTACGACCCGAGCCTGCCCAACATCAAGGGCGACCGCGAGCAGCTCATCCAGGCGGTGCTCAACGTCGCGCGCAACGCCGCGCAGGCCGGCAGCCGGACCGTGAGCTTCAGGACCCGGGTGGTGCGGCAGATCACCATCCTCAAGCAGCGCTACAAGCTGGCATTAGAATTGCAAGTGATCGACGACGGCCCGGGAGTGCCGGAGGAGATCCAGGACCGGATCTTCAACCCACTCGTCTCGGGCAGGGAAGGCGGCTCAGGCCTCGGGCTCTCGCTCGCGCAGACGTTCGTGCACTACCACCACGGCGTCATCGAGTTCGAGTCGCGGCCGGGCCGGACGATATTCAGGATCCTGCTGCCGATCAGATGAAACCGGTCTGGATCGTCGACGACGACCGCTCCATCCGCTGGGTGATCGAGAAGGCGCTCAGCCGGGAAGGCATCGCGTACAGCTCGTTCTCCTCGGCGCAGGAAGCGCTCGACGCGCTTTCGGGCGACACGCCCGAGGTGCTGGTCTCCGACATCCGCATGCCGGGGCGCTCGGGGCTCGAGCTCCTGCAGGCGGTGAAGAGCCGCCATCCCGCGGTGCCGGTGATCGTGATGACCGCGTACTCCGACCTCGACAGCGCGGTCGCGGCTTTCCAGGGCGGCGCCTACGAATATCTGCCCAAGCCCTTCGACATCGACCAGGCGGTCGACCTCATCCGCCGCGCGCTGGAGGAGAGGCGGCGCGAGACCGAGGCCCACGAGCCTCTTCCGGAAACGGAAATTCTCGGTCAGGCGCCGGCGATGCAGGAGGTGTTCCGCGCCATCGGCCGGCTGTCGCAATCGAGCGCGACCGTGCTGATCACGGGCGAGTCGGGAACCGGCAAGGAGCTCGTCGCGCGCGCCCTGCACCGCCACAGTGCGCGTGCACATCAACCGTTCATCGCGATCAACACCGCGGCCATGCCGAAGGACCTGCTCGAGTCGGAGCTCTTCGGCCACGAGCGCGGCTCGTTCACCGGGGCACAGCAGCAGCGCCGCGGCCGCTTCGAGCAGGCCGAGGGCGGGACGCTGTTCCTCGACGAGATCGGCGACATGCCGGCGGAGCTCCAGACGCGGCTGCTGCGCGTGCTTTCCGACGGCACCTTCTACCGGGTCGGCGGCCACCAGCAGCTCAAGGTCAACGTCCGCGTGATCGCCGCCACGCACCAGAACCTCGAGAGCCGCGTGCGCGAGGGCACTTTCCGCGAGGACCTCTACCACCGTCTGAACGTCATCCGGCTACGGCTGCCGAACTTGCGCGAGCGCGCCGAAGACATCCCGCTGCTGGCGAAGCACTTCCTCGCGCGCAGCGCGCAGCAGCTCGGCGTCGAGCCCAAGCGCATCGCCGACGAAGCGCTCGCGCACATCTCGCGGCTCGACTTCCCGGGCAACGTGCGCCAGCTCGAGAACCTCTGCCACTGGCTTACGGTGATGGCGCCCGGGCAGGTGATCGACCTCGGCGATCTGCCGGCCGAATTCCGCGCCCAGGTCCCGGGCGATCTCGCCGCCGCCGCCGACTGGCTCGCCGCGCTCGAGCAGGAAGCCGAGCGGCGCCTCGCGCGCGGCGACACCGGCATCCTCGACGCGCTCGGCCGTCAGTTCGAGCGCGCGCTGATCATCAAGGCGCTCGCCCGCACCGGCGGCCGGCGCATCGACGCCGCGAACCTACTCGGCATGGGCCGCAACACCATCACCCGCAAGATCCAGGAGCTCGGCATCGACGACGGAACGAATTCGGGGTCAGACCCCAACGGAAGCGGATCGCGCTAATACCCAACTGAATTCGGGGCCAGGGCCACAACTCGTAAGCGAGTCTCGACCCTGGCCCCGAATTCTGCTAGGCGGCTTTCTTCCGGTTGGCCTCGAGCTTCGCGTCTACCAGGCCGACCACCTCGTCGAGCACCGGCAGCTGCAAGCCCTTCTGCTTGGCGATCGCCTGCACCAGCCGATCCACCCGCTCGATGTACGGCGCGCCAGCGTAGAGCGCGCGCGCCGCTGAGGATGGGCTGCCGAGGCTTTGCGCGGCGGCCGCGTATTTCTCGAACGGCACCAGGTCGCTCTCCTTCGCGCCGAGCAGCAGGCACAGGTTCACCACCCACTGATAGGCGAGACGCGAAGCGTTGATGTCGGAGTGGACCGCGTCCTTGATCGAGCGCGGGCCTTCCTTGGTGACGCAGCGGTAGTTGCCGGCGATCAGCATCGCCCACTTGGCGAGCGGCACGAATATCGAGTCGTGCACCTTCAGCTTGACTGGCAGCTCCATCTTGTCGAAGCGAGCCGCCTCGATGTCCGCCTCGAGCTTCTTCAGGATCTCGGTGTGCGCGTCCGACGGGAAGCGCGCCGACTTGAAGTTGGTCGGCAGCCTCACCTGCAGCACGTTGACCGGCTCTTCCGACGGGCGGAACGCCTGCGGGTCGGGGCTGCACAGCGTCATGAGCGCCGGGTCGAAGCTGTCCCACACGCTCGCGTCGGTGTAGCAGGACCTGAGCTCCTTGGTGGAAAGCCCGGGTATACGCGCGAGGTACGGCAACGGCGGCATGTTCATTATCGACATGCACGGCACCTTCGCTTTGGCGACGGCGTCGAGCAGCTCGCGCACGCCGGCGGAACGGTACTGCGGCTCCTGCATCGCCAGCGCAACGAGGTCGTATTCCGACGGCTTGATGGTCTGCGGCCCCTCGGCCGAGAGTTTCCCGGGCAGCTTCCACGAATGCACTTCCACGAGCCCCTCGTGTCCCTTCACCGGCATGCGCACGCGCGTCCCGCCGGTATTGATCGCGTCGACTTCGGCAGGCAGGCATACGAGCTTGACCGTGTGCCCGGCGAGAAGGAGCTTGGTGGCGAGCAGGGAGCCATACGAGGCTCCGAGAATGAGAACGTTGTACGGTTTCATGATGTGAAATCCACCTCCGTTTCTTGAAAGGTCAGGCTACTACCTTCGGTCAACGAATTCATGTTGCAGCGCCATATTTCACCCAATAAAATGCTGCAATGCACATGTCAGGTCCATTGCCGCAGGGCGTCGCCATCTCCGGCGCGATCAACAAGGAGTTCGCGCAGATCCTGAGTCCGGAAGCGCTGGACCTCGTCGGCAAGCTGCATCGCAAGTTCGAATCGCGCCGCCAGGAGCTCCTCGTCCGGCGCGCGCAGCGGCAGAGAGAATTCGACGCTGGCGCCAAGCCCGACTTCCTGAAGGAAACTCAATCCGTTAGGGATTCGAAATGGACCGTGGCGTCCCAGCCGCGCGACATGCTCGACCGGCGCGTCGAGATCACCGGCCCCACCGACCGCAAGATGGTGATCAACGCGCTCAACTCCGGCGCTTCCACCTTCATGGCGGACTTCGAGGACGCCAACTGCCCGACCTGGCACAACATGATCGACGGGCAGATCAACCTGCGCGACGCGGTGCGGCGCACCATCAGCTTCGAGCAGGGCGGCAAGCAATACCGGCTGAACGACGAGACCGCGGTCCTGATCCCGCGGCCGCGCGGCTGGCACCTCGACGAGAAGCACGTCACCGTCGACGGCAAGCCGGTCTCGGGCGGCATTTTCGACTTCGCGCTGTTCTTCTTCCACAACGCAACAGAGCTCATCAAGCGCGGCTCGGGCCCGTACTTCTACCTGCCGAAGATGGAGTCGCACCTCGAGGCGAGGCTGTGGAACGACATCTTCGTCGCCGCGCAGAAGGAGCTCGGCATTCCCGTCGGCACGATCCGCGCCACCGCGCTCATCGAGACGGTCGTCGCCGCGTTCGAGATGGACGAGATCCTGTACGAGCTGCGCAGCCACTCGGCCGGCCTCAACATCGGGCGCTGGGACTACATCTTCTCGTGCATCAAGAAATTCCGCGCCAACCATGATTTTTGCCTCGCCGACCGCGGCCAGGTCACGATGACCGCGCCCTTCATGCGCGCCTACGCGCTGCTCCTCGTCAAGACCTGCCACCGGCGCGGCGCACCGGCGATGGGCGGGATGGCGGCGCAGATCCCGATCAAGAACGATCCCGCGGCGAACGAGGCGGCGATCGAGAAGGTGCGCCTGGACAAGCTGCGCGAAGTGACCGACGGCTGCGACGGCACCTGGGTCGCGCACCCGGGCCTCGTGCCGGTGGCGAAGCAGGTGTTTGACGAGCACATGCCGCAGCCCAACCAGTACACGCGCCAGCGCCCCGACGTGAACGTCACGGCGAGCGGGCTCCTCGACTTCCAGCCCGAGCGCCCGATCACCGAGGCGGGCCTGCGCAACAACATCTCGGTCGGCATCCAGTACCTCGGCGCCTGGCTCGCCGGCAACGGCTGCGTGCCGGTCTACAACCTGATGGAAGACGCCGCCACCGCCGAGATCTCGCGCTCGCAGATC
>DATIGR010000127.1:0-3765 GCA_035454645.1 Burkholderiales bacterium
CATGACCGAGCCGAACACCGGCTCGGACGTCGCCAGCATGCGCACCCACGCGCTCGACCGCGGCGACCACTGGGAAGTGCACGGCTCGAAGATGTGGATCTCGCAGGCGCAGGTCGGCGACGCCGGCCTGCTGTACGCCTATACCGACCGCGACAAGGGCAACAAGGGCGTCACCGCCTTCATCATCGAGCCGAAGAAGATGAAGGGCTGCAGCGCGCGGCCGATCGAGACCAAGCTCGGCCTGCACTGCGCGCCGACCGGGGAGTTCGTGTTCGACGCCATGCCGGTGCCGAAGGAAAACGTGATCGGCAAGCCCGGCGACGGCTGGCGGGTTTGCATGTGGCAGCTGAACCAGACGCGCCTCGGCTGCGCCGCCGGCGCGCTCGGCGTGGCGGGCGGCGCGCTCGAGCTCGCGATCAACTATGCGAACGAGCGCCGGCAGTTCGGCAAGCCGATCGTGCAGCACCAGATGATCCAGGCGCAGATCGCCGACATGGTGGTCGAGCACCAGGCGGCGCAGATGCTCGTCTACCGCGCGGCGTGGCTCAAGGATCAGGGCAGGCCGAGCCAGTACGAGACCTCGGTCGCGAAGCTCGCCGCCTCGGAAGCCGCGGTGCACGCGGCGAACGAATGCATGAAGATCTTCGGCTCGTACGGCTTCTCGACCGAGTACCCGGCGGAGCGCTTCTACCGCGACGCCAAGTCGCTGCAGATCGTCGAGGGCACTTCCAACATCCAGAGAATCATCATCTCGGGCATGGCGAGCGGCGCCACCCCAAACCGGGAGTAGAGCAATGAGGCCCTATTTCGAGCGCATGCCCGGGTTCGGCAAGGCGCTGAAGGAAAACCGCCTCGCGCGCACGCAGGAGAGTCGCGCCAAGCTCGAGGCGGTGGAGGCCGAGATCGCCGCCGCGGCGAGCGCGCGCAAGGAAGTGGGCCTGCCGGCTGCGGAGATCAACAAGCGCGGTGCGCTCACGGTGTGGCAGCGGCTCGAGTACCTGGTGGACCCCGGTACCTGGCACCCGCTGCACAGCCTCTATAACCCCATGGACAACGAGGAGGCCACGACCAACGTGGTCGACGGCCTGGGAAGGATCTGCGGGCGCTGGGCGGTGATCATCGGCTTCGACAACAAGGTGCTCGCGGGCGCCTGGGTCCCCGGGCAGGCGGAGAACGTGCTGCGCGTGACCGATCTCGCCAAGCGGCTCAACGTGCCGCTCGTGTGGCTGGTCAACTGCAGCGGCGTGAAGCTGCCCGAGCAGGAGAAGTTCTACGCCGACCGGCGCGGGTCGGGCGCCTGCTTCTTCCGCCACGCCGAGCTCGAGCAGCTCGGCATCCCGGTGCTCGCGGGCATCTACGGCACCAATCCCGCGGGCGGCGGCTACCAGGGCATCAGCCCGACGATCCTGATCGCGCACAAGGACGCCAACATCGCCGTCGGAGGCGTCGGCATCGTCTCGGGCATGGCGCCGCGCGGCGGCTTCGACGTCGGCATGCTGGAAGAGCTGGTGGCGAAGACGCGCGAGTACCGCGAGCGCCCGCCCGGGCGCGTCGAGACGCACTTCAACGACACCGGCTTCTTCGCCCGCGTCTACGACGAGGAGAAGGGCGTGCTCGACGGCCTGAAGGACTACATGCGCGCGATCCCGGCGTACGACCCGATGTTCTTCCGCGTCGCGGAGCCGGCCGAGCCCCGGCTGCCCGCGCAGGAGCTCTACCACCTGCTGCCTTTCAACCAGAAAGAGACGTATGTGTTCGACGAGCTGCTCGCGCGCCTGGTCGATGCGAGCGAGCACCTGGAGTACCGGCCGGACTACGGCCCCGAGGTCTATACCGGCCTGGTCAAGGTGGACGGGATGCTGCTCGGCGCCATCGGCAACCGCCAGGGCGTGCTGCCCAGGGGCTATCCCGAGTACGCCGACTATCCGGGCATCGGCGGCAAGCTCTACCGCCAGGGGCTCGTCAAGATGAACGAGTTCGTCACCCACTGCGGGCGCGACCGCGTGCCCGTGGTGTGGTTCCAGGACACGAGCGGCATCGACGTCGGCGACGCCGCCGAGAAGGCCGAGCTCCTCGGCCTGGGGCAATCGCTCATCTATTCGATCGAGTCGACCAGCGTGCCGATGCTCCTCGTGGTGCTGCGGAAAGGCACCGCGGCGGCGCACTACATCATGGGCGGGCCGACCGCGAACCGCCACAACGCCTTCACGCTCGGCACCGCGGCGACCGAGATCTACGTCATGCACGGCGAGACCGCGGCGGTGGCGACCTACGCGCGGCGCGCGCTGAAGGAGAAGGACTCGGGCCGGCCGCTCGAGCCGATCGCGCAGAAAATGAACGAGATGGCGAAGAAGTACCACGACACCTCGCGCCCGGCGTACTGCGCGCGCCACGGGTTCGTCGACGAGATCGTGCCGCTGAAGGGCCTGCGCGGCTACCTCAAGGCATTCGCCGGCTGCGCCTACCAGAACCCGGGATCGCTCTGCCCGAAGCACCTCATGCTGCTGCCGCGGCTGATCCGGGGCTGAGCGTGGACAAGTGGAGCTTCGGCCTCACGCTTCTCGTGGTCGGTGTGACCGGAACCTTTCTCACGCTGTGGCTCCTCGCCCTCGCGGTGAACCTGCTGAAGAGGATCTTTCCGCTTCCGCCTGAGGAAAAGCAGTGATCCTCGAGGGCCTCTCCGGGCTGGGCGGCGGCGCGCTGGCGCTCCTTTCGGCGCAGGGCTGGCCGAACCTGGTCATGCTTCTCGTCGGCGGCTCGCTGCTCTACCTCGGCGTGAGGCAGGGCGTCGAGCCGCTGCTGCTGGTGCCGATCGGCTTCGGCTGCGTGCTCGTCAACATTCCGTTCGGCGGCCTGACCGAGGAGGGCGGCCTGCTGCGCACGCTCTACGACATGGGGATCGCGAACGAGCTCTTTCCGCTGCTCATCTTCATCGGCATCGGCGCGATGATCGACTTCACCCCGCTGCTCGAGCGGCCCTCGCTGCTGCTGTTCGGCGCCGCCGGCCAGGTCGGCATCTTCCTCACGCTCTTGCTTGCGCTCGCGCTCGGCTTCACGCACGCCGAGTCGGTCAGCATCGCGATCATCGGCGCCTGCGACGGGCCGACCGCGATCTACGTCACCTCGCAGTTCGCGCCGCACCTGCTCGGCGCGGTCTCGGTCGCCGCCTACTCCTACATGGCGCTCGTGCCGATCATCCAGCCGCCGATCATGCGCGCGCTCACCACGCAGAAGGAGCGCACCGTGCGCATGGCGACGCCGAAGAAGAGCGTCTCGGCGCGCACGCGGCTGCTGTTCCCGATCGTGGTCACGCTGGTGGGAGGCCTGATCGCGCCCAAGGGCCTGCCGCTCCTGGGCACCATCATGCTCGGCAACTTCATGCGCGAATGCGGCGTGGTCGCGCGCCTGACGAAAGCCTCGGAGAACGAGATCGCGAACGTGGTGACGCTGTTCCTGGGCCTCGCGATCGGCAGCACCATGGAAGGCCACGCCTTCCTCACCCCGCAGACGCTCGCCATTTTCGGCCTGGGCTTCCTCGCCATCTGCCTCGACACCGTGGCGGGCGTTCTCTTCGGCAAGGCCGTGTGCTGGGTGACGCGCGGCCAGGTGAACCCCCTGATCGGCGCGGCCGGCATCTCGGCCTTCCCGATGGCCGCGCGCGTGGTGCAGGCGCAGGGCCAGCGCTACGACAAGCGGAACTACCTCCTGATGCACGCCGCCGGGGCGAATACCGGCGGGCAGATCGGCTCGGTGGTCGCGGCGGCG
>DATIGR010000128.1:0-2651 GCA_035454645.1 Burkholderiales bacterium
TACATCAAGCGCAATGGCCTTCAGGACAAGAAGAACCGTCGCATGATCAACGCCGACGACAAGCTCAAGGCCGTGTTCGGCGGCAAGAGCCAGGTGTCGATGTTCGAGATGACCAAGCTGGTCAGCCGGCACCTGAAATAAGGATTCCCGAGGAGGAAGGAAACCAGGGCCCCTTAGGGGGCCCTTCTCATTTCCGGTGGTACGAAGTGACGCGGTCCACTTCGTTCTTCGATCCCAGGATCACCGCACAGCGCTGGTGCAGGCCCTTCGGCTCGAGATCCAGGATCGGCGTGTGCCCGTCGGTCGCCGCGCCGCCCGCCTGCTCGACGATGAGCGCCATCGGGTTCGCCTCGTACATCAGGCGCAGCCGGCCCTGCGTGTTCTTGGCGTCGCGCGGGTACATGAAGATCCCGCCGCGCGAGAGCACGCGGAACACGTCGGCCACCATCGAGGCCACCCAGCGCATGTTGAAGTCCTTGCCGCGCGGGCCGTCCTTCCCGGCGAGGCACTCGTCGATGTAGCGCCTGACCGGGGGCTCCCAGCGCCGCGCGTTCGAGGCGTTGATGGCGAATTCCTGCGTGTCCTCGGGGATGCGGATCTCGGGATGCGTCTGGACGAAGGTATAGGTCTCGCGGTCGAGCGTGAAGCCGCAGACCCCGTCCCCGACCGTGATGACGAACACCGTGGTCGGCCCGTACACCGCGAACCCGGCGGCGACCTGCCTGCGCCCCGGCTGCAGGAACGCCTTCTCGGTCGCCTCGCAGAAGCTGCCGTCGGGGTTTTTCGGGCAACGCAGCACCGAGAAGATCGTCCCCACCGAGATGTTGACGTCGATGTTCGACGAGCCGTCGAGCGGGTCGAACAGCAGCAGGTACTGGCCGCGCGGATAGTGCGTCGGGATCGGGCGCGGCTCCTCCATCTCCTCGGAGGCGAGCGCCGCGAGGTTGCCGCCCCATTCGTTCGCCTCGAGCAGGATCTCGTTCGACAGCACGTCGAGCGTCTTCTGCGCCTCGCCGTGCACGTTGCGGGTCGCCGCGGATCCCAGCCCGTCGGCGAGCGCGCCCTTGTTGACCCGCGTGCTGATCGCCTTGCAGGCGCGCGCGATGGTCTCGATGAGCAGCCTGAGGTCGGCGTTGATGAGGTTCTTGTCGCGCTGGCGCGAGACCAGGAACTGCGACAGCGTGACTCTTCTCATGCGGAGGATTTTACTTGCCTTCGGGCGAACCAGGCCCCGCCGAGGAGGAACGCGGCGAGCACCCAGAACACCGGCGCCATGCCCACGGCGCTCGACGCGGCGCCCGAGGCGAGCGGGATCAGCGTATGGCTGCCGTTGAGGAGCGAGGTGCGCACGCCGACCGCCTCGCCCTGGCGCCCGGGCGGGGAGGCGGCGTAGAGCAGCGACATGATCACGGGCTGCGCGGCTCCGAGCCCGAGGCCGAGGACGAACGACAGCAGCATGAGCAGCGGCACGGCCTGCGCAAAGGGGAAAAGCAGGTAGCAGGTCCCCGAGATGCCGAGCGCGGCGAAGATGATGACCCACTGCCTGAGCTTCTTGATCAGCACCGGCATCGCAATGCGCACGGTCAGCGTCGCGAGCGCGAAGGTGGAGAGAATGACGCCGATGGCCGCGGCCGAGATCCCGAGCCGCGCGCCGTAGAGCGGGATGAGGAAGGTGAACAGGTCCCAGCCGCTGGCGAGCAGCAGGCTCACCCAGAACGTGTGGCGCAGGCCGGGGATGCGCAGCAGGTCGAGCACGCCGGTGCGCGTGGCGAGCGGCGCCTGCTCCGGGCGCGGCAAGGGACGCTTTCGCCGCCACAGCAGAATCAGTCCGAGAACCGGGAACAGGGAAAGAACCAGAAAAGCCGGGGCATGGCCGAAGCCGTCGATGGCGTAGCCGGCGACCAGCGGCCCGATCGAGTTCGAGATCGCGAAGCCGAGCGCGAGCCACGAGAAGTTCAGCGCGCGCTGCTCGGGCGAGCCGTGCGCGCCGAACACGCTGTTCATGGCGATGTGCACGTACATGAACGACACGCCGGCGAGCGTGGTCGAGAGGTACAGGGTTTCGAGCCTCGGAAAGGCGAACGGCAAGGCGGCCGCAGCCGCGAGGACTGCAAACGAGACCGCGAGCGGCCGGCGCGGCCCGACGCGGTCGATCAGGCGCCCGGCGCTGACCGACAGCAGCATCGGCAGCAGCGCGAACAGCGACATCAGCACGCCGACCGCGGCCTCGGAGGCGCCGAGCTCGAGCGCGAACAGCACGGTCGTCATCCGGGCGCCGACGAAGGCGAGGTGCCCGAGCGCGTTCAGGGCGACGAAGTAGAGGATTTCCAAGGTTCCCGGATTCTATTTCCCGGGACGTCCGGGCTTCAGTGCAGGTGCGCGCTCAGCGTTTCGTACAGCGCGGCGGGCTCGACCGGCTTCTGCAGCAGCGCGCGCACTCCGGCGGCGCTCAGCTCCTCGCGGTCGACGCGGTCGCTGTTGCCGGTGTAGAGCACCACCGGCAGCCCCGGGCGGGCGGCGGCGATCTCGCGCGCGAGGCTCACCCCGGTCATGCCCGGCATCGTCTGGTCGAGGATCACGAAGTCGTAGCGCTCGCGCGCCACGCGCTCGAGCACGCCGAGCGGGCTGGTCATCGACCAGACGATGCCGGG
>DATIGR010000129.1:0-7897 GCA_035454645.1 Burkholderiales bacterium
GAGCGCCTGCTCGAGCGCCTTGCGGATCTCGGGCACCGGCCTGGAGGCGTCGATCACGCGGATGCGCCGCGGCTCCGCACGCGAGCGCTCGAGGTAGGCGGCGCGCACGCGCTCGAAGAACGCGCGGTCCTCGCGCTCGAAGCGGTCGAGGGTCTTTCCCTGGAGCCGTTGCCGGGATACTTCGAACGAGCAGTCGAAGACCAGCGTGCGCTCGGGGGCGAGGCCCGGGTGGGCGGCGGCGGCGAGGCGCTCGATCAGGTCGAGGGGCACGCCCTTCCCCGCCCCCTGGTACGCGGCGGTGGCGTCCGTGAAGCGGTCGCAGACCACCCAGGTGCCGGCCTCGAGCGCCGGCCGGATGACGCGCGCGACATGGTCGGCGCGCGCCGCGAACAGCAGCAGCGTCTCGACCTCGGGCGCCATGGGGCCCGAAAGGATCGCCTCGCGCAGCCGCTCGGCAAGCTCGGTGCCGCCCGGCTCGCGCGTCTGGATGACCTGCGGCGCGCGCGCGGCGACGAAGTCGGCGACGAACTTCTGGTGCGTGGACTTGCCCGCTCCGTCCACGCCTTCCAGGGTGACGAACTTGCCGCGCACGCTCAGCGGCCGCCGCGCTGGTAGCGCGCCACGGCCCGGTTGTGCTCCTCGAGGGTGCGCGAGAAGTGGCTCGAGCCGTCGTTGCGCGAGACGTAGTACATGGCATCGGTTTTTCCCGGGCGCACCGCGGCGCGCAGCGAGGCAAGGCCCGGCATGGCGATCGGCGTCGGCGGCAGCCCGGCGCGCGTATAGGTGTTGTACGGGCCGTCTTCGGCGAGATGGTTGCGCTTCAGATTCCCGTCGAACGACGCCCCGAGGCCGTAGATGATGGTCGGGTCGACCTGCAGCCGCATGCCGATGCGCAGGCGGTTCGCGAGCACGCCGCCGATCATGTCGCGCTCGCCCGCCTGGCCGGTCTCCTTCTCGATGATCGAAGCCATGATCAGCGCCTCGTAGGGCGAGCGGTAGGGCACGCCCTTGTCCCTCGCCTCCCACTCCTCCTTCAGGTGCCGCGCCATCGCGCGGTAGCTCCGGCGCAGGACCGCGAGGTCGCTCGCGCCCTTGCCGAAGAGATAGGTGTCCGGGAAGAACAGGCCCTCGGGGTGGCCCTCGGCGGCGTTCAGCCGCGCCAGGAGGTCGGCGTCGCTCATGCCCCGGGTGTCGTGGCGCAGGTGCGGGCTCGCGTCGAGCGCGGCGCGGAACTGGGCGAAAGTCCAGCCCTCGAGCAGCCGCACCTCCGCCTGGGTGACGTCGCCGCGGGTGAGCTTCTGCAGCAGCTCGAGCGGCGTCAGCGGCTGCGAGATCTCGTAGCTGCCGGCCTTGATGTCGCGCTCCTTGCCGAGCGTGCGCGCGAGCAGCTCGAACTCGCGGCGGCGGAGCGCGATGCCCGATTTCTCCAGCTGCTCCATCGCGATGCGAAAGCCGGCGCCGCGCGGAATCTCCACTTCCGCCGGGTACTTGCCGATCCTCACGGGCGAGCCGAGGTACCACGCGGCGTAGCCCGCGGCCGCGGCTACGACCAGAAGCACGAAACCGAGAAGGGTCTTGAGCAAGAACGGGGCGTTAAAATGGCCATTCTACGATGGAGTGCGCGCGGCTAAATCGCTATGGATTGCTTGCGGTGACCGGGGCCGACGCGCGCGCCTTCCTGCACGCGCAGCTCACGAACGACATCAAGGACCTGCCTGCCGATCGCGCCGCGCTCGCCGGCTGGTGCACGCCCAAGGGGCGCCTGCTCGCCAGCCTGCTCGTCATTCCGCGCGGCGAAGGCTTCCTGCTGCAGCTCGCCAGGGATCTCGCCGCAGGGATCGCGAAGCGGCTGTCGATGTACGTGCTGCGCTCCAGAGTGAAGATCGCCGACGAGAGCGACGCCTGGGCGCAGTACGGCGTGTGGGACGCCGGCCTGAAGCTCTCCGGCCTCGCCTGGGAGGGCGACGTGGTCACGGTTCGCGTGGACGAGGGACGCTTCCTGCGCATCGGACCCGCCGCCAGGTTTTCTCCCGCCGCGACCCGGCCCGAAGACGCCTGGACCCTGGAGGAGATCCGCGCCGGGCGGCCGCTCATCAGCGCCGCGACGCAGGACAAGTTCGTGCCGCAGATGGTCAACTTCGAGGCGCTCGGCGCGGTGAATTTCCAGAAGGGCTGCTACCCGGGCCAGGAGATCGTGGCGCGCGCGCAGTACCGCGGCGAGGTGAAGCGCCGCATGGTGCGCGTCCGGGTTCCGGCCGGCACCGAGCTCAAGCCCGGGCAGGAATTCGACGGCGGCGTGGTCGTGGACAGCGCGGTGGGCGAGGCGCTGGCGGTGATGCCGGTTTGAACTACTACGTCTATTACAGGGTTCCTCCCGAGGCCGTCGCCGACATGCGTGCGAAGGTGAACAAGCTGTTTGCGCTGGTGGAGGAGCAGTTCGGCATCCGCGGCCGGTGGATGCGCCGGCGCGACGACCCGACGACCTACATGGAGGTCTACGAGGGAATCCGCGACGAGCGCGCGTTCGACGCGCTGCTCGAGCGCGTCGGCGCCACCCTCGGCGTCAGCCGCAGGGTCGAGCGCTTCGTTTCGGCGGAACCCCCTGCCTGAACGCGTGGTATGGTTGAACGCTATGGCTGACAAAGACGATATCCGGGAAGGCAAGGACTTCGGCCTCGGCATTCCGCAGCAGAACCGCGCCTTCCATGTGAAGGGCGGCGGCGCGCTCGACTGGGGGATGCAGAATCGCCTCGCGCGCATCTTCAACCCGGCCTCCGGGCGCACCGTGATGCTCGCGTTCGACCACGGCTACTTCCAGGGCCCGACCACGGGCCTGGAGCGCATCGACCTCAACATCGTGCCGCTCATCCCCTACGCCGACGTGCTCATGTGCACGCGCGGCGCGCTGCGCTCGGTGATCCCGGCGGCGGCCACCAACGCCGTGGTGCTGCGCTGCTCGGGCGGGCAGAGCATCCTCACCGAGCTCTCGCGCGAGCTGATCGCGGTCGACATCGAGGACGCGATCCGCCTCAACGCCGCCGCCCTCACGACCCAGATCTACATCGGCGCCGAGTACGAGCATCAGTCGATCCGCAACCTGGTGCAGCTCATCGACACCGGAAACCGCTACGGCATCCCGACCATGGCGGTCACCGGCGTGGGCGCCGAGATGAAGCGCGACGAGCGCTATTTCGCCCTCGCCACGCGCATCGCCGCCGAGCTCGGCGCGCATTACGTCAAGAGCTATTTCATCGAGGAAGGATTCGAGCGCGTGGTCGCCGGCTGCCCGGTGCCGATCGTGATCGCGGGCGGCAAGAAGCTCGCCGAGCTCGACGCCCTCACCATGGCCTGGAAGGCGATCGACCAGGGCGCGGCCGGCGTCGACATGGGGCGCAACATCTTCCAGTCCGACGACCCGGTGGCGATGATCCAGGCCGTGGCCGCGGTGGTCCACAAGCGGGAGAAGCCGGAAAAGGCGTTCCAGCTCTATCAGCAGCTGAAGGCTCGGAATGTGCCTGATCCTTCTCGCCTGGCGCGCACGGCCTGACTACCCGCTGATCGTCGCGGCCAACCGCGACGAGTTCCATGCCCGCGCCGCCGCGCCCGCGGCGTTCTGGGACGATCGCCCGGAAATCCTCGCGGGGCGCGACCTCGAGGCGCGCGGCACCTGGATGGGCGTTTCGCGCAGCGGGCGCTTCGCCGCGGTCACCAACTACCGCGGCGCGCGCGAGCCGCGCGCCGCCGAGTCGCGCGGCGCCTTGGTGTCGAGGTTTTTGACGGACACTCGGGACCCCGGAAGCTATGTGCGGGCCTTGAAAAGCGAGTCGTACAGCGGCTTCAACCTGCTTGCCTGCGACGGCGAGGAGCTGTGGTGGGTCTCCAACCGCGACGGCGCGCCGCGCAGGCTCGATCCGGGCATCTACGGCCTGGGAAACGCCCTGCTCGACTCCGCCGACGTGGAGCCCGCGAAGCTCGCCTTCTCCGAGGCGATCGAGCCTGCGCCCGCGGTGGAGACGCTGTTCGAGGCGCTCGCCAGGCGGCGGATCGTGAACTCCCAGTACGGCACGCGCTGCTCGACAGTCCTGCTCAAGGACGAGCGCACGCGCTATGCCGAGCGCGTCTTCGCCGCCGACGGCGCGGAGGGCGAGACGCGGCACTACGGGTTCTAGAGCGCGCGCTTCATCGCCTGGTGCCGGATGCCGGCCTCGAGGTACTCCTCGCCCACCGGAACGAAGCCATGCGTGCGGTAGAAGGGCGCCGCGTGCACCTGCGCCGAGAGCGCGACCTCGGCGTGACCGGCTTGCTTCGCGTGCTCCATCAGGAGCTTCAGCAATTCAGAGCCCAGTCCCCGGCCGCGCCAGGCCTTGAGCACCGCCATGCGGCCGATGTGGCCGTCGGGCAGAAGCCGCCCGGTCGCCACCGCCTTGCCCGCCTCGAACACGACCGCGTGAACGCAGACCGGGTCGTGCCCGTCGAGCTCGATCTCGCGCGGCACGCCCTGCTCTTCGACGAACACGCTGAAGCGGATCGGCGCCGCGTGCGCGCGCGCTTTCTCCCAAGGCAAGAGCTCGATGAGCGGCTCAGTTTTCATTCGACCGCGAAAAGTATAATCGCCGCATGAAAAGCCGCTGGAGCGACGCCGAGGCCGCGCGGTTCACCGGCCCGCTCGGCGCGCGCGTCTACACCTCGCGCCTGCTCGGCGCCGAGAAGTCGCTCGTGCTGCACGGCGGCGGCAACACCTCGGTGAAGCTGCGCGAGAAGGACATCTTCGGCGAGGAGCGCGAGGTCCTCTACGTGAAAGGCAGCGGCTGGGACCTCGAGACGATCGAAGCCGAGGGCTTCGCGCCGCTGCCGCTCGGCTACATGCAGCGGCTGCCGTCGCTTCCGGCATTGAGCGACGCGCAGATGATGAACGAGCTCAACACGCACGTGCTGCGCGCCGGCGCGCCCTCGCCTTCGGTCGAGACGCTGCTGCACGCGCTGCTGCCGAGCCGCTACGTAGACCACACGCACGCCGACGCCGTGCTCGCCGTGTCCAACGCGCCCGAGGGCGAGAAGCGGCTGCGCGAGCTCTACGGCGAGCGCGTGGCGGTGATCCCGTACGCGATGGCGGGCTTCCGGCTCGCCGCGCTCTTCGCGCGCGAGTTCCCGCGCCAGGCGAGCGGCAAGACCCTCGGCGTGGTGCTCGTCTCGCACGGCATCGTCTCCTTCGGCGCCGAGGCGCGCGAGTCCTACGAGCGCATGATCGAGCTGGTGTCCATGGCCGAGGCTTACCTCGAAAAGAAAAAGGCCTGGCACATCCCGGTCGCCACCCGCGCGCAGCCCGCGAAAATCGAACGAGAGGAGGTCGCGAGCCTGAGGCGAGCGATCTCCGAGCAGGCCGGGTTCCCCGTCGTATTGAAAGTAAACAGCAGCGACAAATTCCGCGCGTTCGCGCAGCGGCCCGACCTGGAGAAGCTCTCGCAGCAGGGCCCGGCGACGCCCGACCACCTGCTCTACACCAAGCCGACGCCGATGATCGGGCGCGATGCTGCCGCATACGCCAGGCGCTACCGCGAGTATTTCGAGAGGAACGTTCGAGCGGAAGGCAAGACCATGCTCGATCCCGCGCCGCGCACGGTGCTCGACCGGGAGCTCGGCTTTGCCGCGGCCGGGCGCGACGCGCGCGAGGCGGCGATCATCGAGGAGCTCTACGACCACACGATCGACGTCATCCTCGCCGCCGAAGCTCTCGGCGGCTGGCGCGCGGTGGGCGAGAGCCATCTCTTCGACATCGAGTACTGGGATCTCGAGCAGGCCAAGCTGCGCAAGTCCGGGCCGGCGCCGCGGTTCCGGGGCGAGGTCGCGCTGGTCACCGGAGCGGCCTCGGGCATCGGCAAGGCATGCGTGAAGGCGTTCCTGCGGCGCGGCGCCGCGGTGGCCGGCCTCGACCGCAACCCGGCGATCGCGACCAAGTGGCAGCAGCCCGATTTCCTCGGCCTCGCGGTGGACCTGACCGACGCCGCGGCGGTCGATGAAGCCCTGGATCGGATTGTGCGCGCCTTCGGCGGCGTGGACATGCTGGTGCTGAACGCCGGCATCTTCCCCTCCTCCCAGCCGCTGCAAGAGGTCGCCGCCGAGACCTGGAAGCAGACGATGGCGGTGAACGTCGAGGCGCCGCTGCGCATCCTGCAGCTCTGCCATCCTCTGCTGCGGCTCGCGCCGAGCGGCGGGCGCATCGTGGTGATCGGCTCGCGCAACGTGCCGGCGCCCGGGCCGGGCGCCGCCGCCTATTCGGCTTCCAAGGCGGCGTTCAACCAGGTGGCGCGCGTCGCGGAGATGGAATGGGCGAAGGACGGCATCCGCATCAATTCGCTGCATCCCGACGCGGTGTACGACACAGGGCTCTGGACCCCCGAGCTCCTCGCCGCCCGCGCCAAGGCTTACAACATGACGGTCGAACAGTACCGCCGCAAGAACCTGCTCAAGACCGAGGTCGCTTCGCGCGACGTCGCCGAGCTCGCCGCCGAAATGTGCGGGCCGCTCTTCGCCAAGACCACGGCGGCGCAGGTCCCGGTGGACGGCGGCAACGAGCGCGTCGTATGACGATCGAGCCGATCCGCTGGAAAGGCGACCGCCTCGAGCTTCTCGACCAGCGCCAGCTTCCCGAAAAGACCGTCTACGTCACCTGCCGCACCGCCGCCGAGGTGGCGCAGGCGATCCGCGACATGGTAGTGCGTGGCGCTCCGGCCATCGGCTGCGCCGCGGCTTTCGGGGTTGTTCTCGATAAAGGCAGGAAGGAGGCGTTCGACATCCTTGCCCGGAGCCGCCCGACCGCCGTGAACCTGTTCTGGGCGCTCGAGCGCATGAAGAAGGCAAAGGACCTCAGAGCCGAGGCGGAGGCGATCTATGCCGAGGATCTCGCGGCCAATCGCGAGATCGGCAGGCTCGGCGCAGAGCTTATCCGCAGCCGCGCGCGCGTCATGACCCACTGCAACGCCGGGGCGCTGGCGACCGCGGGCTACGGCACCGCCCTGGGCGTCATCAGGTCTTCCAAGCACAAGAACATCACGGTGATTGCGAACGAAACGCGGCCTTACCTCCAGGGCGCCCGCCTCACTGCCTACGAGATGGTGCAGGAAGGCATTCCCTGCACGCTCGTCACCGACAGCATGGCGGGGCACCTGATGAGCAAGGGCGAGGTGGATGTCATCGTGGTAGGCGCGGACCGCATCGCCGCGAACGGCGACGTCGCAAACAAGATCGGCACGTACACCCTCGCCGTGCTCGCCAAGCGCCACGGGATCCCCTTTTACGTCGCCGCGCCGCTCTCCACCTTCGACCCGAAGATCCCCGACGGCTCGAAGATTCCGATCGAGGAGCGGCCGGCAGCCGAGGTCACGGGCTACGGCGGCACGCGCTGGGCGCCCGAGGGCGTCTCGGTCCGCAACCCGGCGTTCGACGTCACGCCGGCGGAGCTCATCACCGGGATCATCTGCGAGAAAGGCGTGGTGCTCTCCCCCAACCGGGAGAAGCTTCAGGCCTTGATTTCCACCGGCGTGTAAGGCGGCACGAGGTCGAAGAGCTCCACGATGTCGCGGTTGCGCATGCGCACGCAGCCGATCGAGCCGGGCTTTCCGAGCTCGGCGCTGTCGGGGCTGCCGTGGATGTAGATATAGCGCCGCATGGTATCCACGTCGCCCAAGCGGTTGCGCCCCGGCTCGCAGCCCGACAGCCACAGGATCCGCGTCAGGATCCAGTCCCGGCCCGGATAGCGCTCGTGCAGCTCCGGCGTCCAGACCTCGCCGCTCGGGCGCCGGCGCAAGAACACCGCGCCGAGCGGCTGCCCGGCGCCGATCTTGGCGCGCACGATGTGCCTTCCGCGCGGGGTGCAGAAGCTCCCGTTCTTCTCACCCGG
>DATIGR010000130.1:0-3917 GCA_035454645.1 Burkholderiales bacterium
GCTTCGCGTCCAGGTTGGAGAGCGGCTCGTCGAACAAGAGCACCTGCGGCTCGAGCACCAGCGCGCGCGCCACCGCCACGCGCTGCTGCTGGCCGCCCGAGAGCTCCGAAGGCATGCGGCCCGCGAGCGCCTCGAGCCCCACCATGCGCAGCTTCTCCATCGCCTTGTCCTTGGCCGCGCGGTCGCCGCTCACCGTCGGGCCGTAGGCGACGTTCTCGAGCACGCTCATGTGCGGGAACAGGGCGTAGGACTGGAACACCATGCTCACGTCGCGCTCCGACGCGGGCGCCGAGGTCACGTCGCGGCCGCCGATGGTGATCGCCCCCGAGCTCACCATCTCCAGCCCGGCGATGAGACGCAGCGTGGTGGTCTTGCCGCAGCCCGAGGGCCCGAGCAGCGTGCACAGCGTCCCGGGCTCGATGCGGAACGAGACGTCGTTGACCGCGGTCACGGCGCCGTAAAGCTTGGTGACGTTCTTGAATTCGACCATCAGGCGCTCGCCGGCATGACGACGGCTTCGCGGCGCCCGAGCCTGCGCTCGCCCACGCCGAACTGGATCAGCCCGATCACGGCCAGCATGATGGCGATCAGCACGCACGAATAGGCGATGGCGAGGCCGAACTCGCCGGCTTCGACGCGCCCGACGATGTAGGCGGTCGCCATGTTGTATTCCGCGGTCACCAGGAAGATGACCGCGCTCACCGCGGTCATCGCACGCACGAAACTGTACACGAGCGAGGCGACGATCGCCGGCCGCAGCAGCGGCAGCACCACCCGCCGGAGGGTGGTCGCCGAGCGCGCCCCCAGGGTATGCGAGGCCTCGTCGAGCGACTTGTCGATCTGCGCGAGCGTGGCGATGCCGGCGCGCACGCCGACCGGCATGTTGCGGAACACGAAGCAGATCACCAGGATCGCCGCGGTGCCGGTGAGCTCGATCGGCGGCACGTTGAAGGCGAGGATGTAGCTGATGCCGACCACGGTGCCGGGGATGGCGAAGCTGAGCAGCGTGCCGAACTCGAATGCGCGCTTGCCGGCGAAATCCTGGCGCGACAGCAGCCACGCGGTGAGCAGGCCGACCGCCGCGGTGAGCGGCGCGGCGACGGTGGCGATGGCGAGCGTGGTCGTGAGCGATGGCCAGGCCGCCCCGGTGAAATGCAGCCCGCGCTCGCCCCACTCCACCGAGAAGCCGGCGAGAAAATGCGCGAGGGTGAAGCTGTGGTCGCGGCCGACCGACTTCACGAAGCCGCCGACGAAGATCGTGGCGTAGATGACCAAAGTGAGCGCGGCCCACGGCAGCGCGATGGCGTAGCACAGCCAGCGCAGGCCGCGCGGCAGCGGCACCGGCAGCCCGGCGTCGCCCTTGCCGGTCACGGTGGTGTAGGAGGCGCGCCCGAGCCAGCGCTGCTGCGCCCAGAACGCCGCCAGCGTGAAGACCAGCAGCACGAGCGCGAGCACCGCCGCGCGGCTCTGGTCGTGCGCGGCCCCGACCACGGCGAAATAGATCTTGACCGACAGAACCTCGTAGTTGCCGGACAGCACGAGCGGGTTGCCGAAATCGGCCATGCTCTCGACGAAGCCGAGCAGGAACGCCGCCGCGAGCCCGGGGCGCAAGAGCGGCAGCGTCACCGTGCGGAACGTGGTCCAGCCGCGCGCGCGCAGCGTCTGCGACGCCTCCTCGAGCGCGGGGCTGATGCCCTGCACCACCCCGAGCAGCACCAGGTAGGCGATCGGCGCGAACGCGAGGAGCTGCGCGAGCGCCACGCCGGCGAGGCCGTAGATCCAGCGCGTGCGCGGAATGTCGAACCAGTCGCGCAGCAGCTCGCTCACGGCGCCGGCGCGCCCGAACAGCAGGATCACGGCGAGGCCGATCACGAACGGCGGCGTGATGATCGGCAGCACGCTCATCACGCGCAGCAGTCCCTTGTAGCGGAAGGCGGTGCGCGCGGAGATCAGGGCGAACGCGAGGCCGAGGAACGTCGAGCCGGCGCCGACGATCACCGCGAGGAACACCGTGTTCCACGCCACCCCGCAGCGCAGGCTCGAGGCGAGGCAGTCGAGCCCCCACACCGAGCGGTCGAAGAAGCTCGCGAAAAACGCAGCCGGCGCGATCCTGCCGGCGTTGTCGCGGAACGCGCTTTCCAGCATCACGAGGATCGGGAAGAACACGAACGCCGCGATCGACGCGACGACCAGGCCGATTGCGCTCACTACGAAGGCGTCGCCGCGGCAGAAACCGCGCGCCGCGAGCCCCAGGCAGACGAGCATCAGGAACCCGGTGGCGACGGCGAGCGCGCCGTAGCCCATGCCCGGCTGGGTCGGCCAGCCGGCCGGCGTGATGTTGGGATGGCGGAACAGGAATCCCTGCGTGAGCAGCAGCAGAAGTCCGGTTATTCCAATCAAAGTCAAGACGGTGCCGCCACGCATGCGCGACATGCGCCAGGGTCGCGCTGCGAGCGCGCCGATCACCGGAAGAAGCAGCGCCAGCAACCATGGCTTGCCCTGGAATCCGTGCAGCAGCGCGGGCGCGCCCCACCACGAACCCTCGATCGAGTACCACGGCAGCAGCGCGAGCCCCGCCGCCGTGGCAGCGATCCAGACTACTTGGGTAGTGCCTTGACTTCCTTGTCCCACTTCGACAGCAGCCGCTTGCGCTCCGCCGAGGAACCGTACTTGGCGAAGTTGTAGTCGATGAGCTTGATCGCCTCCAGGCGCGGCGCCTGCGGCGGCACTTTCGCGTTGCGGTTGGACGGCACCTGGTAGGCCTTGGCCTCGGCGCCGATCGATTGCGCATCGGCGGTCAGCGCCCAGTCGTACCACAGGCGCGCTTCCTTCGGATTCTTGCCGCCCTTGATGATGCTCATCGAGCCGACCTCGTAGCCCGTGCCTTCGCACGGCGCCACGACCTTGATCGGCGCGCCCTGGCTGGCGAAGGTCACGAGGTCATGCTGGAAGGTGATCCCGATCAGCGTCTCGCCGCTCGCCGTGGCCTTCGCCGGCGCGGCGCCGGACTTGGTGTACTGGTTGATGTTGCGATGCAGGCGCTTGAGGTAATCGAAGCCCTTGTCCTCGCCGTAGATCTGCACCATGGTGGCGAGCATGGTGTAGGAGGTGCCCGAGGAGTTCGGATCGGCGACCTGGACCTCGTCCTTGTACTTCTCGCTGAGCAGGTCGCTCCAGCACTTGGGCTCGGGAAGCTTGCGCCGCGCGAGGACTTCCGTGTTGTAGCCGAAGCCGAGCGCGCCCGCGTAGATGCCGACGGTGCGGAACTTCGACTGCTCGGCCTGCTTCACCGCCCAGGGCTGCAGCTCCTTCAGCATCGGCGAGCGGTACTCCTCGGTGAGCCCCTCCTCGGCCGCCTGCAGGTGCGGGTCGCCGGTCCCGCCCCACATCACGTCGCCGCGCGGGTTGGACGCCTCGGCCTTCACCTGGGCGTAGGTCTCGCCGCTCGATTTGCGCGTCATGGCGACCTTGATGCCGGTCTTTCTTTCGAACGCGGTGAGCATGGCGCGGCACCACTCTTCCTGCACGCTGCAGTACAGGACCAGGTTGCCTTGTGCCATCGCATATCCCGGCACGGCCAGTGCCAGCGCTGCCAGCAATCGCTTCATGAAATCCTCCTCTGGGTTGTTTCGCTAGCTTGCCCGACTCCCGTCACGGCGACCAGCGCCTCCCGCAAACCGGGGGCGCAGCCGAGGACGGCATTGCCGCGCTGCAGCGCCTCGCTGGCGAGGTAGTCGTTGGTCCACCCGCCCGCCTCGCGCACCATCAGCAGCCCGGCGAGCGTGTCCCAGGAGTTGATGTGCAGCTCGCAGTAGCCGTGCGTGCGTCCGGCGGCCACGTACGCGAGCCCGAGGGCGCCAGAGCCGGCGCGCATGAAGATCGCGCCGGCATCGAGTACACGCTCCAGCAGTCCGGTG
>DATIGR010000131.1:0-22441 GCA_035454645.1 Burkholderiales bacterium
AGCGACCAGTACCACATCCAGTACGGCTCCCGCATCCTGTCGCGCCGGCTCGCGGAGGCGGGCATCCGTCACCGCTACGAGGAATTCGACGACGACCACTCCGACATCGACTACCGGATGGACGTCAGCCTGCCGTTTCTCTCCAAAGCGCTGCGCTAGGCCCTATGAAGCGATGTACGCGCGCAGGGCCTGCGCCTCCTGCGCGGCCTCGTTGAGCTTCACCTTCACAAGGTCGCCGATCGACACCAGCCCGAGCAGCTTGCCGTCCTCGACCACGGGCAGGTGGCGGAAGCGGCGCTCGGTCATCAAGCCGAGCGCTTCGTCGACCGGCATCGACAGGCGTCCGAGCACCACGCTGCAGGTCATGCGCGCCTCGACCGGCTGCTTGTCGAAATCGCGCTCGCCGTCGGCATAAAGGCGCACCACGTCGCGCTCGGTGAAGATGCCGACGGGGCAACCCTCGGCGTCGGGCACCATCACCGCGCCGACCTTCTCGGCGTGCATCGTGCGGATCGCGTCGGCGATGCTCGACTTGGCCGACACCGTGACTACGCGGGAGCCCTTGGCCGCCAGCACGTCTTTCAGGTTCATGGACGCCTCCTGGGTTGCTGCGCTTGCTCGATTCTAAGGCTGGGAGCGCTGAATATTCATGCTCGCAGACCTGTTAATGCGCGCAATCGCCCCCACATACGCCTCAGTCCGAAGTTTCACTGGAGAACGAGATGCTAAATATCACCCGTTTCAATCCGCTCGAGGATACGTTCGAGAACCTGTTCCGCGGTCTCCCCGTGTGGATCCCCAGCCCCGAGAGGCGCGCGGCCACGCCGGCGCAGTTCCGCATGGAGGTCACCGAGAACGACAAGCAATATCAGGTCCTTGCCGAAATGCCGGGCGTCAAGAAGGAAGACATCAGCATCACCATCAACGGCAACGAAGTCGCCGTATCCGCCGAGGTGAAGCACGAAAAAGTCGTCAAGAACGCCGACACGGTGCTTTGCGCCGAGCGCTATTACGGCACGATCAAGCGCCAGTTCTCGCTCGGCCAGGAGGTCGACGAAGCGAGCGCCCAGGCCAAGTACAACGACGGCGTGCTGGAGCTCACGCTGCCGAAGAAAACCGCGGCGGCGGCGAAAAGGCTCGCGGTGCATTGAGCGCCCCGGGCACCGCGCAACTGCAAACACCCCGCTCCGGCGGGGTTTTTGTCGATGGAGCCGCGTATAACGTTTGCCTGTGACCAGCGCCTCCGAGCTCGAAACCGTGATGCGCTATCACGAGCGCAGCAAGCATCACTTCAACCGCTTCGCCCCGGGGCCCGGCCGGCTCGACTGGGCGAACCAGCCCGATCCCTTCCGGCGCTACGCGGGCGCGGCGCTGACGCGGCTGCCGATCCTCGCGCCGGACGAAGAGCCGGTATCGCCGCCGTACGACAGCCTTTACGCGCGCGGCGCGGTGCCGGCGGCGCCGCTCTCGATCCGCGCGCTTTCGCGCCTGCTCGAATACGCGCTCGCGCTCTCGGCCTGGAAGCAGGCCGGCGGCACGCGCTGGGCGCTGCGCGCCAATCCGTCGAGCGGCAACCTCCATCCCACCGAGGGCTATGTCCTCATCGGCGGTATCCCTGAGCTCGGCGCATTGCCGGGACTGTTCCACTACGCGCCGCGGGAGCACGGCCTCGAGCGGCGCGCCGACTGCCCGCGGGAGCTTTTCGAGCGCTTGACGCGCGGCCTGCCCGCGGGGGCGTTCCTCGTCGGGCTCGCGTCGATCTACTGGCGCGAGGCCTGGAAGTACGGCGAGCGCGCCTTCCGCTACTGCCAGCATGACGCGGGCCATGCGATCGGCGCGGTGCGCATCGCCGCGGCGACGCTCGGCTGGTCGGCGCGGGTGCTGGACGGCGTAGCGGACGAGACCATCGACGCGCTGCTCGGCCTCGACCGCGGCGCCGATTTCGACGGCGCCGAGCGCGAAGGCGCGGAGCTCGTGATGGCGCTGTGGCCGGGAGAGGCGCAGACCGGAGCCTCGAGCCTCGATGCCGAAGCGGCCCGGGAGCTCAAGAAGCAGCGCTGGTACGGGAAGGCGAACCGCCTGAGCCTCGACGATCCCGTGCCCTACGAGGCGATCGACCAGGTCGCCGCCGCATCGCGCAAGCCGTGATTTCCGCCGGACAGATCATCCGCCAGCGCCGCAGCCTCCTCGCCTGCGACGGCAGGACGTCGATCCGGGCCGAGCGCTTCTACCTGATGCTCGCCCGGACGATGCCGGTGCCCTGGGACGCGATTCCCTGGAGCCCGGCGATCCACTTCGGCCTGTTCGTGCATCGCGTGGACGGCATCGAGCCGGGCCTGTACGCCCTCGCGCGCGATCGGGCCAAGCTGGAGGAGCTCAAGGCAGCCATGCACGCGCGCTTCGCCTGGGAAGCGCCGCCGGGCTGTCCCGCGCAGCTGCCGCTTTTTCTCCTCGAGCGCGGCGACGCGCGCGAGCTCGCGACGCAGGTGAGCTGCCGCCAGGAGATCGCGGGCGAGGGTGCGTTTTCCCTCGGCATGATCGCCGAGTACCAGGCGAGCCTGGTCGAGCGCGGGCCGTCGTTCTACCGGCGCCTTTTCTGGGAGGCCGGCGCCATCGGCCAGGTGCTGTATCTCGAGGCCGAAGCCGCCGGCGTGCGCGCGACCGGCATCGGCTGCTTCTTCGACGATCCGGTGCATCAGGTCTTCGGCTTCGACAACCTCGCGTTCCAGTCGCTGTACCACTTCACCGTCGGCGGCTACGTCGACGATCCGCGCCTCACCACGCTTCCCGCCTACGGCAGCCGGCTGAGGGCGCGGCCGCGCGGGATGGATTTGCCCTGAGGCGCGTCTCACGCGAACGCTATTCCCTGCGCCGAGAGCGGCAGCGAGCGCCGGCGCGATCACCGGCGTGGCCGGCTCGCTGTCCATCCACGGCTGCTGGCTGCGCAACCCGAACGACCGGCTCGCCGCGCAGGGTCCGGGCGCGCGGCTGCTTTTTCCATAGAATCGCCCTTCCATCCCACACGAGGAGGTCTGCAATGCTCACGCTTTTCTATACCCCCGGCGCCTGCTCGATGGCGGCGCACATCGCGTTCGAGGAGAGCGGCGAGAAATACGACGCGAAGCGCGTCGATCTCGCGAAGGGCGAGCAGAGGACCGCCGAGTACCTGAAGATCCACCCCCTCGGCCGCGTGCCCGCGCTCAAGCTCGACGACGGCTCGCCCCTCAGCGAGAACACCGCGATCCTGCCCTTCCTCGGCAAGCGCTTCGGCCTGTGGCCCGCCGACCCGGTGAAGGAGGCGCGCGCGCTTTCCGTGATCGGCTTTTTCGCCTCCACCGTCCACCCCGCGCACGCGCACATCGGCCGCCCCGAGCGCTACACCGAGGACAAGTCGGCCCACCCGGGCCTGCAGGCGATGGGCAAGAAGAGCTTCCACGAGTACCTGAAGCAGATCGACGGCATGTACGCCGGGCGCGAGTGGCTGTCCGACCAGTACTCGGTTCTCGACCCCTATGCCTTCGTGTTCTACGTGTGGGGCGTGCGCCGCGAGCTGCCGGTGGCCGAGCTGAAGAACTACGGCGCCTTGAGGGACCGGATGATGAAGCGCCCGGCGGTGCAGCGCGTCGTCGCCGACGAGAACCTCAAGGTCGCCTGAGGCAGCCTAGCCGCTCACCTCGATGCGCCGCGGCCGGGCGTGCTCGGCCTTGTGGATGAAAACCTTGAGCACTCCCTGCTTCAGCTCGGCGCTCATGCGCATCGGGTCGAGCTCGCGCGACAGGGTGAACACGCGCCGGTAGCGCGGCAGGCCGACCTCGACGTGGGTCGCCTCCATGTCCTTCGGCATCTCGAGGCCCATCTCGCCTTCGATCACGAGCACCTCGCCGTCGATATGCACGTCGAGGCGCTCCTTCGGCACGCCCGGCAGGTCGGCGTACAGGGTGATGCCCTCGGCGTCCTCGATCACGTCCACCGGGGGCAGCAGCGCGGGCAGCTCCGCGGCCTGGGGTTGTCGCGCGACTCGGCTTTCGGTCTGGGTCACGGCTCGTCCTCCGTTCAAGTGACGTTGATGCGCCGCGGCTGGGCCGCCTGCTGGCGCTGGATGCTCACGTGCAGCACGCCGTCGCGGTAGCTCGCCCGCACCGCGTTCGGGTCGACGTCGTCGGTGAGCGTGATCACGCGATGGAACCGCCCGGCGAAGCGCTCGTTGACGTGCACGCTCGCCTGCCCCTCGGCGCCCGGCAGCGTGCCGGAGCGCTCGCCGGAAATGCTGAGCACGCCGCGCTCGATCTGTACGTGGATCGACGCCGGCTCGAGCCCGGGGGCGAACGCGTAAACCTCGGCCGACTGGGGGGTGCTCGCCACGTTCAGCGCCGGGAACGCGCCGCGGGCGAGGCCGCGGATGCTCGGCGAGAGCTCGAAGGACTGCTGCATCTGGTGCTGCAGCCGCTCGAGCTCGGCGAAGAGATCGCGCGGGAAAAGCGACGAGTCCATGGCAAACCTCCGCTGGAAGTTGGTTTCCGCGGAAATAGGTGCGTCTCGGGAGTTTTCAAGCCCCCCCTGGGGGCGAGCGGGTCAGGGCTTCGTCCCCGAATTTCAGCGCAGCGCCTGGTAGATCTCCGCAAGCGAGTGCCGGCGGCCTTCCTCGGCGGCGAATTCCGGCGAGCCGATCTCCTGCGCGAGCGCGCGCGCTTCCGGGGCAGTCAAGGTGCGCACGCTTACCCGCGCGAAGCAGCGCCCGGGGCGGATCAGCGCCTCGTCCAGGTCGCCGATGTTCGGCAGGTTGGTCGAGAAGATGATCTTGCGCCCCTGCGAGCTCACCACGCCGTCCGCAACGGTAAGGAAGCGGTGCAGGTGCTCGTTGCCGTCCACGCGCGGCTTGAGCAGGTGGTCGGCATCCTCGACCACGAACGCGTCCTGGCGGCCGGTGATGAAGCGCACATAGACCTCGTCGCCGCCGAGCGCCTGCACGTCGCCGGTGTAGAGCGCGACTGCCTCCTCGCTCTCGGGCTTGCGCCGCGAGATCTCGCCGAGGATGGCGCGAATGAGCCGGGTCTTGCCGGTGCCGGGAGGCCCTTGCAGCACGAGCACGGTCTCCGGCGCACGCAGGTAGCGGTCGATGAAGCTGCGCACGCCTCCGGCGATCTCGGGGTAGGCGCGGTCGCGCAACACGTCGTTCGCCACCTCCTCGATGTAGGCGCTCTCGAGCGACCCGTAGGCGCTGCGGAAGGTCCATTCGACCGAGAACATGGGCTCGGTGATGCGGGTGGAGCCGGCCTTGTCCAGCAGCCGCTTCTTCGCGGCTTGCGCGCGCGCGACGTCCGCCGCCCAGATATAGAAGAAGCAGGAGCAGTAGTCGATCTTCCGGTTGCCGTACGCCGCAATATAGACGCCGTCGCCGTCGATCAGCGCCTCCCCGGAGCCGAGGCGCTCGGCGCGCCAGACGGGGTCGAGCGCGATGGCGTCGAACAGGACTTCGAGCTCGACACGCGCGGCGAAGCGCACCACCCGGTAGATCGGGTAACGCGACACACCCTCGCTCAGGGCGCGGGCGATGCGGTTGTCGAGCACCAGCGCGCCCAGGTGCTGGACATGCCGGGTCACGCCGATGAAGTGATCCTTGCGCATGAAAAAATGGGCCGAGCGTTGCGCTCGGCCCGTCAAATCGGCCTCATCGGATCTTCACCAGATCCTTCAGCACCGCGTCGAGGCCACCGAACACCGAGATCTTGTCGATCTTCTCGGTGACCTTCTCCAGAGTCTCCAGCTCCTTCAGCCGCAGCGCGACCGGGTTGTCTTCCATCACCCGGGCGGTGTTCAGCAGCGAGCGGGTCGCCGAAGTCTCTTCACGACGGCGGATCACGTTCGCGGCCGCGGCCTTCTCGGCCTCCACCACCTTCGCCAGGATCGCCTTCATTTCACCCGGCAGGATGATGTCCTTCACGCCGACCGAGTCGACCTCCAGGCCGAATCCCTGCACCCGGCGCCCGATGTGCTCGGCCACCACCCGGTCGATCGCCCCCTTGTCCTCCAGGAGCTCGTCCAGGGTGCGGGTGCCGATCGCGGCGCGCAGGCCGAACTGCAGCTCCTTGTACAGGTAGTCGACCGGCTTCGCCTGCTTGCCGAACGCCACCAGCACGTCGGTGATGCGGTAGCCCGCGTTCAGGTTCACGCGCAGCGGGACCTTGTCCTTGGTCAGGATTTCCTGACCCGCCACTTCCAGAACCTGCAGCCGCAGGTCGACGAAATCGACGCGCAGGCTGCGGCCGAAGCTGTAGAACGCGCGCAGGCCGGCCTCCAGCACCTGCGCCAGCTTGCCGTCGACGTACAGCACCGCGACGTGGAACTGCGGCACCTGCACGCCGTACACGCCCTGCGCGCCCGGCACCTTCGCCTTGAAGCCGCTCGCGCCGTACTCGATCAGCTGCGGCACCAGCTTCGGCTCGACGCCGAAGTCGGTCGCGACGTCGACGCGCTCGAAGCGCAGATCGATGTAGCCCTTGAAGTACAGGCGGCGGGTGTTCGGCGCCAGCACTTCCGCGAGCACGCCGTTCTCGTAGCGCAGGCCGACCTCGGCCGGACCCAGCTCGACCACGTGGAACTCGCGCGCGACCAGCTCCGGCTCCGCCTTCAGCAGGAAATCCGCCAGGCGGTGCTCGAAGCGCGGGTTCGCCAGCGCGAACTTCTCCACGCTCAGCCGGCGCAGCGGGTCGAAGCGGACGTGCTCGCCCGGCAGCAGCAGCTCGACGAAGTCGCCGCGCTCGAACAGCAGCGCGCGCTCGTCCTTGTTGACACGAAACTTGCGTACAAACATGGTCGTTCTCCTTTCTTTCTCTCCTTTCGTTGAGTTCACCTTCACAGAATCAGCCCCAGCCGCACCGCCTGCATCACCGCGGCCGCGGCCGAGTGCACGTCGAGCTTGCGGTAGGCGTTCTTCACGTGCGTGCCCACCGTGTGCGCCGACATGCCGAGCTCGATCGCGGCGCGCGCGTAAGTGCGCCCGCGCGCGATCAGGCGCAGCACTTCGATTTCCCGCACGGTCAGGCGTACGTTCTGCTCCACGACACTCTCCACTTGCTGCTCGTCCTCGTTGTTCATTCACTCGTCAAAAATCGGGAATCCGGCCTCCCGGACGCCCGGCGGGCTCCGCCGCGCGCGCGGGGGAGGGCGGCAGCACCGGAACAGGCTGGTGCCGCCCCCGCCCGCGCGCGCCGCACGGCGCTCTCGGCCCTGCGCCCGGTGCCTGCATGCGATGCGCTGCATGCAGACTGAAGCCGGCCCCGTACTGCGTGCGAGGCTTTCGCCTCTTGCTTCGTTGGAGCGGGAATCGAACCCGCGACAGATCGGTTATCAGCCGATTGCTCTACCCGTCTGAGCTATCCAGATGGTGGCGAGAGCGGGAATCGAACCCGCGACCTGCGCCTTATGAGAGCGTTGCTCTACCGCTGAGCTATCTCGCCCAACATTCGTCGCTTGCGCGCCGCGGTACGCGCCCTGCCGATGTTCCAGGCAAGCGCGCCAGGGAGGACTCACGAGCCTCGCCCGCTGCGATCGCGTTCACGAAGAATTCCTGCGATTACGGATGTGGCAAAGCTTTTGGGGGGGGATCTGCCGGACTCGCACCGGCACTCGCGGACTCACATTCCGCCGTGCTGCTGTTACACCAAGATCTCCAATGAACGGGCTGTCCAGGCAGGCTTCGAACCTGCAGCCCTCGCCTTAACAGGGCGCCGCTCCACCGGTTGAGCTACTGGACAAGCGAGGCTGGTGCTTCCCCTCCGTTTCGAGCGGAGCTCTCCGGCTCTTCAGGCCGGCGCTGTCACCAGACCAGCTAGAGAAGCGCGAATGGGTACTCGGTGATGGGATCGAACCATCGGCCTCCTGTTTGTAAGACAGGCGCTCTTCGCGACTGAGCTAACCGAGCGCTGGAAGACTGGTCGGCGCGGCGGGAGTTGAACCTGCAACCTGCCGGGTAAGAGCCGGCTGCTCTGTCGATTGAGCTACGCGCCGTTGAGTTGACTGGCGGCACCGGCGGGACTTGAACCCGCGACCTCCCGCTCGACAGGCGGGCACTCTTTTCTCCTGAGTTACGGCGCCAAAACTGGCGCCTCCGGAAGGATTCGAACCCTCGGCCTCGCGGGTCGTAGCCGCGCGCTCTTCGGTCCGCTGAGCTACGGAGGCATGGAAAATGGTCTCGCCGGCAGGATTCGAACCTGCGTCCTCGTGGTCCCGGACCACGCGCGCCGGCCTGCTGCGCTACAGCGAGAAGAAGCCATTGCTTTGCCACATCCAAGTTGTCAAAGAGCTGGTACCCCACCCGGGATTCGAACCCGGAACATCGTGTTTCTGAGACACGCGCGTCTGCCGTTCTTGCGCCAGCGGGGCACGAGAACAAAAAAAGCCCGGGCACCTCGAGGGTGCAAAGCCGGGCTTTGGAAACAAAAAAGCCCGGAGCGCTTGCGCGGTCCGGGCCCGGGGGAGGCGAGCGCTATCGCGCTAGCAGTCCTCGGCGTCCGAACGCGCAGGGTCCTCGCCGCACAGGCGGCGATCCATCGCGATCGGTTTCGTATGTAGTTGCATTCGATGCCTCAAAGTAAGAGGGCGCGCATTCTGCTCATCGCGCGTGCGAAAGTCAACATCTTTTTTCTGGGGCCGAGTGACAAAAAAAGTTGGCGCTCGCCCTGAGATCGGAGCCGGCGCGAGGCACAACATCACGCCCGGTGACGCAAGCGGGCGCAAGAGCTGCGCAATCGTTCATTGCGGTGACGATTTCCGGCGCGCAGCATGTTCCCGACATGCCGGATATTGCCACTCGCCTCTCCACGACCGGGCGGCTTCTCGTGAGGTCGGGCATCGAGATCGAACGCATCCTCAGCTCGATGGCCGATGACGGCGACCCCGTCACGGCGCATCTGCCGAACAAGGTGATGTTCCTGTCCCGCGTCGTGTCGGTCGACTCGGCCGAGCAGCAGGTCATGCTGGCGTACTCCGACCACAAGCCCGCCAACTCGGCGGTGCTCGCCGCGCCTACGGTCGCCTTCAGGTGCAACCATCGCGGCGCGCAGTTCGCGTTCGCGTGCACCAAGCCCCGCCACGGCGCGCATTCGGGCCAGCCGGCGATCCGCATGACCGCCCCCCCGATCGTGCTCGCCGCGCAGCCCCGGCAGTTCCCGGCGCGCCCGCAGCTTCCCAGGGAAGCCGACGTACGCTGCGACCTGCGCATGGGGCTGCAATCGTTCGGCGCCAAGCTCGTCGACGTGGGGCTCGACGGCAAGGCCTTCATCCTGGGCGACCCGGCGATCCCGGTGTGCGACGGCACGCGGCTCAGGGCGGCGCGCCTTCGCCCGAGCGAGCGCGAATCCCTGATGGTCGACCTCGAGGTCGACAAGGTCGTCCAGGCGATGCTGCCCGATGGCAGACGGGCGACGCGCATCGGCTGCCGCATCATGGCCGCGCGCGAAGAGCTCGAGAAGATCATCCGGCTCTTCATCATCGACCTGCAGTAACGCCGCGGTCAGCGGTTTCCGCCGAACATCTCGTTCAGCGTGGTGCCGGTCACGCGCACCACACGCCCGTCGTTCGTGAGCTCCACCGCTTCGCCGACGAGAAAGCGGCTGTTGTCGATGTCGACGGTCTGGAAGCCGCCGCGGTCCATGATGAGGTACAGCCGGTAGAGGTTGCGATCGGGACGCTCGCCCTTGGCGTCGGCGCCGGTACCGGGCGCGCGTGCGCCGGGGAGGACACCGACCGACTGGATCACGCCCGAGCCGGCCTTGAAGCTGCCCGGGCGCACGATGTTCGCTTCGAGCAGGCTCTCGTCCACGGTATACGTGCAGCCGGCCAAGAGCAGGCACAAGAGGAGCGGCGCCCGGATTCGCATGGGGGAGAGAATAGCTCTCCGGGCGCCGCTCGGGCTCCTGTCCTTCAGGTCGGTTTGGCGCGCGCCGTGACGACGTACCAGTCCACGCCGCGCGTGGCGAGCATGGCGGCGGCGAGCAGCGCGAAAAGCAGCAGCGCGCCGCCGAGCAGCGAATAGTCCTCGGCCTTGAGCAGCGCATAGAGCACCGCGTAAAGCGCGGCGAGCGCGGTTCCGAAAGCAACGCCGGCGCGGGCGCTGCGCAGCACGCGCACCAGATACGCCGAGGTCAGGCCGACGCAGGCGAGCGTGGCGGCGGCGTAGGCCGCGGCGAAATCGACGTGCTCGGAAAGCGCGGTGAGAAGCAGGAAGAACATTGCGAGCGCGAGGCCGACCAGGGCGTACTGGACCGGGTGGATGGCGAGCCGGCGCAGCAGCTCGAACACCAGGAACGCGCCGAAGGTGAGGCCGATGAAGAGGAAGCCGTACTTGGAGGCGCGCTCGAGCCGTCGATAGAGGCCGACCGGCTCGATGAACGAAACCGAGATTCCCGCGTCCCCGGTCCCCTGCGCGGCGAGGCGCGAGACTTTCCAGCGCGCGTCGAAGCCGTCGGCGCGGATATCGTGCGCCGCGGGCAGGAAGCGTCCCTGGAACGACGGATGGGGCCAGTTGGCGCGCACCGCGACCGTGGTGTCGGCGTTGAGCGGTGCGAGCGAGAGCGCTTCCGAGCCGCCGAGCTCGAGGTCGAGCGAGAAATCGATCTTCCTGGAGAACTCGAAGTCTTTCAGGGCGCTGTGCAGGCCGGCGGCAACCGCTGCGTCCGCCGCGCCGGGGGCAAACGCGTGCGTGCCGGAGGCGGCGCGGATGCCGAGCGGGTCGCTGACCCCGAGCACCAGGCGCGCCGTACCCCATTTGTAGCGGCTCGTGCCGTCCTCGAAGCTCGCGCGCGCCGGGACCTCGATCGAGCCCTGCGCGCGGAGCCGCGCGGTATAGAGCCGGGCCCTATAGATGCCGCGCGCCTTCTCGCTTATCTCGGCGTCCACGGTCCACTGGATGCCGGCTGCGGGAAGCCGCAGCACGCGCGACTCCGAGCGCTCGTTGCGGATCTCGCGCAGCTTGCTGTCGACCGTTTCGCGCCTGATCTCCGTCCAATGGCGTTCATATGGGACAGCGAGATAAGGACCGGCGATGGTTTGGCGTTTTCCCCAGCCTTCGGCGATGCCGGCAATCGCTTCGTTACTTCTTGCCTGGCGTTCCGAAACCAGCCCCTGGATCATCAGCACAGGAACGAGCAGCGCGAGGGCGAGAAGCGCGATTACGATTGTCTTGAGCAAAGCGGCAAGATTCACGCTTGCGCAGGGTGCAGGCCGAATCTGGCGTGGAAGTGGCGGACTGCTGCAAGACAAGGAGCAAGCGATGAAAAATACGAGGAAGAAGGCGAGACCGGTACCCAAGGGGTATGGCACCGTGACGCCGTATCTTGCCTGCGGCGACGCGGCGCGCGCGATCGACTTCTACAAGAAGGCGTTCGGCGCGAAAGAGGTGATGCGCATGCCCGGTCCCGACGGCCGGATCGGGCACGCCGAAGTGAAGATCGGCGACTCGCGCGTGATGCTGACCGACGAGTACCGCGAGATGGATTTCCTGAGCCCGCTGACGCGTGGCGGCACCACCGTGCACATCCACCTCTACGTGAACGACGCGGACAAGACGGCCGAGCGCGCGGTCGGCGCGGGTGCGCGGCTCGTGCAGCCGGTGCAGGACAAGTTCTACGGCGACCGTACAGGCACGGTGCAGGACCCCTTCGGGCACGTGTGGCACATCGCGACGCACATCGAAGACCTGTCGATCGCCGAGTTGCGCAAGCGCGGCGAGAAAGCGATGAAATCCTAAGTCCCCGTCGCGGCACGTAAATCCTGCACTCCGGAAGCGTGAATTCCAGCAAATTTGCTGCACCGCTCGTCAAGCCCGCCCCCCCGCCCGTCGGACAGAGTCGTAAGACCCCGCAAACAGCGCATTCCTTCATAGCCCGCTCGAACCCCCCGGGCGCACCGTAGGGGCACAGGTCAAAACACGGCTGTACGGGGGGGCAAAATGAACCCGCTTGTCCAGGAAGTGAATGACGTCGTCAGCACGCTGTTCCAGCGCTACCCGGCGCTATGCGGCTTTTCGGTGAAAGAGGACCTCTCCTTCACGCATGTCGCCTGTCATCCGGCGCTCATGGGCGAGGAGGCGCAGATCCTGTGCGAGGAAATCACCGCGACGCTGAACGAGCTCCTGGAAGCGCGCCCCGAGGCCGCCGACCTGCTGCGCGGACGAACCCTCGCGCGCGTTTTCCACTGAACATCTGAATCGCCGCCGCTGGCACGGCGAGAGCGCAAGATCCACCCGGCCTCTCCTCCTCCTCGGGCCGAACCGGATCTCCAGGGGCTTCACAGCACCGCGCTTCTCGACCGGCCGGCGGCCGGCGGCCACATCCGGACGCCCCGCGGCTAGAATCGCGTTCCTTCAGGCCCGCGGGGGAACGCAATGAAAATCTCGATGTACCAGGCGAGCGCGCCGCGCTTCGCGAACGCGCTCAGGAACCTTTCGGCCATCCTCGACAAGGCGCAGGCCCACGCCGAGGCGAAGAAGATCGACCCGGCGGTGCCGGGAGGCCTGCGCCTCATCGCCGACATGTTCCCGCTCTCGCGCCAGGTGCAGATCGCATGCGACACCGCCAAGGGCGCGGTGGCGCGCCTCGCCGGCGTCGACATCCCGAAGCACGAAGACACCGAGCAGACGATCGCCGAGCTCAAGGCGCGCATCGCCAAGACCCTCGACTTCCTCGGCTCGGTGCCCGCGGCGAAGATCGACGGCTCCGAGGACCGGGAGGTCGTGCTGAAGATGCGCTCCGGCGAGCACAAGTACGCCGGCCTGCAATACCTCATGGGCCACGCCTGGCCGAACTTCTACTTCCACGTCACGACCGCCTACAACATCCTTCGCTCGAACGGGGTCGACATCGGCAAGCGCGACTTCATCGGCCAGCCCTAGGAAATCGGGGTCTGACCCCGATCTTTTCTACTGATTGAACGGCGCGCCGAGCTGCTCGCACTGCCGGCGCGCGTATTCCGCGCCGATGCCGCAGTCGTCCGGGCAGCCGTTCACGTGCACGATCTTCTCGTGCCGGAAGAAGAACGTGACCGGGTAGAAGCCGGCATAGGCGCCGGCGGTGTTCTTGTCGTTCACCCAGACGCACGCGGCCCAGCCGTATTGCATGTCGCGGAACGCCACCTTGCGCTGGTACATCTGCTGCGGCTCGGTGCGGAACTCGACGATCGCCGCCTTGGGGTCGGTCAGCCGCACCGACAGGTAGCTCGAGACCTCTGTCTTCCAGTGCACCGGCTTCGGGCCATAGTCGAGCCCGGCGGTCTCCTCCTTGGTCACCGGGTCGGCGCAGGCGGCGAGCAGGGCGGTAACGATCGCGGCGAGGATCGCTGGGCGCATGGGAGTTCCTCCTTGGGTAAAAGACGAATTATGCAACGACCGAGTCGGTCAGGCGCCGCGCGCCGCGGTAGAAGAGGAGCATCGCCGCGACCTGGATCACGTGGTAGAGGTCGTTGTGGTTGAAATGCCGGTGCAGCGCAAGACCGCTCGCCTGCGCCAGCGCCGCGAGCAGCGACAGCGCCACGCCGGCGACGATCCAGCCGTTGAAGCGCCACAGGTGCAAGGCCGCGACCAGGGCGAAGGTCACGCCGCTGTCGATGACGAAGAAGATGAATTCGTCGCGCGCCAGCATCACCGCGGCGTAGACCAGAAACTTGACGCCCGCCAATGCGAGGAGCAGCGCCCGGGGCGCCCCGGAGAGAACGGCGTATGCCGAGCCCGCCAGCATGGCGCCGCTCGCGACGCCGATCGCCAGCACGGTCGCCTTCCAGAGCAGGTCGCTTTGCAGCAAGCCGTGCCAGGTGCCGCCGAGGAATGCGCCGAGGGCGAGGGCGCCGAAGGCTGTCGTCCACCAGCGACGCGAGCGCTGCGATGCGCGCTGCTTCCACAGCAGAACGCAGAGCCACGCCGTCACGCCGGCGAGCAGGTAATCGGTCGCGAGCGTGACCGGCTCCGAAATCGTCATCGCTCGAGCCGCCGGCGATGCGACAGCCCGACCGCGAGGACGAAAGCGGCGAGCACCCAGTGGAAGACGATCGGGATCGGGCGGTCCCAGAGCAGCACGGCGCGGGCGATCATCGCGGCGAGGTACAGGCAGCCGAACCAGAGCCAGGCGGTCGCGAAGACTCTTTTCGCCCGGTAGAAAAAGCCCTGGCGACGCGTGAAGTCGACGCAGATCCTCGCCATCAGGGCGATGATGACGATCTGCGACGGCAGCAGGTATTCATAGGGTACGAGACCCGAATACCACGCCGCCATCGGCGGCAGAAACCCGACGCCGAAGAAGGCGACGAGCGCCTGCCCGAGCACTCGCAGCGTGAAGAGCGCGAGCAGGACCCACAGCACTGCGGCGATCATGGGAGAATTACATCATGTACAAGAAGGCGCTGGCGGCGGCCGGCCTTGCCCTGGCCGCATCGGCTGCAACGGCGGATGTCGGCGTGGCGGGGGCCTTCAGCCAGGGCCGCGTGCACTTCGTCGCCACGGCGGGCAGCGGCTCCGCTTTCGACGAGGACTACGTCGTGCTCGGGCTGGGCGCGAGCTACTACCTGCTCGACGGCCTGGGCGTGGGGCTGCACTACGAATTCTGGTCCGGCGGCGACCCCGACATCACCAAGATCACCGGTTCGCTGCAGTACGTGTTTCATCAGATGCAGACGGTCAAGCCGTATGTGGGAGGCTTCTACCGGCGCACCGACGTGGACGGCCTGTCGGACCTCGACTCGGTGGGCGCTCGCGCGGGCGTCTATCTGCGCAGCGGACGCAACGCCCACATCGGGCTCGGCGTGGTGTACGAATCCTATCTCGACTGCAACGAGACCCTGTACCGCTCGTGCGACAGCACGTACGCGGAAGTGACCTTCACCCTGGCGTTCTAGGACTTCTCGTACATCCGCTTGTAGTGGCGGTACCACTCGCTCTGGAACAGCTCCTGCGGGTCGTGCTTGAGCTTGAGCTTCAGGAACTCCTGCAGCTGCGGATAGCAGGCATCGACCTGGCGCCGTAGCGCATAGCGGTTGTACGTCGGGAAATAGCTGCCGCCGTACTTGAGGCCGAGGTCGATCAGGCGCCGGAACACGTCGCCCGCCTTGATCAGCCCGCTCGTGGTGTGCTCTACGTGCACGTTGAAGATGACGCAGGCGTAGGGCTTGCGCGCCCAGGCGAGGAAGCTCTCGCGGTCCTGCTCGATCAGGCGCACCGTGCCGTAGATGATGTCGACCTTGTCGCGCCGGGCATAGTCGCGCACGTCCATCATGAAGCGCTCGAGCGCGTCGCGCTCGCAGTAGATCTCGGTGATCGCCTCGGTCGCCTTGACGCGCGCGCCGACCCGCTGGTCGAGGACGCGATGGTAGTTCTCCGGGTAGATGCTCATCTGCGCCTCGTCGGACCAGTACACCTGGCCGTTGGTGGCGACGTAATGCCCGGCATAGCGGCGGAACGCCTCGCCCTTCGCGTGATGCGCGAGCGTCAGCAGCTCGACCCAGTCGCGCTCGTGCAGCTCCTTCTGTCCCGGCGGAACCGGCATCGCCGGGTCGACCGCGCGGTAGCAGGAGAACACGCCGCGGTTGAGGAAATCCTCCGAGGTCTCGTCGATCGCGTACTGGAAGTCGCCGTAGATGAAGCCCTCGCCGATGCGCTCGGCGAAAGCCTTCGGCAGGCCCTCGATCGAGCGCACTTCGACCACGCGCTCGAGCTTGCGGCGCTCCACCAGGCGCAGGGTGGCCGAGGTGATCAGGCCGAACAGGCCGTAGCCGCCGATCGCGAGGCGGAACAGCTCCGCGTTCTCGGTGCGGCTGCAGTTCACCACCTCGCCCTTCGCGGTGAGCAGGCGGAACGACTCGACGTCGCCGATGAAGGGCGGCATCTTCAGGCCGCGGCCGTGGACGTTCGCCGACAGGCAGCCGCCGAGGGTGAGCTTGTCGGCCCCGGTCTGCTTCTGCGCGAAGGTCCACTGGTGCTCGCGTGCCTTCTGCAGGCTCGCGAGGTGGGCGAGGATCTGCGGCCACTGGATGCCGGCCTCGAACTCGACGTGCCCCTTGTCGGCGTCGAAGCCGAGCATGCGGTTCATGCGCCGCGTGTCGATCATCAGGCCGTCGGCGAGGAATTGCTGCCCGCCCATCGCGTGGCGCGCGCCCGAGATGCAGACCGCCTTCTCCTCCTTCTGCGCCGCGCGCAGTGCGGCGCGGATGCCGTCGAGCGTGTCGGGCTGGACGATGCGCCAGACGCGCGAGGAATTGAGCTGCGAGTGGACGTCGTTCACCAGGATGCCCGGCGGCGGCTTGTCCTTCTTGGCCGCCTGGGGCCATACGCTGGCGGGCCACGCGAGCGCGGCCAGCTTGAGGAAGTCCCTTCTGCGGAACAGGCCTAGAGCTCCTCGTGACCGACGGGAGACAGGCGCGGAGACGATCCCTTTTTCGGCCGGCCGGGGCGGTTGGTGAGCGCGAAGATGCGCAACGGCGGCACCGGCGGCGGGCTTTCCATGAAGCGGCAGTCCGACTCAGTCGGCACGCTCATCAGCGCGCCGAGGCGCCGGCCGTTCAGGAGCACCGTATAGCGCAGCATGTGCGCAGAGCCGAACTGCGGCTGCGCCACGATGTCGTACTTGCCGAGCTTGTACTGCTTGCGTTCCAGCGCAGGCATTGCCATGCGGGCTCCGGTCATTTCTTGGCGGCGCTCTGGATGACGTGCGACAGGTCGACCTCGTCGAGCTTCACCGCGGCCTTGTTCGCGGCCGCGACCTTCGCCTTCATGCGATCGGTCTCCTGCATCGCCTGCTCGAAGGCTTCGGCGAGCTTGAAGCTGAAGGCGGCGAGCGCCTTGGGGTCGGGCTTCTTCGCGTCCGATCCGGCGAGGGTGCCGTAAACGCGGCTCGAGAGCTGCACGAAGATGCGCTCGGCGAGATCGATGTAAGGGTCTTTTGCAGCCGACGCTGGCGCCGGCGCGTTCTTGCTGGATGCGGGTGCGCTCATGGTCTTTCCGGTCTTATAGACGCAATCCTACGCTCATCTTCGCTCAACGTGCGAGCGAGTTGCTCGCGCAGCTCGTTAGAAACCGTTACGTGGGCGTCGGGCTCGTTGCGGTGCACCTCGTAGAGCTTGGCCACCACCTTGACGTCGTGCTGGGCGAAAGTCTTCGCCATGCGGCGCGCGCGCTCCGGGTCGCCGCTCGCGTGCGCCACCGCAAGCTCGCCGAGCTTGAGGGCCGCGAGCCAGGTCTCGCGCTCGATCGTCTGCACCCCGACGTCGCGCAGCTCGAACGTGTGACGCATGTCGCGCGCGCGCGCGATGATGCGCAGCTTCGGGAAATGTGCCTTGACGATGCGCGCGAGATGCGTCGCCGCGTCCGGGTCTTCGAGCGCGATCACGAGCAGGTCGGCGCCGCCCGCGCCCGCGGCGTGCAGCAGGTCGAGGCGCGTGGCGTCGCCGTAGAACACGCGGAAGCCGAACCTGCGCATCTGCTCGACGTTGTCGGGATCGTCGTCGAGCATCGTGGGCTCGTAGCCCGCCGCGTGCAGCATGCGCCCGACCACCTGGCCGACGCGGTCCAGGCCGGCGACGATCGCCTTGCCCGCCTGCGGCACATCGGGCGGGCGCTCTTCGGCCGGCGCGGCGAACGCGGGGGCGAGGTGGTCGTGCAGCGCGAGCATGAACGGGGTGAGCAGCATCGAGATCGCGACCGCGAGGATCAGCGCCTGGGCGGTTTCCTCGCCCATGCCGCCGTGCGTCGCCGCGAGGCCGAGGATGACGAAGGCGAACTCGCCGCCCTGCGCAAGCAGCAGGATGAACAGCGGGCGCTCGGCGCGGGGCAGGCGCGCCCAGCGCGCGATCGCCCACAGCACCGCGCCCTTGACGAGGAACAGGCCCGCGATCAGGGCGAGGACCAGAAGCGGCTTCGCGATCAGCACCGAGAAATCCACGCTCATGCCGACCGCGATGAAAAACAGGCCGAGCAGCAGCCCCTTGAACGGCTCGACCGCGGCCTCGATCTCGTGGCGGTATTCCGATTCGGCGAGCAGCACGCCTCCCAGAAACGCGCCGAGCGCCATGGGGAGCCCGGCGTGCGCCGAGGCGAGCGCGATCACGAGCACGAGGAGCAGCGCGAAGGCGGTGAAGATCTCGCGCAGGCGAGTGCGCGCGATGTGGCGGAACACCGGGCGCGCCACCAGGCGGCCGCCGCCGAGCGTGAGCACGATGACCGCGACCGCGAGGCCGAGCTTCTGCCAGGAGAAGGTCGAGCCGGCGGCCCCGGTGCCGAGCAGCGGCAGCGCCGCGAGCATCGGGATCACCGCGATGTCCTGGAGGAGCAGCACCGCGAACGCGCCCTGGCCGCCTTGCGTGCCGAGCGCGCCTCGCTCCCTCAGGGGCGCGAGCGCGAGCGCGGTGGAGGAAAGCGACAGCGCCATCGCCGCGATCAGGGCGGCGCGCAGGTCGAAGCCGAGCGCCCAGCCCGCCGCGGTGATCGCGGCGATCGAGCCGAGCACCTGGGAAAGCCCCAGGCCGACGAGCTTCGAGCGCATGCTCCACAGCCGCTTCGGCTCGAGCTCCAGGCCGATCACGAACAGCAGGAACGCCACCCCGAGCTCGGCGAAGGCCTTGATGTGCGCGTCGGCCTCGACCAGCTCGAAGCCCCACGGCCCGATCGCGATGCCGGCGAGGAGATAGCCCGCCACCGATCCCAGGCCGAACTTGTGGGCAATCATGACGGCGGCGACCGCGGCGGCGAAATACAGGCTCGCCTGGACGAGAAAGTCGTTGCCGTGCTCCACGGCCGAAGTATATTGGCGGCGATGCAGGCTGGCATCCGCTACACCCTTCCCACCGGCGAGAAGCTCGTCAACGAGACCTTCGGGCCGAACAATATCCGCCGGCGCACCTCCGGAGCGGAGCAGGTCTTCCCGGTCGAGATCGAGGACGGGCGCAAGAGCAGCTTTTCCCTCGAGCAGAACGGCTTTGTGTTCGTCGAGCACAGGACCGCGGTGCAGGACTTCTTCGACCCGGCCGAGCTCGAGAGCGTCTATTACCCGGAGGTCGCGGCGCTGGTCGGGAAGCTCTCGGGCGCGAAGCGCGTGCACGTGTTCGACCACACGCTGCGCTCGGGCGACGAAGCCGAGCGCGAGGCGCGCCTGGTGCGCGAGCCGGTGCTCTCGGCGCACAACGACTACACCGAATGGTCCGGGCCCCACAGGGTCAGGGAAATAATGGGCACCGAGGCGGATGCGCTGCTGCAACGTCGTTTCTCGATCATCCAAGTGTGGCGGGCGATCGACCGGCCGATCGAGTCCAACCCGCTCGCGATCGCCGACGCGCGCAGCGTTGCGCCCGAGGACCTGCTGGTCGCGGAGCGGCGCTATCCGCACCGCGTCGGCCAGACCTACCGCCTGAAGTACAGCCCGGGCCACCGCTGGTTCTACTTCCCGAGGATGCGGCGCGACGAGGCGCTGGTGTTCAAGGTATTCGACTCGGAAAAGGACGGCCGCGCGCGCTTCACGCCGCACACGTCGTTCGACGATCCGACCACGCCGCCCGGCGCGCCGCCGCGCCAGAGCATCGAGGCGAGGGCGCTGGTGTTTTTCTAGACGCTGGGTCTTCTCGGCTTGCGGGCGAGCAGGAAGAAGCCCGAGCCCAGGCCCGCGAGGATCGCGAGCAGGGTGAAGCCGAGCCGGTAGTCGCCGGTGACGTCGGCGAAGATCCCGGGGATGAGCGGGCCGCCGACCTGGCCCACGACGATGATCATGAACGACAGCCCGAGGATCATGCCGATCGCGCTGCGCCCGAAGTAATCGGCGCGCATCGCCTGCATCATCGGCCCGCGCAGCCCCCACGCCGTGCCGTGCAGCACCGCGAAGGCGATCACCATGGGAAGCGAGACCGCGTAGGTGAGCAGCAGCAGCGCGGTCGCGTGCGCCAGCATGCAGGCGGCGGCGATCAGGCGCTTCTTGTAGCGATCGCCGATCGCCCAGCCGAGCAGCACGCCGCCGATCTGGCACGTGGTCACCAGGCTGATGACGAGCGAGGCCGCGGCCACCGAGTAGCCCAGCCCTTCCTTGAGGTGCGTGATGGCGTGCACCGACACCGCGTGCACCACGAACAGCGCGAACCCGTGCCCGAGCGAGATCAGCCAGAACGCCTGCGTGCGCAGCGCCTCGCGCGCGGTGAAATCGCGGGTCGTCGGCGGGTTTTCGATGTCAGAAACCCTTTCTCCCGACAATCCTTCTTCCCGTATTCCGTCCACGACTTCTCCGTGGTCGCGCGGGCTGTTGCGGATCACCAGGGCGAGCGGCAGGCCGATGGCGATGGCGGCGAGGCCCGAGGCGAGGGCGGTGGCGCGCCAGCCGAAGGTGGTGAGCGACTGCGCCACGAGCGGGACCATGATGCCGCCGAAGGCGAGCCCGATCGACATCGAGGAGAGAGCGCGCGCGCGCTTGCGCTCGAACCAGTGGATGAGCGCCACGTTGAGCGGGAAGAAGCCGCACAGGCTCGAGCCGAGCGCGATCACGATGAAGGCGCCGTAGAACGCGGGCAGCGATTGAACCTGCGACAGCAGGCACAGGCCGATGCCGAAGACCACCACGCCGGCGCGCACGAACACCTTCGGGCCGAAGCGGTCGATCAGCCAGCCGAGCACCGGGCCGAGCAGGGCGACTTCCATCTGCTGCAGCGCCGCCGCGCCCGAGAGCGCGGTCTTGCTCCAGCCCTGCTCGTCCGCGAGCACCGCGAGGTAGGCGCCGAACGCCTGGGTGACGAGCCCCGCCTGCAGGAACTGCAGGCCGGTCGCCGCGCCGACCATCCACCAGCCGTAGAAGATTTTTTTCTTGTTGAGAAAAATCGGGGTCAGACCCCAAGCGGGAAAATCGGGGTCAGACCCCCAGGGTGACGCAGGCGTCCTCGTAGCGCCCGGACCCCATCTCCTCCGGCCTGAAGATCTCGCGCTCGGCGATCCACTTGAAGGACTCCTCGAACACCTCGCGCGTGTAGGGCTCGAACACGATGCGCTCGCCCGGCCCCCAGCGCCGGGTGTCGATCTCGCCGAGGAAGCGGCGCGGGAATTCCCTGGCGTAGTGGTGGGTATGAAGCTCGGGCCGCAGGTCGATGTCGCGCTGCGCGCGGCGCAGCGCCCGGAAATACTTGCGCACGTCCTCGGGGTCCGGGTCGCCGTTGATCATCGAGGCCATCATGAAGGTGGTGTCGATGACCTTGCGGAAGCCGAGCTGCTCGGCGAAGTAGTACGGGCCGCTGAACAGCGCCGCCGCGGGCACCTGGCGGTCGATGAGCTTTTCCATGCGGCCGAACAGGATCCCGTCGGCGAAGGAGAGCTTGATGTCCTCGCGCGGCAGGTACTGCTCGAGCGCCTGGATCGTCGAATAGTGGCTGCCCGACTGGTGGCCGACCGAGATCGGCACTCCCTTGAGGTCCTTCGGCTCGCGGATCGGCGACTCCGGCGGCACGAATACCCCGCTCGGGGAAACCGAGTAGGCGTCGGCGTACATTTTCCCGCGCCCCTGCGACGCGGCTACGTTCACCGTCCAGTGGCAGGCGCAGCTGACGTTGGTATCGCGCCCGTCTTCGAAGCTCGTCATGGCGCCGACTTTGTTCGGCGTAGCGTGCGTCCTGAAAACCTCGCGGAATTCGTAGTCGAGCCCCTCGTCGCGGAAGTAGCCCTTCTCCTCGGCGACCCACTCGTGCAGCCGGAAATGCGGGGTAATCAGGAACCTGGCCATGCGGCGCCTCCTTCGCAGGGTCCCCATGATACCCGCGGTAAGTCATGCGTAAGCGATCGGTGGCCGGGCCGTATCGCTCCCGGCCCCACCATCGGCGCATGAGCACGAGAAAACACCTCACTCCGGCCCTCGAGTCGCTCTTTGCGCGCCGCCCCGAGCTGTGCGGGTTCTCGGTGCGCGAGCAAGCCCAGGAGCTCTATGTGAGCGACATCGGCATCTCGCCGCGCCTTTCGGCCGAGCAGTACGGCGAGATCTACCAGGACATCGCCCAGACCCTGGGCGAGCTGCTCGAGGAGGAGCCCGGGGCCGGCGAGTGGCTTCGGGACCGGACCTTCGCCAGAATCTTGCACTGAAACGCCGTAGGGGTTCGGATGGAGCCGTTTCAGGGATTTCCCTATAGGTCTTCGCGCCGCAAGGCCTTAGGCTGAAAACCGATGAACACCCTGGAGGCACACGTCGAAGCCCGCATCCGCTCGCTTTTCGCGCGCTACCCGATGCTTCACGGCTTCGCCGTCCAGGACCGCGCCCTGCAGCCCAAGGACCTCGACCGCGACCGCGTTGCCGACCCCGACTTGTTCGTGACCGACATCGGCCTGTGCCCGAGGATCGAATCCCACTACGACCAGATTTGCGACGAGATCACCGTGGTCATCACCGACCTCGTGCACAACCAGCCGCGCGCTTACGACTACCTGTGCGGCAGGACCTTCGCCCGCGCGCTG
>DATIGR010000132.1:0-6763 GCA_035454645.1 Burkholderiales bacterium
GTGCTCGGTGTCGGGACGCGCCTTGAGCCGCGCGCGCAGCCCCGCGAGCGCTCCGGCCCGTGGTGCGGGAGCCGCGGCGCTAGGTTCGGCCATCAGACCATTCGTGCTGGATCTGGATCACTTCCCTGCGCGTCGCAAGGAAGGCCTCGACCATGCGCGGATCGAAGTGCTTGCCTGCCTGGGTGCGCAGGTATTCGAACGCCTGCTCGCTCGCCCATGCGCTCTTGTACGGGCGCACGGAGGTGAGCGCGTCGTAAACGTCGGCCACGGCGACGATGCGCGCGCACAGCGGCACGTGGTCGCCGACCAGGCCGTTGGGATAACCCGAGCCGTCGTACTTCTCGTGGTGGCCGAGGGCGATGAGCGCGCCCATGCGCACGTATTTCGACGCGCTGCCCTTGAGGATCTCGTGTCCGATCAGCGGATGGCGGCGCATCACCTCCCATTCGCCGTCTTCGAGCTTCTGCGCCTTGAGCAGGATGCCGTCGGGGATGCCGATCTTGCCGATGTCGTGCAGCGGCGCGGCGAGCTCGATGGTCTCGGCCTCGTCGCGCTCGATGCCGAGCGTGTTGGCGATGAGGCGCGAATAGCGCGACATGCGGATCAGGTGGTTGCCGGTCTCCTCGTCGCGGAACTCGCCCGCGCGTGCGAGCCTGAGGAGCGTCTCCTTCTCGCGCTCCTTCACCTCGCGCGTCGCATCCTCGACCATGTGCTCGAGCAGCCGCCGGCGGTCTTCCAGCGCGAGCTGCTGGCGCCGCAGCGTAAGGAGGTTGCGGCAGCGCGCCAGGCACTCCCTCGCGTCGACCGGCTTGGTGAGGAAGTCGGTGATCCCCGCGTCGAGCGCGGCGTAGCGGACCTTCCGGTCGTCGTGCACCGTCACCATCACGATCGGCACGTGGTCGTAGCCGGGGAGCGAGCGCAGGCGCTTCACGAGCTCGATGCCGTCCATGTCGGGCATCATGTAGTCGACGAGGACGAGGTCCGAGACGTTGCGCGTCGCCCAGACCACCGCGTCGACCGGGCGCGCGAAGCCTTCGACGACCACGCGCTCGTCGAGGCTCCTCACGACCTGCTCGAGAATGGCGCGGCCGGTCGACTGATCGTCGACCACCATCACCGTATTTCGCGCCGAAGGCAAAAGCCGGACCTGTGCCTTGGCCATAATCCTCCCCGGACTGGTTCTTGTCTCGGGAAAGCCTACCCCCGCCCCCCTTGCCTGTCCAGCGAAGGTGTTGTTTCCGCGTCACTTTTTAACGTTGCTGTGGTGCCGGAAGAGAGACTCGAACTCTCATGCCCTTGCGGGCGGCGGATTTTGAGTCCGCTGCGTCTACCGGTTCCGCCATTCCGGCTGGGAAAGGGGCGAAAAGTATACTTCCCGGCGAATGCTGGTTTCCGAGTTCGACTACGAGCTGCCGCCCGAGCTCATCGCCCAGCATCCCGTTGCGCAGCGCAGCGAAAGCCGCCTGCTCCACCTCGACGCCTCCACCGGGGCGCTGCGCGACCTGCGGTTCACCGACTTGCCGCGGCTCCTCGGGCGGCAGGATCTGGTCGTGCTGAACGACACGCGCGTGGTCAAGGCGCGCCTCTTCGGGCGCAAGCCGACCGGCGGGCGCGTGGAGCTGTTCGTCGAGCGCGCGACCGGCGAGCGCGAGGCGCTCGCGCTCATGCGCGCCGGGCATGCCCCGAAGCCCGGCGCCGAGGTGCGGATCGGCGAGGTGCGCGTGATGGTGGAGGGGCGCGAAGGCGAGCTCTACCGCGTGCGCTTTTCCGATGACGTGCAGCGCGTGCTCGAGCGTCATGGCACGGTGCCGCTGCCGCCGTACATCACGCACACGCCGCAGGCCGAGGACGCCGAGCGCTACCAGACGGTCTACGCCGCGGTGCCCGGGGCGGTGGCCGCGCCGACCGCCGGCCTGCATTTCGACGAGGAAATGCTGAAAAAGGTGGCACGAGCCGGCGCCGGGATCGCCAGGCTCACGCTGCACGTCGGGTTCGGCACCTTCCAGCCGGTGCGCGGCGAGGAGCTCGAGGCGCACCGCCTGCACAGCGAGCGCTATTCGATCCCGGAAAGCACCTGGAAGGCGATTTCGGGCAAGCGCGTGCTTGCGGTCGGCACCACTACGCTGCGCGCCCTCGAGTCCGCGTACCTGAAAAAGCAGCTCGAAGGCGAGACCGACCTTTTCATCTATCCCGGGTTCGAGTTTCGCGTCGTGAAGCGCCTGCTCACCAATTTCCACCTGCCGCGCTCCACGCTCCTCATGCTGGTCGCGGCCTTCGCCGGGCTCGACCGGATCCGGCACGCGTACGCCCACGCCGTCGCCGAGCGCTACCGTTTCTTCTCCTATGGCGACGCCATGCTCATCGAAGGACGGGCTTGAAGTTCTCCGTGACGCATCGCGACGGCGCCGCCCGCCGCGGGGTTCTCGAGCTCGCTCGCGGCCGCGTCGACACCCCGGCGTTCATGCCGGTCGGCACCTACGGCACGGTGAAGGCGATGGCGCCCGAGGAAGTCGCGGCGACGGGGGCGCAGATCTTGCTCGGCAACACCTTCCACCTGTGGCTGCGGCCGGGGCTGGAGGTGATCGCGCGTCACGGCGGGCTGCACCGCTTCATGAACTGGGCCGGCCCGATCCTCACCGACTCCGGCGGCTTCCAGGTATTCAGCCTGGGTGGCTTGAGAAGAATTACTGAAGAGGGCGCGCACTTTTCCTCCCCGGTCAACGGCGATCGCTTGCTGCTCACGCCCGAACAGTCCATGAAGATCCAGAAACTCCTCGACTCGGACATCGCGATGGTGTTCGACGAGTGCCTCGCCTATCCCGCGAGCGAGAAGCGCGCTGCCGATTCCATGCGGCTTTCGATGCGCTGGGCGCGCCGATCGAGAGATTCTCATGGCGGGGCTGTCTTCGGCATCGTCCAGGGCGGGGTCTATCCCCACCTCAGGCAGGAGTCGGTGGAGACGCTGGTGGACATCGGATTCGAAGGCTATGCGATCGGCGGGCTCGCCGTGGGCGAGCCGAAGGAGGAGCGCTCGAGGGTTCTGGCAGGCACCCGCCTGCCGGAGGATCGCCCGCGCTACCTGATGGGCGTCGGAACGCCGGAGGACATCATCGAGGCGGTCGCGGCGGGACTGGACATGTTCGACTGCGTGCTGCCGACGCGCAACGCGAGGAACGGGTGGCTCTTCACGCGCTACGGCGACATCCGCATCCGCAACGCCCGCTACCGCGACGACACGGCGCCGCTCGACGAGCGCTGCGCCTGCTATACCTGCCGCAACTACACCCGCGCGTACCTCTACCACCTGGACAAGACCAAGGAGATCCTCGGGGCGCGGTTGAACACGCTGCACAACCTGCACTACTACCAGGAGCTCATGCGGGACCTTCGCAGCGCCATCGAACAAGGGGTTTTCCTGGAAAAGACCCTGGAGCTGCTGGAGGCGAGAAAGCGGCTGCTATAATTTCCGCCGTTTTTTCCCTCTGGAGTCCGCAGTGATCATCTCGCCAGCATTCGCCCAGGCTGCGCCCAGCGGCGACTCGGGATACATCGGCCTGCTGCCGATCGTCCTGATGTTCGTGCTGCTGTACTTCCTCATGATCCGCCCGCAGATGAAGCGCGCCAAGGAGCAGAAGCAGATGGTCGAGGCGCTGCAGAAAGGCGACGAGGTGGTCACCGCCGGGGGCCTGGTCGGGCGCATCACCAAGCTGGGGGAGGCCTACATCAGCCTCGAGATCGCGCCGAACACCGAAATCAGCGTGCAGAAGGGCGCGGTCCAGGTGCTGCTGCCGAAAGGCACGATCAAGAGTATCCAGTAGAAACGCTTCGTGAATAGATATCCGACCTGGGGCTACGCGCTGATCGCCCTCACGATCGCGCTCGCCTTCCTGTACACGCTGCCGAACTTCTTCGGCGAGTCGCCCGCGGTGCAGGTCTCGAGCGCCCGGGCGACGGTGAAAGCGGACCCGGCGCTGCTCCAGAAGGTGCAGGACACGCTGCAGAAGGCCGGCATACCCTACACCGGCGCGCTGCTCGACCCGAACGGCATCCGCGTGCGCTTCGCCGACACCGACACGCAGCTCAAGGCGAAGGATCTGATCCACGCCACCCTCAACCCGGGCGCCGCGCCGCAGGCCACCCCGGAGGACGACCCGAACGTGAGCTACGTGGTCGCCCTCAACCTGCTGCCCGCGTCGCCGACCTGGCTGTCGGCGATCCATGCCCTGCCGATGTACCTCGGCCTCGACCTGCGCGGCGGCGTGCACTTCCTGCTCCAGGTGGACATGCAGGGCGCGGTCACCAAGCGCCTGGAGAGCATCGCGGCCGACCTGCGCTCGCTGCTGCGCGAAAGGAGCGTGCGCCACGGCGGGGTGGCGCGCGAGGCCCAGACGCTGCGCGTGCGCTTCCGCGACGCGGCGATGCGCGAGCGCGCCCGCGAGGCGATCGCCGCCACCCTTCCCGACCTCGCGGTCGTCGAGCGCGAGGACGGCCAGGACCTGCTGCTCGTCGCCACGCTCAGGCCCGAGGCGGTGAAGCGCCACCAGGACTACGCGCTCAAGCAGAACATCACCACGCTGCACAACCGCATCAACGAGCTCGGGGTGGCCGAGCCCGTGATCCAGCAGCAGGGCGCCGAGCGCATCGTGGTGCAGCTGCCGGGGGTGCAGGACGTGACGCGCGCGAAGCGGCTCATCGGGCGCACCGCGACGCTCGAGATCCGCATGGTGGCCGAGGATTACATGAACCCCGAAACGCTCCTCGCCGCCGCCAAGGGGCAGGTGCCGTTCGGGACCGAGTACTACGTCGAGCGCAACGGCCAGCCCCTGCTCGTGCGGCGCCAGGTGGTGCTCACCGGCGACCGGCTCACCGACGCCCAGCCCGGGTTCGACTCGCAGACCAACGAGCCCGCGGTGCACCTGCGCCTCGACGGCCAGGGCGCGCGCATCTTCCAGGAGGTGACGCGCGAGAACGTGAACAAGCGCATGGCGATCCTGCTCATCGAGAAGGGCAAGGGCGAGGTGGTCACCGCGCCGGTGATCCGCAGCGAGATCCCCGGCGGCCGGGTGCAGATCTCCGGGCGCATGACCACCACCGAGGCCGCCGACGTCGCGCTGCTCCTGCGTGCGGGCTCGCTCGCCGCGCCGATGGAGATCGTCGAGGAGCGCACCGTCGGCCCGAGCCTCGGGCGCGACAACATCGAGAAGGGCTTCAACGCGACGATGTGGGGCTTCATCGCCATCGTGACCTTCATGTCGGCGTACTACGTGGTGTTCGGGATGATCTCGTCGGTCGCGCTCGCGGTGAACCTGCTCTTCCTGATCGCGCTGCTTTCGCTGCTGCAGGCGACGCTCACCCTGCCGGGCATCGCCGCCATCGCCCTCACGCTCGGCATGGCGATCGACGCCAACGTGCTCATCAACGAGCGCATCCGGGAGGAGCTCCGGGGAGGCGCCACCCCCCAGGCCGCGATTGCGGCCGGGTATGAGCGCGCCTGGGGCACGATCCTCGACTCGAACGTCACCTCGCTGATCGCGGGGCTCGCGCTCCTCATCTTCGGCCAGGGCCCGGTGCGCGGCTTCGCGGTGGTGCACTGCCTGGGCATCCTGACGTCGATGTTCTCGGCGGTCACGGTGTCGCGCGCGATGGTCAACCTGGTCTACGGGCACCGGCGCCGCGTGGCGAAGCTCCTGATCGGCGATACCGCGTGGAAGTAGGCTAGATGGAGTTCTTCAAGATCCGGCGGACCCTGCCGTTCATGCGGTATGCGCTCGTCTTCAACATCATCTCGCTCGTCACCTTCCTCGCCGCGGTGTTCTTCCTGGCGACGCGCGGCCTCGACTTCTCGATCGAGTTCACCGGCGGCACGCTGATCGAGGTCGGCTACCAGCGCTCGGCCGAGGTCGACTCGATCCGCGCCTCGCTCGAGCGCGCCGGCTACAAGGCCGAAGTGCAGAACTTCGGCTCCTCGCGCGACGTGCTGATCCGCATGCACATCGAGAAGAACCAGAGCAGCGCGGATCTCTCGCAAAAAGTCATTTCGATTCTTCAACAACAAGACCGTACCGCGGAGCTGCGCCGCGTCGAGTTCGTGGGGCCGCAGGTCGGGCGCGAGCTCGCCGAGTACGGCGCGCTCGCCCTGCTCGTCACCGCGACCGGCATCGTGCTGTATCTCTGGCTGCGCTTCGAGTGGCGCTTCGGCCTGTCGGGGATCGTCGCCAACCTGCACGACGTCGTGATCATCCTCGGCTTCTTCGCCTTCTTCCAGTGGGAGTTCTCGCTCGCGGTGCTGGCGGCGGTGCTCGCCGTCCTCGGCTACTCGGTGAACGAGTCGGTGATCGTGTTCGACCGGGTGCGCGAGTATTTCCGCAAGATGCGCAAGGCGTCCACGCCGGAGGTGATCGACGCGGCGATCACGAGCACGATCTCGCGCACCATCATCACCCACGGCAGCACTCAGGTGATGGCGACCACGATGCTGATCTTCGGCGGGCCGGCGCTGCACTACTTCGCGCTCGCGCTCACCATCGGAATTCTCTTCGGCATCTACTCCTCGGTGCTGGTGGCGAGCCCGCTCGTCATGTGGCTCGGCACCAAGCGCGAGCAGTTCACCGTCCCGGTCAAGAAGAAGCCCGGCGACCGGCGCGACGAGCAGGAAGGCGCGGTGGTCTGAAAAAGGGGTCAGGACCCTTTTATTGGAAAAGGGGTCAGGAACCTTCTTGCCGTGAGCTACGCGAAACTGCGCGAAAAAGGTTCCTGACCCCTT
>DATIGR010000133.1:0-15693 GCA_035454645.1 Burkholderiales bacterium
CCCTACGTCTTCCCGCTCATTACGACGTACTGGTCGCAGAACACTGCCAAGATCAAGTTCATCGGCCAGAAGGAAGGCGGGATGGACAAGCTGAAGGGCAAGAAGATCGTGAACATCTATCACGACTCGGCCTACGGCAAGGAAACCATCCCCGTGCTCGACGCGCAGGCGAAGAAGTACGGCTTCCAGGTCACGCACATCGCGGTTCCGCACCCGGGCAACGAGCAGCAGTCGCAGTGGCTGCAGGTGCGCCAGATCCGCCCCGACTGGGTCATCCTGCGCGGCTGGGGTGTCATGAACCCGACCGCGCTCAAGGCGGCGGCGAAGGTGGGCTTCCCGCGCACCAAGATCGTCGGCGTCTGGTGGTCGGGCGCGGAAGAGGACGTGATTCCGGCGGGCGACGCCGCCAAAGGCTACATCGCCGCGGGCTTCAACCTGCCCGGCACCAACTTCCCGGTGATGCAGGAGGTGCTCAAGCACGTCTACAAGAAGGGCAAGGGCGAGATGGAGGACCAGTCGCGCATCGGCTCGATCTACCACACGCGCGGCATCGTCGCCGGCATCGTCACCACCGAGGCCATCCGCAACGCGCAGAACCGCTTCGGCAAGGGCAAGCCGATGACCGGCGAGCAGGTGCGCTGGGGCCTGGAGAACCTCAACATCGACGAGAAACGCCTCAAGGAGCTTGGCGCAGTCGGCCTCATGCAGCCGTTGAAGGTCTCGTGCCTGGACCACGAGGGCGGCGGCGCGGTGAAGTTCCTGCAGTGGGACGGGCGCAAGTGGAACGTGATCACCGACTGGATCGCGTCCGATCAGTCGATCGTGCGGCCGATGATCGAGGCTTCCGCCGCGCAGTACGCGAAGGAAAAGGGCATCACCCCGCGCGACTGCTCCAGGGAGAAGTAATCTTCTAGACCGTACAGGGAAGGGCCTTCGCCCTTCCCTTTTTTATGTCCACCAACGGCGCAATCCTCTCCATCAGCAACATCGAGGTCATCTACGACCACGTGATCCTCGTGCTGAAGGGCGTGTCGCTCGAGGTGCAGGAGGGCCAGATCGTCACGCTGCTCGGCGCCAACGGCGCCGGCAAGACCACCACGCTGAAGGCGATCTCCAACCTCCTGCGCGCCGAGCGCGGCGAGGTCACCAAGGGCCAGATCCTCTACCGCGGCGAGCGCATCGACAAGTCCAATCCGTCGGAGCTCGTGAAGCGCGGGATTTGCCAGGTGATGGAGGGCCGGCACTGCTTTCAGCACCTCACGGTGGAGGAAAACCTCCTCACCGGCGCCTACACCCGGGGCTATATCGGCTCGGGGGTCAAGGAGGAGCTCGAGAAGGTCTACAGCTACTTCCCGCGCCTCAAGGAGCGGCGCAATTCGCAGTCTGGCTACACCTCGGGCGGCGAGCAGCAGATGACCGCGATCGGGCGCGCGCTCATGGCGCGCCCCCGCATGATCCTGCTGGACGAGCCCTCGATGGGGCTCGCGCCGCAGCTCGTCGCGGAGATCTTCGAGATCGTCAAGGAGCTCAACCGCAAGGAGCGCGTCAGCATCCTGCTCGCCGAGCAGAACACCAACATCGCCCTGCGTTACGCCGACTACGGCTACATCCTGGAGAACGGCCGCGTGGTGATGGACGGCAAAGCGATATCGCTCGCCGACAACGAGGACGTGAAGGAGTTCTACCTCGGCTTCTCCTCCGGCGGCCGCAAGAGCTTCCGCGACGTCAAGTCCTACCGGCGCCGCAAGCGGTGGCTTTGAAGCGGGAATTCTTCGACAAGCTTGAAACGCGCGCCCCGAAGCGGCGCGAGGCGCAGCTGATGGCCGAGCTGCCGAAGCTCGTCGCGCACGCCAAGAAGCGCGCCCCGGGGTTCGCCAGGATTCTGGCTGACGTAAGCCCGGCCAAGGTGAGATCGCGGGCGGCGCTCGCCGCCCTGCCCGTGACCCGGAAAAGCGATCTCGGCACGCTGCAGAAGGAAATGCCGCCGCTCGGGGGGCTGAACGCGACCCCGGTGGGGAAGCTGGCGAAGCTCTTCGTCTCTCCCGGGCCGATCTACGATCCCGAGGGCCGCGGCAAGGACTGGTGGCGCACCGCGCGCGGGCTGTTCGCCGGCGGCTTCCGCGCCGGGGACCGCGTGCTCAACACGTTCGCGTACCACTTCACCCCCGCGGGCTCGATGCTCGAGTCGGGCGCGACCGCGATCGGCTGCACCGTGATCCCCGGGGGCGTCGGACAGACCGAGATGCAGGTGGCCGCGATCCGCGACCTGAAGGTGAACGCCTTCGTGGGCACGCCCTCGTTCCTGAAGCTCATCGTGGAGAAGGCCGACGAGCTGAAGGCCGACATCTCGAGCCTCAAGAAAGCTCACGTTGGGGCCGAGTACTTGCCCCCTTCATTGAGGACTTCCCTGCGTGAGCGCGGCATTGGTGTTTCGCAAACGTATGCGAGCGCCGACCTCGGCCTCATCGCCTACGAGTCGGTGATGCCGGACGGCACGGTCAACGAAGGCATGATCCTCGACGAGCGCCTGATCCTGGAGATCGTGCGCCCCGGCACGGGCGACCCGGTGGCGCCGGGCGAGGTCGGCGAAGTCGTGATCACCACCTTCAACAGGGATTACCCCCTCATCCGCTTCGCCACCGGCGACCTCTCGGCGGTGCTGCCGGGCGCGAGCCCCTGCGGACGCACCAACGTGCGCATCAAGGGCTGGATGGGCCGCGCCGACCAGAGCACCAAGGTGCGCGCGATGTTCGTCACGCCGCGGCAGGTGAGCGACATCGTGCGGCGCCATCCCGAGATCCTGCGCGCGCGGCTGGTGGTCGAAGGCGAAGCCGGCGACGACCGCATGACGCTCAAGTGCGAGGTGCGCGGGCGGCTCCAGGGCGTCGCCGAGGCGATCGTCGCCTCGATCCGCGAGGTGACCAAGCTGCGCGGCGACGCCCAGCTCGTCGAGCCGGGGAGTCTGCCGAACGACGGCAAGGTGATCGAGGACCTGCGCAAGTACGGCTAGCGGCCTACGGCGCCTTCCTGGCCGCGCCGACGGGCAGCGAGTCGACGCGTCGCATCTCGTCGTTTCGCAATACCGAAGAATCCTCGAGGAACGCCTTCACGAACTCGATCGCGTCGGCGCCCCAGAACACTTCGCCCTCCACGACGAAGCTCGGCACGCCGAAAACGCCCCGGGCTACGGCTTGCTCGGTTTCCTTCCTGAGGAGGGACTTGATCCGCTCATCGCCGAGCGCGGACGGTTCGACGTTCAGCTCGCGGCAGAGCGCCTGGAAGCGCGCGGGATCGGTGGCATTCGCGCCGCTCATCCAGAGCGAATCGAAAATCCGTTTGACCGCCGCCGGATTCGAGCCGCAGGCTAGCGCGAGGCGCAGGTGCGAGAGCGGATTGAACGGGTGCTCGGCCGGGAAGCGGAACGGGATGCCGAGCTCGCGCGCCCACCACGTGCACCAGCGATAGGTCCACTTGCGCTTCGCCGGGATCTCGGCCGGGCCCTTCTGCCCCCAGTGCTGCAGCAGGCCGGCGAAGAGAACCGGCTTGAAACCGACCTCGACGCCCAGTTCCGGCAGCCGGTGCAAACAGATATAAGAGAAGGGCGAGACGAAATCGAAGTACCAGTCAACGGAGGTTGCCATGGCGGTCAGGGTCGAGAAGAAGGGCAAGGTCTGGACGGTGATCCATTCGCGTCCCGAGGCGCGCAACGCGATGGATCCGGAGAGCGCGGATGCGCTGGTGGCTGCTTTTGAAGCTTTTGATCAAGACTCCAGCGCCGCGGTCGCAGTGCTGTGGGGCGAGGGCGGAGCGTTCTGCGCAGGTTGGGATCTGAAGTACGGGGCCTCGCTCGTTGAGAACACTTCTGAAATCCATGAAATCGACTATCCCCTCGACGATCGCAAGGCCATCCCGCGCGGACCGCTCGGCCCGACGCGCCTGGAGCTCGACAAGCCGGTGATCGCCGCCGTCGCGGGCCCGGCGGTGGCGGGGGGCTTCGAGCTCGCGCTGTGGTGCGACGTGCGTGTGATGGAGCAGTCGGCGTACTTTGGCGTGTACTGCCGCCGCTGGGGCGTGCCGCTCATCGACGGCGGCACGGTGCGCCTTCCGCGCATCGTCGGCATGGGCCGCGCGCTCGAGATCATCCTCACCGGGCGCAAGGTCCCGGCGGACGAGGCGCTGCGCATCGGCGCATGCGAGCACGTCGTCGCCGACGGCAAGTCGCGCGAGTTCGCCGAAGCGATGGCGCACGAGATCGCCCGCTTCCCGCAGGCCTGCACGCGCGCCGACCGGCGCTCGGCCTACGCCCAGCAAGGCCTGAGCCTCAGAGAAGCGATGCGCAAGGAGTGGTACAACGGCATCCCCGCGTTCAAGGCCGAAGGCGCCGCCGGCGCCGCGCGCTTCTCGTCAGGCAAGGGGCGGCACGGCAATTTCCGGGATATCTAGTTTCCTTCGTCTCCCGGGAAGCTGGGCCAGTATGGACTCTTGTTCCTCTAGAGGCATGCCTCCCCAGCGCGCGATCTCGTCGAGCGTGCGGCAGCAGCCGATGCACACGCCGCGCACGGGGTCCATCTGGCAGACCTTGATGCAGGGGGTTTTCACTTCTTCTTCTTGGCGGAAATCGCCAGCGCCGCTTTCGAAGCGGGTTTTCTGTCGAGTACGCCGCAAATCCACTGGCCGATGTCCACCAAACGGTCGAGGTCTACGCCGGTGCGTACCCCCAGACCGTTCAGCATGTAGATGACGTCTTCGGTGGCGACGTTCCCCGACGCACCCGCTGCGTACGGGCAGCCGCCGAGGCCGGCGACCGAGGCGTCGAAGGTCGCGACGCCGATCTCGAGCGAGGCGTAGATGTTGGCGAGCGCCTGGCCGTAGGTGTCGTGGTAGTGGCCGGCCAGCTTTTCAAGCGGCACGCGCCGCGCGCACGCTTCGATCATCGCCTTCGTCTTGCCCGGCGTGCCGGTGCCGATGGTGTCGCCGAGCGACACCTCGTAGCAGCCCATGTCGTAAAGCGCACCGGCCACCTCGGCGACCTTCTCGGGCTTGATCTCGCCTTCGTATGGGCAGCCGAGCACGCAGGAGACGTAGCCGCGCACTTTAATGCTGTGTTTCTTCGCTTCGGCGACCACGGGTCGAAACCGATCCAGCGACTCGGCGATCGAGCAGTTGATGTTCTTGCGCGAAAACGCTTCGGATGCGGCGCCGAAGATCGCGACTTCGGTCGCGCCGGCGGCGCGCGCCGCCTCGAAGCCCTTCAGGTTCGGCGTCAGCACCGGATAAGAAACGCCGGGCTTTTTCCTGATTCGCGCCATCACCTCGGCATGGTCGGCCATCTGCGGGATCCACTTGGGCGACACGAATGCGGTCGCCTCGACCGCCGGCAGGCCGGCGTCGGCGAGCCGCTCGATAAGCTCGACTTTGACGTCGGTCGGCACTTCGCCCGGCTCGTTCTGCAGGCCGTCCCGGGGGCCCACTTCCACCAGGCGGACAAAATCAGGGAGAGACCACGTTTTTGTGTCTTGAAGAGAGCTCATCGCTTGATTTTGCGGAAAAACGTGGTCTGTCCCTGTTATTGGAGCGTGATCAGCTCCGCGCCTTCGAGCACCTGCTCGCCTGCGCCGTAATGGACTTCCTTCACCACGCCATCGGCGGGCGCGGTAATGGTGTGCTCCATCTTCATGGCTTCCAGTATGAGGAGCGCCTGGCCGCGCGTCACCCTGGCGCCGGCATCGGTCAGCACCTTGATGACCTTTCCGGGCATGGGGGCGGCGTGCGAGCCGGCGCTCGCCTCGTCGCCCGCGCCCGCGAGCTCCTGCTTGAGCGATAGCTGCCGGTAGTCGCCTTCACAGAAAACGTGCCAGTCGTCGCCGTCGCGCACGGCGCGCGCCTTGAACGCCCGGCCGTCGAGGCGCACGAACATATGCCCGTCGGGCAGCGGCTCGCCCGAGAGGTCGCAGGTCCTGCCATTTGCGACGATGCGCAGCCCGCTCTCGAGGAACAGCAGGCGCACCGGATGGACCTTCGCTCCCTCGAGAAAGACGAAGTCGTGGTGGGAGTCCTCGTTCAGGCGCCAGCCGTCGACCCCGTGCCAGGGAGAGTAGCGGTCGCCGGAGGCTGCGGCCCGCTCGCGCGCGGCGCGCTCTTCCTCGGCGAGCTCGGCGAACCCGGCGGCCGCGAGCAGCTCCAGGCTGACGGGCTTCTCTTCGAGCAATTCTTTCCTGTTGCGCTCGATCAGCCCGGTGTCGAGCTCTGCGGCACCGAACGCCCGGCTCGCGGCGAGGCGGCGCAAGAAGCCGACGTTGGTGGTGACGCCGGCGATTTCCACCTCGGCGAGCGCCTGCTGCAGGCGCTGCAGCGCCGAGGCGCGGGTGGAGCCGTGCACGACCAGCTTGGCGATCATCGGGTCATACCACGGAGTGATCTCGGCCCCGGCCTGGATGCCGGTATCGACGCGGATGGAAGCGGTTTCCCCGGGGAAACTCAGATGCAGGATCCTGCCCGTCGCAGGCAGGAAGTCGCGCCCGGGATCCTCGGCGTAGATGCGCGCCTCGATCGCGTGGCCCCTGACGGCAGGCTCCTTCTGCGGAAGCGGCTCGCCGGCGGCGACGCGCAGCTGCCATTCGACCAGGTCGAGACCGGTGATCATCTCGGTGACCGGGTGCTCGACCTGCAGGCGTGTGTTCATCTCCATGAAGTAGAAGCGGCCGTCCTGCTCGGCGATGAACTCCACCGTGCCGGCCCCGGTGTACGAGATCGCCTTCGCCGCGGCCACCGCGGCGGCGCAGATCTCCTGCTTGCGCTGGAAATTCGGCGCCGGGGCCTCCTCGACGACCTTCTGGTGCCGGCGCTGCACCGAGCAGTCGCGCTCGAAGAGATGCACCACGTTGCCGTGCGTGTCGCCGAAGACCTGCACCTCGATATGGCGCGGGCGCTCGAGATAGCGCTCGATCAGCACCCGGTCGTCGCCGAAGGCCGACTTCGCTTCGCGCTTGGATCCCTGCAGCGCGGCGGCCAGGGCCGCCTTGTCGCGCACGATCTTCATCCCCTTGCCGCCGCCGCCGGCGGAGGGCTTGATCAGCACCGGAAGGCCGAGGCGCGCCGCTTCCTTCTCGAGGAAAGCCTCGTCCTGCCGGTCGCCGTGATATCCCGGCACCAGCGGCACACCCGCTTTTTCCATCACGCGCTTGGCGGCCGCCTTGTCGCCCATCGCCGCGATCGCCTCGGGCGCAGGCCCGATGAACACGATGCCAGCGGCACGGCACGCCGCCGCGAATTCGGCGTTTTCCGCGAGGAAGCCATAGCCGGGATGGATCGCCTGCGCGCCCGATTCGCGCGCGGCGGCGATCACCGCGGCGATGTCGAGGTAGCTCTCGATCTTGCGCGCGCTGTCGGCGAGGCGCACGTGCAGCGCGTCGCGGTCGGCGTCCGAGTACACCGCGACCGTGGCGATGCCGAGCCGCCGCGCGGTGCGGCCGACCCGGCAGGCGATCTCGCCCCGGTTGGCGATCAGGATTTTGGCGAACACCAGGACGCCTTGCGCTTCTCGAGGAAGGCGGCGATGCCCTCCCTGCCTTCGGGCGAGCCGCGGATCTCGGCGATGCGCTGCGCGGTCTCGGCGACGAGCGCGTCGTCGGGCCGGCGCCCGGCCACTTCGCGGATCAGCGCCTTGATCTTGCCGTGCGCCTGCGGGCCGCCGGCGAGCAGGTGTTCGAGAAGCTCATCGATGGCGGCGTCGAGGCGCTCGGTCGGCACGAGCTGCGAGAGCATGCCGATCCGAAGGGCCTCCTGGGCATCGAACACCTCGGCGGTGAGGAAATAGCGCCGGGCGGCGCGCTCGCCCATCGCGCGGATGACGTAGGGGCTGATGGTCGCGGGCGAGAGCCCGAGCTTCGCTTCCGAGAGGCAGAACTTCGCCTGCGGCGTGCCGACGGCGATGTCGCACGCCGCGACGAGGCCCGTCCCCCCTGCGAACACCGGCCCGTGCACCCGCGCGATGGTGGGCTTCGGCAGGCGATCGAGCACCGCCAGCATGTCCGCGAGCGCGGCCGCGTCGGCGAGGTTCTCGTCGTAGCCGTAGCCCGCCATGCGCTTCATCCAGTTGAGATCCGCGCCGGCGCAGAACGCCGGGCCGTTTCCCGCAAGGACCATGACGCGAATGGACGCATCGCGGGAAATGTCTTTAAAAGCTCCGCGGAGTTGCTTGATCAATTCGTCATCAAACGCATTCCGCAGCTCGGGCCGGTTGAGGGTGACGCGCGCGACCCCGCTGTGCTTCGTCACTTCAAGCATGGCTCGACCGCGACCTCCGTCTTGACCGAATTGGCGATGAAGCACTTTTCGTGCGCCCGGCGATGCAGTGCCGCGTGCTCTTCCTCGGTCGGCTTGTTGCCCGAGAAAGTCACCGCCGGCCGCAACGTGACCTTGGACATCCAGGTCTGGTCGAGGATGCCCACGGCCTCGTCGACATAGCTTTCCACCACCCACTTCTTCTGGGCGGCAAGGGCGAGAAACCAAAGCATGTGGCACGCGGAAAGCGAGCCGACGAACGCCTGCTCGGGGTCGACGCCCGGACCGGTGGCCGAGGTTTTGGGGATGTTTTCCGGCGCGGCCCTGCCGGTCATGGTGATTCCGTTATCGAAGGAAACCCTGTAGTTGCGTGAATAGGTCGCGTGCCGGAACTCGCCCGAGCGCTGCCACTCTACCGTCGCACGGTGCTCGCTCACGCTACATACGGAAGACACCAAAACGGGTGTCTTCGATCTGAGCGTTGAGGGAAGCCGAGATGGCGAGGCCGAGCAGGCGCCGCGTGTCGGCCGGATCGACTACGCCGTCGTCCCACAGGCGCGCGCTCGCGTAGTACGGGTGGCCCTGGCGCTCGTACTGCTCGCGGATGGGCTTTTTGAACTCCTCTTCTTCCCCGGAAGACTTGAACTGGCCTTTCACGGTCGAAAGGACGGACGCCGCCTGCTCGCCTCCCATGATGGAGATGCGGGCGTTGGGCCACATCCAGAGGAAGCGCGGCGAGTAGGCGCGGCCGCACATGCCGTAGTTGCCCGCGCCGAACGAGCCGCCGACGATCAAGGTGAACTTGGGCACCCGCGCGGTGGCGACCGCGGTCACCATCTTGGCCCCGTCCTTGGCGATTCCGCCCGCCTCGTATTTCTTGCCGACCATGTAGCCGGTGATGTTCTGAAAGAAAAGCAGCGGGATGCCGCGCTGGCAAGCGAGCTCGATGAAATGCGTCGCCTTGAGCGAGGACTCGGAGAACAGGATCCCGTTGTTCGCGAGGATCCCGACCGGGTAGCCGTGCAGGTGAGCGAAGCCGGCGACGAGCGTGGTGCCGTAGTTGTGCTTGAACTCGTCGAGCTCCGAGCCGTCGACGATGCGCGCGATGAGCTCCCTCACGTCGTAGGGCTTGCGCGGGTCGGCGGGGATGACGCCGTACATCTCCTCGGCGGGATAGGCGGGCTCGCGCGGTGCGCGCACTTCGAGGGCGACCTGCTTCGGGAAATTGAGTCCTTTGATGATTCGCCGCACGAGCGAGAGCGCGTGCGAATCGTCGAGCGCGTAGTGGTCGGCGACGCCCGAGACGCGCGTGTGCACCTCGGCGCCGCCGAGCTCTTCCGGGGTGACCACCTCGCCGATCGCCGCCTTCACGAGCGGCGGGCCGCCGAGGAAGATGGTGCCCTGGCCCTTGACGATGATCGATTCGTCGCACATCGCCGGCACGTACGCGCCGCCCGCGGTGCTCGAGCCCATCACGCAGGCGATCTGCGGGATGCGCGCCGCCGAGAGGTTGGCGATGTTGTAGAAGATCCGGCCGAAGTGCTCGCGGTCCGGGAACACGCTGTCCTGCTCGGGCAGGTAGCCGCCGCCGGAATCGACGAGGTAGATGCAGGGCAGCCGGTTCTGCGCCGCGATTTCCTGCGCGCGCAGGTGCTTCTTCACCGTCATCGGGTAGTAAGTGCCGCCCTTGATCGTCGCGTCGTTCGCGACGATCACGCATTCGCGGCCGCACACCCGGCCGATGCCGCAGATGATCGACGCCGAATGCACGTCGCCGCCGTACATGCCCCACGCCGCGAGCTGTCCGATCTCGAGGAAGGGCGAGCCCGGGTCGAGCAGCCTGGCGACGCGCTCGCGCGGCAGCATCTTGCCGCGCGCCGTGTGCTTGTCGCGCGCCGCCTTGTCCCCGCCCTGCGTGACGATCGAAACCTTGTCCTTGAGATCCGCCACCAGCGCGCGCATGCGCGCCGCGTTCTCGCGGAACTCGGTCGATCGGGGCTTGAGCTCGCTCCGGATCAAAACGGCGCTTTCAACCAGCGCTCGATCTGGTCGAAGCGGTCGACGCCCCAGAAAGGCTCCCCATCGACCACGATGTAGGGCGAGCCGAACACGCCCTGGGCAAGCGCCGCGTCCACCTGTGCGCGGGTCTTATCTTTCACTGCCTGATCGTTGAGGTCGGGCTTGCAGCCGGCGTCGGCGGCCACCTTCAGCACGTTCTCCGCTTCACCGATGTTCACGTTGTCGACGAAGTAGGCGCGGAACAGCGCCTTGGCAAGGGGCACGCGCTTGTCGTCCGGGGACCCGTAGAAGGCCCTGCAGGCCGCAACGGTGGGGACGGGAAAAGGCTCGGGAATCCGGAAGGGGACGCCGTGGAAGCGCGCCGAGCGCAGGAAGTCCCGCTTGGCATAGTCTCCCTTCAACGGCACGCTGGGCAGGGGAGCGCTCCCGGTCGCCTTGAAAGCGGCCCCGAGCAGCATCGGCCGCCAGGCCACGCCGCGGCCGTACTTCGCCGCGAGCGCCTCGATCTTGTGCGAGGCGAGATAGCCGTAGGGCGAGGAGAAGTCGAAGTAGAAGTCGATCGGCGCTTTCATCCCTGCCTCCATGCGGGCTTCTACGCTCCTTCCTCCAAGGCGCGGCCGATCACGAGGCGCTGGATATCGTTCGCGCCCTCGTAGATCTTGGTGACACGCACGTCGCGCCACATGCGCTCCACCGGGAAGTCGGAGACGTAGCCGTACCCGCCGTGGATCTGGATCGCGTCGGAACACACGCCTTCGGCCATCTCGGAGGCGAAGAGCTTGGCCATGGACGCTTCCTTGAGGCAGGGCTTGCCCTCGTCGCGCAGCCGCGCCGCGTGCAGGTAGAGCTGGCGTGCGGCCTCGACCTGGGTGGCCATGTCGGCAAGCCGGAAGTTGACCGCCTGGTGCCCGATGAGGGGCTTGCCCATGCTTTTGCGCTCGCGCGCGTAGGCGATCGCCGCCTCCAGCGCAGCGCGCGCCACGCCGGTCGCCTGGGCGGCGACGTTGATGCGGCCCGACTCCAGGTTGGCGAGCGCGATGCGGTATCCCGCGCCTTCCTCGCCGAGCAGGTGCTCGGCTTTGCAGTTTTCGAGGACGATCTGCGCCGTGTCGGAGGCGTGCTGGCCGGCCTTTTCCTCGATGCGCGCCACTTTGTATCCCGGCGCCGACGTGGGCACGACGAACGCACTGATGCCGCGCTTGGTGGCCTGCTTCTGAGTCACGGCGAAAATGACGGCAATGTCGGCATTCTTCCCGGAGGTGATGAATTGCTTGACGCCGTTCAGCACGTAGTGCGAGCCCTGCTTCTCCGCGCGCGTGGTGATCGCGGACGCATCGGAGCCGACCTGTGGCTCGGTGAGCGCGAACGCCGCGAGCAGCTTTCCCTGGGCAAGAGGCCTCAGAAACTCCTCCTTCTGCTTTCTGCTCCCGTACCCGGCGAGGATGCCGGCGACCAGGTTGTTCACCGCGACGATCGTCGCGGTCGAGCAGTCGCCCGCCGCGATCTCTTCGCACGCGACCGCGAGCGAGGTGTAGTCGAGCCCCGCGCCGCCCCATTCCTCGGGGATCGCTACGCCATAGAGGCCCATCCCGGCGAGGCCTTTCAGCGCCTCCCTGGGAAAGATCTTCTCGCGGTCCCAGCGCGCGGCGTTCGGCGCAAGCTGCTCGGCCGCGAATCGCCGCACCGCCTCGCGGATTTCCTCAGCTTGGGCGGACATAGGTAATGGTGTGATGGCTGAACAGATTGCCTTTTCTGCCGTGGCACTCGGCCACGCCGTAGATGCGCCGCCGCCCCATCTTCAGGATGCGCGCGGTGCAGTACACGTGCTCGCCTTTGGCGGGCGCGAGGAAGGCGGTGTTGAGCTCCGAAGTGAGCGCGTCGTTCTCGACGCCGATGCGTGCCTTGATCGCGAGCCACATCGCACAGTCGGCCGCCGCCATCAGCGCCGGGCCGTTGATGATTCCGCCCGGGCGCTCAAGGTCGGGTTTGTGCGGGAGCTCGAGCGTGCAACCCAGAGTGCCGATTTTTTTCAAGCGAAAACCGTAAGCGCGCAGGAAACGCGAGCGGTCGAGCAGCGCCTGCAGCCGCGCTTTCAAGCCAGCTCGACCGCCATGGCCGTCGCCTCGCCGCCGCCGATGCACAAGCTCGCCACGCCGCGCCTGAGACCGTACTTGCGCAGCGCGCCGATGAGCGTGACGACGATGCGCGCGCCCGAGGCCCCGATCGGGTGGCCGAGCGCGCACGCGCCGCCGTGGACGTTCACCTTGTCGTGCGGCAGGCCGTGCTCCTTCATCGCCGCCATCGCGACGACCGCGAACGCCTCGTTGATCTCGTAGAGGTCGACCTGGCTTGCGTTCCAGCCGGTTCTTTCGAGAAGCTTTCTTATTGCCGCTACCGGCGCGGTGGTGAACCAGCCCGGCTCCTGCGCGTGCGTGGCGTGACCCACGACCACGGCGAGCGGCGCGAGGCCGCGCTTCTCGGCCGTCGAGCGGCGCATCATGACGAGCGCCGCGGCGCCGTCGGAGATCGAGCTCGAGTTCGCTGCGGTCACTGTGCCGTCCTTGCGGAATGCGGGCCTGAGCGTCGGTATCTTTTCGAGGTTCGCCTTGAACGGCTGCTCGTCGATCTCGACGAACTTCTCCTCCTTGCCGAGCTTGATCGCCATGGGCGTGATCTCCCAGGCGAACCAGCCTTGCCGGTTCGCCTGTTGTGCTCTTTTCAGGGACTGAATCGCGAATTCGTCCTGCGCGGCGCGAGTGAACTGGTACTTGGAAGCGCAGTCCTCGGCGAACGTCCCCATGAGGCGGCCCTTGTCGTAGGCGTCCTCGAGGCCGTCGTAGAACATGTGGTCGATTACCTGACCATGGCCCATGCGCAGCCCGGCGCGGGCTTTCGGCAGCAGGTACGGCGCGTTGGTCATGGATTCCATGCCGCCTGCAACCATGACATCGTTGGTTCCGGAAAGAAGAAGATCATTGGCCAGCATGGCGGCTTTCATCCCGGAGCCGCACATCTTGTTGACGGTGGTGCAGCCGACCGCGGGCGGCAATCCGGCGCCGAGCGCGGCCTGGCGCGCGGGGGCCTGCCCCTGGCCGGCCGGAAGCACGCAGCCCATGATGAGCTCCTGGACCTCGTCGGCGCGGATGCTTGCGCGCTCGACGGCGGCGCGGATCGCCGCGGCGCCGAGCTCGGGAGCGGCGAAGCCTTTGAGCTCGCCCTGGAAGCCGCCCATCGGGGTGCGGGCGGCGGATACGATGACGACCGGGTCGCTTTGCATGGAACTCTCCTTCATGAAGGGACCGCGTATGCGCGCACGAGCGCCTGAGCGCGCGCGACGACGTCCTGGGGAAACGGGCACGACTTTCGAGTCTGGGTGTTGATGAAGACGCCGGTCAGCATGCAGATCGCCGAGATCTCGCCGGTCTGCGCGTTGCACATCTCGTGGACGAACTTGGCCACCTTGTCGCGTACCTCGAGGAACGCCGAGCGCACGAGCACGGTGTCCCCGGCGACGAGCTCGCGCCGGTACGTGATGTTCTGCTGGACCGCCGCCATGCCGCGCTGATTCTCCTTGAGGAAAGCCGCGGTCACGCCCATGGCGGCGAACAGGTTCCAGGTGGCCTCGTCGAATTTGCCGACGTACCACATGACGTTCATGTGGCCCATGTGGTCGCAATGCCAGGGATAGACCGCGCCGCGGTAGGTTTCGATGAGCGCGCTCATTGGGTCTCCGTAAACAGCTCGCGCCCGATCAGCCAGCGGCGGATCTCGGAAGTGCCGGCGCCGATCTCGTAGAGCTTGGCGTCGCGCCAGAGGCGCCCGGTGGGCGTCTCGTTGATGTAGCCCATGCCGCCGAGCGCCTGGATCGCCTGGCCGGCCATCCAGGTCGCGCTTTCGGCGGCGTAGAGAATCGCGCCGGCGGCGTCCTTCCGGGTGGTTTCGTTCCGATCGAGGGCTTGCCCGACTGCATAGACGTACGCGCGGCAGGCTGAGAACTTGGTGTACATGTCGGCGAGCTTGCCCTGCATGAGCTGGAACTCGCCGATCGGCTGGCCGAACTGCTTGCGCTCGTGCACGTACGGGATCACGACGTCGAGGCAGGCCGCCATGACGCCGAGCGGCCCGCCGGCGAGCACCGCGCGCTCGTAGTCGAGGCCCGACATGAGGACTTTGACGCCCGCGCCTTCCTTTCCAAGAATGTTTTCCGAAGGCACTTCGCAATCGCGAAACACGAGCTCGCAGGTATTGGAGCCGCGCATGCCGAGCTTGTCGAGCTTCTGCGCGGTGGAGAAGCCTTTCATCCCCTTCTCGACCAGGAACGCGGTGATGCCCTGATCGCTGGTCTTCGCATAGATCACGAGCACGTCGGCATCCGGTCCGTTGGTGATCCACATCTTGTTGCCGTTCAGGACGTAGCGCTCGCCGCGTCTGTCTGCCCGCAGCTTCATTCCGACGACGTCCGAGCCGGCGCCGGGCTCCGACATGGCGAGCGCGCCGACGTGCTCGCCGGAGACGAGCTTCGGCAGGTACTGCTTCTTCTGCGCCTCGGCTCCGTTGCGGCGGATCTGGTTGACGCACAGGTTCGAGTGCGCGCCGTAGGAAAGCCCGACCGAGGCCGAGCCGCGCGAGATCTCCTCCATGGCGATGATGTGCGCGAGGTAGCCCATGGCCGTGCCGCCGTACTCCTCCTCGACCGTGATGCCGAGCAGCCCGAGCGCGCCGAACTTGCGCCACAGGTCGGCGGGAAACTCGTTCGTCTCGTCGATCTGCGCGGCCCGCGGCGCGATTTCCTTGGCCGTGAAGTCGCGCACCGACTCGCGCAGCATGTCGATGGTTTCACCGTGCTCGAACTTGAGAAAGTTCATTCCGGCGTGTCGGGCGTTCCCGGGAGGGCCATCAATGTCTGCAGCATCGTCGCGACGTGGCTGCCGTCCTCAGAGTACACCTCGGCGCGCGCCACGGTAAGCGTGCGGCCGGGGCGGATCACCTTGGCCCTCGCGAGGAGCGAGCCGCGGCCGGGCTTGAGGATGTTGATCTTGTACTCGACGGTGACGAGCGAGCCGCCCGCGGGCATGAGGGAGAACGCGGCGTAGCCGCACGCGGTGTCGGCGATCATGCCGAGGATGCCGCCGTGGATGAAGCCCTTCTGCTGGGTGAGGTCTTCGCGCCACGGCAGCGCGATCTCGACCTCGCCGGGCGCGACGCGCGTGAGCGAGGCGCCGATGAGCGCCATCGCCTTCTGCCGGCCGAAGCTCTCGCGCACCCGGGTCACAAAATGCGGGTCGGGGGCGGCGAGGTGCTCGTCGGGGGCGTTCACGGGCCTTGGGAGGGTACTTGACGTTTACGTTAACGTCAACTACGCTTGAGCTGCCGGCGGACCTTCTTCTCGAA
>DATIGR010000134.1:0-6130 GCA_035454645.1 Burkholderiales bacterium
ACCGACCATGTGCAGGACACCGAGGCGCTCGCCGAGCGCCTGGAGGACGCCGAGGCGCTCATCCTGATCCGCGAGCGCACCAGGATCCGTGCGCCGCTGCTCGAGCGCCTGCCCCGGCTCAAGCTGATCAGCCAGCGCAGCGTCCATCCGCACATCGACGTCGAGGCCTGCACGCGGCACGGCGTGGTGGTGTCGTCGAACATGCACCCGGGCACGCCGTCGTACTCGACCGCCGAGATGACCTGGGCGCTGATCCTCGCCGCGGCGCGCGACGTTCCGCAGCAGGCGGCGGCGCTCAAGGCGGGCCGCTGGCAAATCGGGGTCGGAACCACGCTGCGCGGCAAGACCCTCGGCGTCTACGGCTACGGCCGCATCGGCTCGGTGGTCGCGGGCTACGGCCGCGCTTTCGGCATGCAGGTCCAGGTGTGGGCGCGCGAGGCGACGCGCGCGAAAGCGCGCGCCGACGGCTACGCGGTGGCGCCGAGCAAGGAAGCGTTCTTCGCCGGGTGCGACGTCATCACGCTGCACATGCGGCTCGTCGATGCGACCCGCGGCATCGTCACCGCGGCGGACCTCGCGCGCATGAAGCCCAGCGCGCTCATCGTCAACACGAGCCGCGCGCCGCTGATCGAGCCCGGAGCGCTGGTTGCCGCGCTGCAGGCGGGCCGGCCCGGCAAAGCCGCGGTGGACGTCTACGAGGAAGAGCCGGTGACCGGCGGCCGCCATCCGCTGCTCGCGATGGACAACGTGGTCTGCACGCCGCACCTCGGCTACGTCACGCGCGAAGAGTACGAGATCCAGTTCGCCGACATCTTCGACCAGGTGGTCGCCTTCGCCGCCGGCGCGCCGATCAACGTGGTCAATCCCGAGGCGCTGACTAGACGCCCTCGATGATGCGCAGGTCGCGCTCGGCCGAGTCGCCGAGGACGCGCAGCGCCTCCTGATAGCCCGGACTTTCGTGGGCGGCGAGCGCCTTCGCCAGGCTGTCGAACTCTGTGATCACGGTGCGCTGATTCAGGCCGCCCTCGTAGGTCTTCGCCGGCATGCCGCGCACCAAATAACGCCCGCCCGCCGCCTGGATGGCCGGAGCCGCGAGCTTCGCGTACGCCGCAAGCTTGTCGGGATTCTTGATCGCGCGATAGCACACCACCCAATACGCTTTCGCCATGGTCGTTCTCTCCTCCTGTCCGGCCCAACAATAGCACCCCTCCCACGATTTCGGGATTTACCGCCCGCGCGACTCAGCCGATAGTGCAACCACTTCACAGGGGGGAATCATGATCACTCAAGCAAAGCAACGCCTCGTTTTCGCTCTCGGTCTTCTGTTCGCGGGCCTTCCCGGGGTCGCGCTCGCCGACCGCGATAGCGCGATCGTCGACTGCGCCCGCGGCAGCAGCATCCAGGACGCCCTGGGGAAGAAGAAGCCCGATCGGCCGCTGGAGGTCGTCATCCGGGGCGCCTGCGCCGAGGACGTCAAGGTGACTCGCGATGACGTGACGCTGATCGGCGAGGGCGGCACGATGAACGGAACCATCAGCATCGTGGGCGCAAGGCGCGTACTGATCCGCAGCCTGATAGTCAGCAGCCCGACCGGCGCCGGCATCTCGGGAACGGACAACGCCGCCTTCACGGTCGAGGATTCCACTATCGAGCGCAACGCAACCGAAGGCGTGTTGGTCCGCAACGGCGCGCACGCCACGCTGCGGCGCAATCGCCTCGCCGACAACGGCGTGTCCGGGCTGCCTGACACCGGCCGCGGCATCCTAGCGACGCACGGGGGCTCGGTCGATGCGGAGGACAACACGATCGTCGACAATCGCTCCGACGGCGTCGGCGTGTACAACGACAGCTACGCGCGCCTGGTGCGGAACACGATCGAGCGCAACGGCAGGGTCGCCGCCGGCGACGCGGGCGTGCAGCTAGGCCGCTCGCGGGCACGCGCCGGCGGCAACGTCATCCGGAACAACACCGGCGCTGCGGCTCTCACCGTCGGTAACCACAGCGACTACCGCATCGGAACGGGCCTGAACGTGGCCAACTTCCCGGACAACGAGTTTCCGTTCGAGATCATCCAGCACCCCGTCGGGCCGAGCCTCCTCGCCATCGACGTCAACAACGCGAGCCTCGCCGACTTCCGGCAGGTCGATATCATGGGCGCGATCAGCGTCGGGTCGATGAGCATGCTGCAAGTGCGCGGCGACGATGTCCTGCCCAACCTGCGCTGCTCGACGATCAACGTTCCCGCGGGCGCCTTCGTCAACGTCTCGGGCCGCAACGGGCTGCTTCGGCTGCGCTTCACCAACGTCACGCCGCCGGTCGTCAGCGTCTTCGGCCCGAACGGTCAGCTCGACGGCCCACTCGCATGCGCGGTGCCGTGACAGGCGGCTAGCGCCGGAAGCGCTGCCAGGCCTCTTCCTGCTCGGTCAGGAAGCGCGTGATGCGGATGCGCTCGAGGCTTGGCAGCACGAAGTCCATCCAGCCGAGCGCGGGGTGGCGGATCTCGAGGAGCGTGCCGCCCGAGAAGGGATGCAGCTCGGTGGCGTAGCGCGGGTCGTGCAGCGCGTCGGGGTGGACCTGCGGCGGCTCGGGCGAAACCGCGGGCGACATCTCGGAGCGGATTTCCGCGAGGACCTGGATCAGGGCGTCGATGTGCTCGGCGCGCCATTCCTGGCGCCCGGGCAGCGAGAAGCGGGCGCGGGTCTTGTCCTCATCCAGCCATTCGACGACGATGTTGTGCATGCCCGCCTCCGGGGGGTGAGCGAAAAAATACGCCGGAACCGCGCCTGCGTCTATCATCGGGCGCCATGACTGCCCGGGACGCGGTTTCGCTCACCAAGGCACTGCTTCGCTTCGATACCGTCAGCCCGCCCGGCCGCGAGCGCGACTGCGCGCGCTATGCCGGCGCCATGCTGCAGGACTGGGGCTACGCGGTCGAATACTTCGACTTCCAGGAGGGCCGCACCAGCGTCGTGGCGCGCGCCGGCGGCTCGGATGAGAAAGCGCCGCTCTGCCTCACCGGGCACCTCGACGTGGTGCCGCTCGGCGCGCGCGAGTGGACTCATGATCCCTTCGCCGGCGAGACCGATGGCGACAAGCTGTACGGCCGCGGCGCCTCCGACATGAAGGCCGGGGTCGCGGCAATCCTGCTTGCTGCCCGGGCGTTTTCGAGCAAGCTGTCCGGCACTCCAGGAGTCGTGGTGGTCCTCACCGCGGCGGAGGAGGGCGGCTGCATCGGATCGGCGCAGCTCGCGAAGACCCGGCTCCTCGGACGCGCGGGCGCGATGGTCGTCGGCGAGCCGACGTCCAACTATCCGCTCGTCGGCCACAAGGGGTCGGTCAAGTTCCACGCGCGCTTTCGCGGCGTCTCGGCGCACGGCTCGATGCCCGAGCTCGGGGTCAACGCGATCTACAAGGCGGCTCGCGCACTCTCGAAGCTGGAGAATTTCGACTTCAACGCCCGGCCCCACCCCGTGATGGGCAAGCCGACGCTCAACGTCGGCACCTTTGCCGGCGGCAGCGGCGTGAACCTGGTTCCCGACGAAGCGACGCTCGGCGTCGACATCCGCACCGTGCCGGGAGTGGACCATGACGACGTGATGAAGCGAGTCAAAGGGCTGCTCGGCGACGCCGAGCTCGACGTGTTCTCGGACCTCCAGCCCGTGTGGACTGCGCCGGACGGGGAGTGGGTGCAGCGCGTGTTCGAGATCTGCAGGCCCTTCCTCGGCGAGCCGCCCGCGGCGCGCACCGCGCCCTACATGACCGACGCGGCCAACCTGCTCAAGGTCTACGCCGGCGCGCCGACCGTGGTGCTCGGCCCGGGAGAGGCGGCGATGGCGCACCAGACCGACGAGTACGCGAGCCAGGAGCGCATCCGCCAGTCGGTGGACATCTACGAGGCGATCATCCGCGACTGGTGTCACACTTGACGCCGTGCGGCGACACTTTGTGACGCTTCGGCTCTCCCGGCTGCCAAAAATGCCGCTTGGCAGGCGCGCGGCTGCTGGCTAGGCTTCGCACCTTGCTTTGGACATCACGAGGAGCAAGCATGGATGGAGCCGCCGTAATCCGCCTCATTTCCCTGATCCCCGAGCGCATGCCGCGCAGCCAGAGCGGCAGCCTGTTCCGCGGCGACGGCTCGGCCCGGCTCGATCTGCTCTGCCGGTTCATGCATTGGCTCGCGCCGCTCAACCAGATGACGCGCGAGGAGCAGCAGCTGCTCGGGGTGCGCACCGGCGCCAAGGTGCTGGCCGACGGCGAAGAGATCGCGGAGGAGGCCGAGGAGTCGCCGCTGCGGGGCCCGGACCCGGGCAGCCAGATCGCCGCGTAGCGGCCGGGCGGTCAGCGAAACAGCGAGTCGATCTCTTCGCGGCGCAGGCCGATGTCCTTCAGCGCGCGGTCGCTGAGGGCGCGCAGCTCGGTGCGCGAGCGCGCCGCGGCCCACGCGGCAAGCAGTCTCTTCAGGAGTGAAATCATGGCCGGCACTATGCCGCCGGCCGCGCGCGCGCCTCAAACGGAAAATGCGCACGCGGGTCATGCGCGCCGGGAATGCTAGACCTTGAGGAACAGCGTCACGAGCGGGCTCGCGCCGCGCTGCGCGCTCCAGTGGCCGTGCACTCGCGCGTCGAACACCGCGCCGGCGGGCAGCGTGTCGGCCGAGAAGAAATGCTCGCCGGGGCGGAACACGCGCGCGCCCGCGTCGTGCAGGCCGATCTCCATCTCGCCCGAAAGGATGAACACCCATTGCGGCTGCGGGGTGCAATGCCACTCGCTGCGGAATCCGACCGGGCTCGCGCGCAGCTGGTAGCCGCCGGCAGCGAACACGCGCGATAGCATCGCCTGCGGCGTGCCTTCGGGCAGCTCGATCGGCTCTTCGCGCCAGCGCGCGCGGCCGTCGGCTCCGGTGTAGAGCACGACTTTGGTGAAGGTCATGGCGTTCTCCCGCATTAGGATAGTACCGCCGAGGAGGACGACGCATGCGCATGAAATGGATCGCGACCGGGCTGCTCGTGCTGGCCGCCGTGGTCTACGTGGTGTCCGAGAGGCTCGACTATTACTACCTCGCGGCGTTCAGCGAGGCGGCGATGGTGGGCGCGCTCGCCGACTGGTTCGCGGTGGTGGCGCTTTTCCGCCGGCCGCTCGAGCTGCCGATTCCGCATACCGCCATCATTCCGCGCAACAAGGGCAGGATCGCGCGCGGGCTGTCGGAATTCATCCAGCAGAACTTCCTGTCGTCGGCCGCGGTGGTACAGCGCATCGCCGAGTTCCGGCCGGCCGACACGCTGTGCCGGTGGCTGCTCAAGGCCGAGAACGTCGAGGCGGTGGCGGCCTATGCGGCCCGATTCGTGGCCTACGCGCTCACCGCGGTCGACGACGAGCGCGTGCGGCGCTTCCTCCAGCGCAACGTCGCCGGGCTGCTGCGCAACGTGGACCTCGCCTCGACCGCGGCCCAGGTCCTCGACATCCTGACCGAGAACCAGCGCCACCATGCGCTGCTCGACGCCGCGCTCAACGGCCTCGACGACCTGCTCTCGAAGGAGGAGACGCGGCGCTACATCGCGGTCGAGGTCGGCAGGAGCGCGCCGCTGCTCAAGCGGATCAGCGACTGGTTCCAGCTCCAGCTCGACGAGCGCGCGGCGCTCAAGATCGCCGAGGCCGCGATCGCCAAGGTGCACGAGGTGCGCGAGGACCGCGGCCACGAGCTGCGCCGGCGCTTCGACCAGTTTGTCGCCCGGTTCATCGGGAAGCTGAAAAGCGACCCGGCGCTGCGGGAAAAGGTGCAGGCGGTGCGCGACGAGATCCTGGAGAACCCGGCGCTCGCCGACTACGTCGGCGGGCTGTGGCAGCAGTTCCGCGCCTGGCTCGCCGAGGACCTGCAGCTCGCCTCCTCGGTGACCCACCAGCGCATCGCCGGCATGGTGCGCGCCTTCGGCGCGCGCCTGGAGGCCGAGCGCGAGATCCGGCAGTGGATCGACGAGCAGATCCTCACCGCGATCCCGCCGCTCGTGGACGAGCACCGCGCGAAGATCGGCCGCTTCATCGAGGACCAGATCAACGGCTGGCAGGAGGAGAAGCTGGTCGACGAGCTCGAGCGCCACATCGGCTCCGACCTGCAGTACATCCGCGTGAACGG
>DATIGR010000135.1:0-11477 GCA_035454645.1 Burkholderiales bacterium
GATGATGCCGCCGCCGTCCTGCTTGCGGTAGTTCCAGGACGGGCGCTGCGCGGGAATGCGATCCCCTTCGAACACCCAGTAGCCGAATTCGCCGCGGACCGAAAGGATTCTTCCGAAAAAGCCCTCGTCGCGAAGCTTCCTGAGCTTCAGAAGCCCGGGCAGCCAGAGCTTGTCCTGCACCACGCCGTGCTTGACGCGCGCTTTCTTCGCCGCCGCGTAGAGGTCCTTCGCCTCGGCGAGCGTGGTCGCCACGGGTTTCTCGCAGTAGACATGCTTGCCGGCGGCGATCGCTTGCTTCAGGAGCCTCGGCCGAAGCTGCGTCGATGCCGCATCGAAGAACACTTCGTCTTCCGATTGCAACGCTTTTTCCAGATCCGTCGTCCAGCGATGCACGCCGTGCCGGCGCGCGAGCTCCTCGATCTTGGCGGCGTTGCGCCCGACGAGGAGCGGATCGGGCATGACGCGCGTGCCGTCCTTGAGGGCCACGCCGCCCTGCTTGCGGATCTCGAGGATCGAGCGGATCAGGTGCTGGTTCATGCCCATGCGCCCGGTGACGCCGTGCATGATGACGCCGATGCGCTTCTCGCTCATGTTTTCCTCATCGATTTCCATTCCGGCATGGCGCGGCTCGCGTAGCCGGGGCAGTCGAGCGATCCGATGCGGATCAAACCTTTCTCGATGCGCAGCCGCACCGCGTCGTGGCTGCGCTCGTAGAGGTCGGGGTGCGAGTCGAGGAAGCGCTCCTGCTCGACTTGCGGCACTTCCGCCATGCCGTTCACGTAATGGTGTCCGTTCCGCTCGACGTGGGCGAGGCCGAGAGCCGACACGAGCGCGAGGTCCTGCTGCAGCGCGAGGCCGGCCTGGATCGTGAGGTCCTCGCCGGACATGAAGTAGTCCGGTCCCCAGGCGGCGCACCGGGCGGCGTTGACGAGCGACTTGTAGATGCCCTTGCAGGTCTTCGACGACACGCCGCGGTAGCCCAGAGCCTTCGCGCGCGGGAATGCATCGAGCGAGTCGTCGGACTCGTCGATGATGACCGGCTTGCGCGCGGCCAGAGCGCCAACGTCGGACTCGAGCGCGTTCTGCCGCTTGATCGGCTGCTCGATGAAAACGATGCTTTCGGCAAGGCGCTTCAGGCGCGGTTCTGAAGATATTGCTTCAAGAAGCTCGAGGACCTGGGGCGCATCCTCGTATTGCTCGTTGCCGTCCAGGCTCGCGTGGTAGGGCTCCTCGATCCGGTCGAGCACCGCGGCGATGGCGCCCAGGCGCGCGACGTCGGCCCCGACGTCGCCGCCGACCTTGAGCTTGAACCAGCGGTGCCCGTAGCGCGCGATGACCTGCTCGAGCGTCTCGGGCAACCCGTCGTTGACCGGACTTCTCACGTCGCGCAGCGTCATCGGGTCGAGCAGCCCCACGGTATGCCGGGCGGCGATCTGCGAGGCCGGTTTCAGCGTTTTCAGGAATCGCGGCAGGTCGAGACCGGCAAAGCCGATGCCGGGGACGTTGTCCCTGACCGCGGCGTAGAAGGAGATGCCGAGCGCGCGGCACAGCGCATCGAGCAGCGCGCGGTCGAGGAGCGCCGGGCCGAAGTTCTCCACCAGACCGACCGTCGGCCGCGAATGGCCGTACGCGGTATCGAGCCCCCCGGCGAGATAGACCTCTGCTGCCTTGCGCATCGAGGCGCGCAGCTGATCGAAATTCTGCTCGTTGCTGAGCGCGGGATTCTTGTCGAACCACTTCGGCGCGAGCAGTTCAGCCGCCGCGCCTTCGGATTGTTTTTCGTTTTCCAAGAGAATCTTTACCCGGACGAACGCCTGCGGCGCCGCGGTGAGAGTCACCACGCCGAAGCGAAACGGCATGCGCAGGCGCACGTCGCGCTCGAAGAAATCGATCTCCTTGACCCAAAACCTCATCGCTCGTCGATCGCTTCCAGGATCCCCTTGATGTAGCCGATGGCGCGCGCCGCGGCGCCGGGCCCGTCCGGAACGTAGTCGAAAGGCTCGACCGCGACGTCGCCCTGGTATCCGTGCTTCTTCAGCGCAGCGAACAGCGGCGCGAAGCGCTGCTCGCCCTGGCCGGGGCCGCGGCGGTTGCGGTCGTTCACCTGCACGTGCGCGATCATGCCCCTCGGCACCCAGCGCTCGACCAGCGCCGGCAGCGGCTCTTTCTCCATGCGCCCCGCGGCGCTGCAGTCGAGCATGGTTCTGACCGAAGGAGAACCGATCTCCTCGACCATGCGCGCCGCTTCGTCCAGCGTGTTGATGAGCGGAGTCGTGTCGGAGGAAAGCGCCTCGATGCAGTAGACGACTCCGGCCTGCCGGGCCCGCCCGGCGATCGACGCGAAGCAGTCCTTCGCCCGCGCCATCGCCGCGGCGCGCGTCTCGCCCGCCTCGACGCGGCGCTGCTGCGGCGAGCCGTGCACCAGGTATTTGCCGCCCAGTGCAGCGCACAGGTCGATCAGGGAAAGCATCACGTCAACCGTCTTCTTGCGAACGGTTTCGTCTTTCGCGCTGATCGACAGCCCCGTCGGCCTGACGAGCAGCCAGTGCAGGCCGGTCACCGCGACCCCGGCGTCGTCGGCCGCGGCGCGCGCGGCGGCGATCTGCGCGGCGCCCATGCGGTGCGGCTCCTCCGAGAGCGTGTAGGGCGCGATCTCCAGGCCGTCGTAGCCGAGCTTGGCCGCGTACTCGCATTGCCGCGGGAACGGCATCGGCGCGATCACCTCGTTGCACAGCGCGATCCTCATGGTTTCCTCAGCGCGCTCAGAACCATGTCAGTGATGTGGCGCGCGCGTTCGGCGAGGGCGCGCGGCGCCATCAGGTCGCGGCCGAAGATGCGCGACAGCGTGTAGCGGTTGCTAAGGTAAAAGTAGCCTTCGCCCGCGATCGAGATGTAGAGCTGCACCGGGTCGACGCCCTTGCGGAACAGGCCCTGCGCCTCTCCCCGGCGCAGCACGTCGCGCAGCATCGCGACCAGGTGCGAATGCATCTCGCGCACGCGGCGCGAGCGGCGCACGTGGCGCCCCTGGTGCAGGTTCTCGCTGTTGAGCAGCGTGAGGAACTCCGGGTGCTCGAGAAAATAGCGCCAGGTGAATGCGACCAGGCGCCGCACCGCCTGGCGCGGGTCGAGGTGCTCCAGGCGCAGCGAGCGCTCGGCGTTGCGGATGTGCGCATAGCGGCTCTCGAGCGCGGCGAGAAACAGGCCATCCTTGTCGCCGAAGTAGTAGTACAGCATGCGCTTGTTCGCGCCGGAGCGCGCCGCGATGCGGTCGACGCGCGCGCCGCCGAGGCCGTAGCGCGCGAACTCCTGCGTCGCCGCGTCGAGGATCTTCTGCCGCGTTTTCATTCCATCCCCAGCAGGCGATAGATGCGGCGGGTGTACTCGCCGAAGCGCTCCTGGGTCTTCATGTCGAGCGTGCGCGGATGCGGCAGGCCGACCTCGAAGTTGTCCGCCATGCGCGCCGGACCGGCGGTGAGCACCACCACCCGGGTGCCGAGGAACACCGCTTCCGAGATGCCGTGGGTCACGAACACGATCGTCTTGCCGGCCTGCTTCCAGATGCGCAGCAGCTCCAGGTTCATCTTCTCGCGCGTCAGCGCGTCGAGCGCGCCGAAGGGCTCGTCCATCAGCACGAGCTTCGGGTCGTGCACCAGCGCGCGCGCGATCGCGGCGCGCTGCTGCATGCCGCCGGAGAGCTCGTAGGGATACTTGTCCTCGGCGCCGTCGAGCCCGACCATGTGGAGGAGGTGCCGCGCGCGCTCGCGCGCCTGTGCCATCGGCAGTCCGAGGATTTCCGCCGGCAGCAGCACGTTCTGGAGGATGCGCCGCCACTTGAGGAGCAGCGGTGCCTGGAACACCATGCCGACGTCCTTCGACGGATCGAAGGGGTGGGTCGGCGAGCCGATGCGCACCTCGCCGCCGTCGTGCGGATGCAGGCCGGCGAGGATCTTGAGCAGCGTCGACTTGCCGCAGCCCGACGGACCCACCAGCGACACGAGCTCCCCCGGCATGACGTCGAAGGTTGCGTCCGAGATGGCGAGGTGCTCGCCATAGACCTTCCGCACCCCCGCCAGCCGGATGAACGGCTCACGCGACACGCGCGTCTTTCACCACCAGCAGGCGCTCGAGCACGAGCACCAGGCCGTACAGCAGCATGCCGAGCAGCGTGATGAGCAGCACCGACATGAACATCGCGGGCGTGTCGAGCGTGACCTGCACCTGCAGCATGAGGTAGCCGAGGCCCTTGTCCGAGCCGAGGAACTCGCCGACGATCGCGCCCGCGACGGCGAGGATCGCGCCGACCTTCATGCCCGAGAAGATGTAGGGCAGCGCGCCGGGAAGCTGGATCTTGGCGAAAACCTGCCAGCGCGAGCCTTTGAGCGAGCGCACGAGGTCGAGCAGCTCGGGCTCGGTCTCGCGCAGGCCGCGCGCGGTGGTGAGCAGGATCGGGAACACCGCGATCGAGAACGCCATGATCGAGTTCGGGAGCACGCCGTACTTGAACCAGACGATGATCAGCGGCCCGAGCGCGACCTTGGGAACCATGTTGAGCGATACGAGCAGCGGCATGAAGAACGCCTCGAGCGTCTTCGACCAGGTGAACGCCAGCGCGAGCGCCACGCCGACGGCGAGCGCGAGCAGGTAGCCGGCGAAGATCTCGGTGCCGGTGACCGCGATGTTGGTCCACCAGTTGTAGTTCGGCTCGAGCAGCGCGTCGAGCGTCGCCGCCGGCGAGGGCATCACGAACTTCGGCACGTCGCCGAAGCGCACGAAAAGATGCCACGCGGCGAGCAGCGCGAGGTGCGCGAGCACCGCCAGCGTCCAGCGTCCGAGTTTCGAGTTCATGACAGCCACCTTTCGAGGTTCGCGCGCACGAAGCCGTCGTCGGCGAGATCGGCGTGCTCGCGGTAGACGCGGTCGATCTCCTGCGACTGCCCCGGCGAGAGCTTTTCGCCCGGGTCGAGGCACCAGGTGCCTGCCAGCAGCCCCTGCCGGCGCAGCACCTCGTGGCAGCCCGGGATGCACCCGGCGAAGTTGTTCGCGACGTCGAAGAACGCGCTGTTGCAGTCTGTAATCCGGGAATCAAGCGCGAGGTCGACCTCGCCTTTCTGGACTTTCCCGAGCAAATCAACCGCGGTTTTCGTCCACACGCTCCAGTGCCCGAGCAGTCCGCCGCGGATTCGCACCCTGACGTTGTGCCCCTCCCGGGGAATTTCAAATGGCACGGCCAAATCAAGCAGGATGTGGTCGTCGTTGCCGGTGTAGAGCGCGATGCGCTCCTCGGCGCGCGCGGCGACCACGCCCCGGACGACGTCGAGCGTGGCGTAGCGGTTGAAAGGCGCGATCTTGATCGCGACGACGTTCTCGATCGCGGCGAAGCGGCGCCAGAACTCCATCGGCAGCGGGATGCCGCCGACCGCGGTCTGCAGGTAGAAGCCCACCAGCGGGATCTCGGCCGCGACGGCGCTGCAGTGCTCGACGAGCTCGTCGATGGACGCGCCCTTCATCGCGCCGAGCGAGAGCATGCCGGCGTGATAGCCCAGCGCGCGCGCGATCCCGGCTTCGCGTTTCGCCTGGGCCGTGCCGCCCGCGAGGCCCGCGATCAGCACCACATTGCGGTTCTTCGCTTCTTCTACTGCAATTCTGAGAACCGGCTCGTAAAGGCCGGCTTCGCGGATGGCGAACTGGGTGGCGTGCACGCCCACCGCGAGGCCGCCGCTGCCGGCGTCCAGGTAGTAGCGCGTGAGCGCCCGTTGGCGCCGCTCGTCGAGCTTGCGGCGCGCATCGAGCGCAAGCGGATGGGCGGGGATGACGGTGCCGCGACGCAGCAGCGCGGCGATGTCCGGGGGCAGCGGCCGGTGCATGTTAACCGAGCGGTTACCCGATGCTACCATCGCTACTTCGTCACCCGAATCAGGGACAGACCACGTTTTTCCGCCCGAGAAACGTGGCCTGTCCGGGTTTCCAAGACAAGGAGGAGGGCTCATGCGCAGATTCGCTATCGCTTCCGCCGCCGCGCTGCTCGCGGCGCCGGCCGCGGCACAGAAAGTCGACTTCATGCTCAACTGGGTGCCGGGCGGCGACCACGCGCCCTACTACTACGCGAAGCAGCACGGCTGGTACGAGAAGGAGGGCATCGACCTCAACCTCGAGCCGGGCAAGGGCTCGATGCTCGCCGTGCAGCGGGTCGGCGCGGCGCAGAACCCGATCGGCCTCGCCGACATGGGCAACGTGCTGATCGGCCGCGGCAAGGGCGCCGAGTCGGTCGGAGTGTTCAACGTCTACGCCAACTCGCCGCAGGGCCTGTACTGGCTCAAGAGCTCGGGCATCAAGGGAATCAAGGACTTCCCCGGCAAGAAGATCGGCAACCCCGCCGCCGACGGCGCGCGCCCGATGTGGCCCGCGCTCGCCAAGGCGAACGGCATCGATCCGAAGTCGGTGACCTGGGTGAACGTCGATGCCAACGCCAAGCTCGCCGCGCTCAAGGCGCGCTCGATCGACATCACGACCTCGTTCTACAACATCCACCACATCTTCCAGCGCGAGCTCGGCGCCGACATGGGCTTCGTCGCCTGGCGCGACATCGGCCTCAATCCCTACGGCAACTCGGTGATCGTGAATGCCGACTACCTCAAGAAGAACAAGGCGACGGTGGCCAAGTTCGTAAAGGTGACGCAGCGCGCGTTCGCCGAATGCGTCAAGCAGCCCAAGCCCTGCGTGCAGGCCCTGGTGGACGCGAACGGCGCGCTCAAGTTCGACAACGAGCTCACCAACTGGGAGCTCGTCGAAGTGCTGATGAGCGACAAGATCTCGCAGAGCGTGGCGCTCGGCTGGCACGACGACGCGCGCATGAAGGCGGACTACGAGCTGGTGCGCGACTATGTCGGCATCGACAAGCCCTTCGACGTGAAGACCGTCTACACCAACGAGTTTCTCGACAAGTCGCTCAAGATGAAGGCCGTGAAGGGTCGCTGAAGCGGCCGAAACGCCTTTCCAGGCACTCGGCGAACTGGGCGGTGCGCTCGGTCGCGCGCCGCTCGAACAGGCGATCGACCACCGGCTTGAGCGGTCCCTCGCCTTTCACGTTGAACACGCTGTGCAGCTCGGTCGCCGGTCCGGCTGCCTGCAGCGTCACGTCGATCGCCATCGTGAGGTGCCTGGCGCTGGCGGTGGCGTGGAGCCGGCGCGGCGGGTCCTCCGAGTCGATGCGCGCCGTGAGCTCGACGATCAAAGGCACGACGCCGACCTTCTCCTTTACGGTGAGCTCCGCGGTCCGCGGGTCGACGAGCCGGATGCGCTCCACCCCGGGAATGCAGGTGCAGAGCGCTTCGAAATCGCGCAGGAATTTCCAGAGCTCGTGCGGCGGGGCGTTCACGGTGAATTTCGCCGCGCGGCTGGGCATCAGTCCCACCAGCGCTTGAGCTTGTAGTCCTCCACGATGACGGTCGCGGCGTTGTGCCCGGCGCCGGCGTGCACGCCGCCGCCGGGATGGCAGTAGCCGCCGCACATATAGAGCCCTTCGACGGGCGTGCGGTAGCTCGACCAGCCGGCGAAGGGCCGGAAGTAGCCCATCTGGTCCGGGGTCATGTCGCCGACGACGTCCACGCCGTTCACCAGGTTGTCGTTCAGGCGCTCGGTGTCGGTCGGGTCCTGGATCTTCATCGCGAGCACCTTGTCGCGCGTCATGTTGGGCGCATACGAGCGCCAGAGGCCGAGCAGGTGCTCCGCGTATTCCGCGCGCACTTTCCCCCAGCCCCCCGCGAGCGCGTAGGGCGCGTATTGCCACACGACCGCGGTGTGCCTGCCCGCCGGAGCCTGCGAGGGATCGAACAGCGTCGGCAGCGTGATCTGCAGCATCTCCTCGCGCGGCGCCCGGCCCATGGCGATCTCCTGGTAGGCGCGCACCTGGTCCTCGACGGCTCCGCCGAACATCTCCTGGCTGAACGCGACGTTGACCGGCGCATTCTGCGCCGCAGCCCGGTATAGCGGCGGCTCGGACAGCGCGAGATGCAGCACGAAGAGCGAGCGGCCGCGCGAGTGGTAGTTCCTGACGCGCGTAACGAAGGACGGAGGCAGCAGCTCCTCGCCCACCATGCCGAGGAAGCTCTTCTTCGGCTCGGCGTTGGTGACCACCGCCTTTGCCGCTTCGACGCGCGTGCCGTCGGCGAGCTCCACGCCCCCCGCCCGGTTGCCGCGCACGAGGATGCGCTTCACCTCGATGCCGGTGCGCACCACGCCGCCGTGCGCCTCGAAGACGCTCCTCAGCCCTTGCGCGAGCTGCTGCGAGCCGCCGACGCAGATCGGCGCCTCTGCTTTCAGGATGCGGAACAGACAAATCCATCCCTGCCCGAACTGGTCCGGGGCGAAGCCGAGCACCGTCATCCTCGAGAGGAAGTGCACCTTGACTTCCTCGGCTTCGAACAGCTCGTTCAGGAGCTGCACCGGCGTGGCTGCCTGCCACTGCATGAGCGCCCTGCCTTCGTCGGACTTCTCGAGCTCCGCGGTCTGCAGCGAGGGCGGCAGCGGCGGCGAATACATGAGCGGCAGGTAGGTCGAGTCGATGAACTCGCCGTAGTCCGCGGCGAGCTGGCGGAAAGTATTCGCATCGCGCGCCGAGTAGCGGCCGAGCTCGGCGGCCATGCGCTCGGTTTCGCGGTACATCACGATGCTCTTGTGATCCGGAAAGATCGTGCCGCGCAGGTAATCCGGATACACGTACTTCACGCCATGGCGCTCGAGCTCGAGGTCGCGGTAGACCGGGCTGAGCGGGATGTGCGTATGCACCACCGAGCAGATGTTGTGCTTGAAGCCCGGCAGCGTCGCTTCCTCGGTGTGGCAGGCGCCGCCGACGCGGTTGCTGCGCTCGACGACGAGCGCCCTGGCGCCCGCCTTCGCGAGATAGGCGGCGCAGGCAAGGCCGTTGTGGCCCGCGCCGATCACGATGAAGTCGTAGGTCATCCGAGCTCCGGTCCCGCCACGCAGTAGACCAGCTTTTCATCTCCCGGCGCGGCGGCCAGGCCGCGCACCATGCGCGTGAAGGGCCGCTGGAAAGCGAACCCATGCGCTTCGAGCCAGCCGCGCAGCCGCGGCGCGTGGTCGGCGACATCGACGTAGAGCGGCGGCTTCACCGCGCGCAGCGCCTGCGAGAGGAGCCCGATCGCCGTGTCCTCGTCGCGCGCGACCAGCGGGCCGACCTGAAGCGCTTCCCTGCCCTCGCGCCCCAGCACATAGCCCTTCTCATGCACCAATGCCGCCTGCGGCAGCCGGCGCGCGAGGTCGCGCAGCAGCCGCTCCCGGCTCGCGCCGAACGCCTTGCGGTCCAGCTCGAGGATCTTTTTCCAGTCAGGCTGCATCAAGGGATGGGCCGAAAAATTGCCGCCGACATCGAATTCCGTCCTTACAACATAACGCTTGAACCCCCAAGTGTCGCGAAATCCTTCGAGACGGTAGACCTCGCGGCCCGCGGGAGTGGCGTCGAGGACCGGGGTCAGACCCCGCTTCTCGAGGTCGGCGAGCGCCACGCGAAGGAGCCGCGTCGCATGGCCCTTCCTGCGCTGCTCGGGCAGGACCAGCACCATGCTGATCCAGGCAAAGCGCTCGAAGGGAAGCACGAGCGTCGAAGCGGCGAGCGTCCCATCGACGCTGATGCCCCAGCCGTGGCCGATCGCGAGCATCAGGCGCCAGTCGGCTTCGTTCTGGTTCCAGTTCGCGGCCCTGGAAAGCGCGAGGCAGCCGCCGAGGTGCTCGGGCCCGAGCGGGTGCTCAGTACTTCCCGTCACGCGTCTCGAAATGCGTCGGCTTGCCCAGGCTCGGCTGGCCGCGCGCCACCCAGTCCGCCACCCAGTCGATCATCGTGTCGAGCGCTACGCGCGGCGCGCCGAGCAGCGTCCTCGACTGCGAGGTGTCGATCAGCCACGCGGTCTCAGCTTCCCTGCCCGAGAAAGCCGGCTTCTTCGAGAAGCGCTTGCCGAACTCCTCCGCCAGCGCTCGCACGCTGACTTTTGGGCCGCTGATATTGATCGGGCTCGCCGGCGACGTGCAGCGAGCGAGCAGCCGCAGCGCCTGCTCGTTGGCGTCGCCCTGCCAGATCACGTTCGCGTAGCCCATGCCGAGCGCGACCGGGCTCCCATGGAAGACGCTCGAAGCGACGTCATGCAGCACCCCGTAGCGCATGTCGATCGCGTACGAAAGCCGCGCGAGCCGTCCCGGCGTGCCGTAGCGGCGCGAGCCGTACATGAACATCTGCTCGCGCCCGACGCAGGAATTGGCGTAATCGCCGGGCGGCGGCGTGGTCGCCGTCGTTTCCGGCGCGCCGGGGCCGTGCACGCCGACGTACGGATAGACGCAGGCGGTGGAGAAAGCGACGATGCGCGAGTCGCGAAACGTCTCGGCGACCATGAAAGGCACCGCGACGTTCATCGCCCAGGTGAACGACGGATCGCCCGCGGCGCCGAACTTGTGGCCCGCCATGAACACGACATTGCCTGCGCGCGGCAAGCGCTCGAGTGCCGCGCGGTCGAGCAGATCGCAGGCAATGCACTCGATCCCCTGGCGCTCGAGCTTCTCGCGCAGGCCCTTCTCCGAGAATCGCGCGACCCCGGTTACGCGGCTACCCGGCGCGGCGCGCTTCGCCATGCGCGCGAGCGTCGGGCCCATCTTGCCGCCGACGCCCAGAACCAGGATGTCGCCGATGCCGGAGAGGTCGGCCTCGAGCTGCGCCGACGGCCGCGTCATGTACTCTTCGAGCTCCTCGACACCGGCGAAGCCGCGCATGGCCGAATTCTATAATTTCATGAAATGAGTTCGCCCCGCATCCTCACCACGGTGGTCGGCTCGTATCCGCTGCCCGACTGGCTCGCGCGGGCGCCGTCGGAGCAGGCGCTCGTCGATGCGACGCGCGTCGTGCTGCACACCCAGGAGCAGGCCGGAATCGACCTCGTGTGCGACGGCGAGCTCTACCGCTTCGACGTCAACCATCCCGAGACCAACGGCATGATCGAGTACTTCGTGCGGCCGATGGCGGGCGTGCGCGGCGACATCGGGTTCTCGGAATGGCTCGACTACGCGCGCGGCTCGGGCATGCGCTTTCGCACCCGGCCGCCGGGCGTGGTCGAGGGGCCGATCGGCCCCGGAACCCTCAACCTCAAGATCCCGTGCGCGCGCGCCAAGGCGCTCGCCACGCGCCCGCTCAAGTTCACGCTCACCGGGCCGCACATGCTGGCAAAGACGCTGCACGACCGTCACTACAGGAGCGCCGAGAAGCTCGCGCATGCGATCGCCGACGTGCTCGCCGCGCAGGTGAAGCACCTCGACGCGGACGTGGTGCAGCTCGACGAAGCGAATCTGCCCGGCCACCCGGATGAATGGAAGTGGGCGGCGGCGGCGATCAACAAGGTGTTACTCAAAATACCCCGCAAGGCGAAAGCCGCCGTCCATCTCTGCTTCGGCAACTACGGCGGCCAGACGATCCAGAAGGG
>DATIGR010000136.1:0-7206 GCA_035454645.1 Burkholderiales bacterium
TGCGCTACTGGGTGCAGGAGATGCGCGTGGACGGGTTCCGCTTCGACCTTGCCACGACGCTCGCGCGCGTCGACGGGAAGTTCGACGAGCACGCGAGCTTCCTCGACGCGGTCGCCCAGGACCCGGTGCTGGCCGGCGTCAAGCTGATCGCCGAGCCCTGGGACACCGGGCCAGGCGGCTACCAGGTCGGCAACTTCCCGCCCGGCTGGGCGGAATGGAACGACCAGTACCGCGACACCATGCGCCGCTTCTGGAAGGGCGATCCCGGCGAGCTCGCCGGATTCGCCTCGCGCCTCTCCGGCTCGTCGGACATCTACCGGCGCCGCGGGCGGCGCACCTGGGCGAGCGTCAACTTCGTCACCGCGCACGACGGCTTCACGCTGCGCGACCTGGTGAGCTACGACGCCAAGCGCAACCAGGCGAACGGCGAGGAAAACCGCGACGGCTCGGACGCGAACCACAGCTGGAACTGCGGCGCCGAGGGCGAGACCGAGGACGCGGCCGTGCTCGCGCTGCGCCGCCGCCAGATGCGCAACTTCCTCGCCACGCTGCTTCTTTCTCAGGGCGTGCCGATGCTGCTCGCCGGCGACGCCATTGCCCGCACCCAGGGCGGCAACAACAACGCCTACTGCCAGGACAACGAGGCGAGCTGGATCGACTGGTCGCTCGACGAGGCGGCGCAGAGCCAGCTCGCGTACGTCCGCCGGCTGGTCGCGCTGCGCGCGAGCCACATCGTGTTCCACCGCTCGCGGCACTTCCAGGGCACGCGCATCCCGGGCGCCGAGGTGAAGGACGTGACCTGGCTGCGCCCCGACGGCGCCGAGATGGGCGAGACGGACTGGACGAACGCCGAGGCGCGCTCGCTCGGGCTGCTCCTGTCCGGCGAAGCGGGACTGCTGCACCTCACCGCGACCGGCGAGCAGGAGCTCGACGACACCTTCTGCATCTTGTTCAACGCCTCGAGCGAGGACGTGGCGTTCACTCTGCCCGCCCCGGACGGCGGACGCTGGGAGGCGGTGATCGACACCGCCGACGAGCAGGGCTTCGTCGAGGGGCGCAGCTACGAGAACGGCGCGCAGATCCCGCTCAAAGGGCGCTCGCTGCAGCTCCTGCGGATGACGCGCTAGCCTTCTTGACTCCATACGCCGGACTGATCCGCCGATCAAAAACATTCGCTTCGGGCCGCAGGGGGAGTTGGTCATCATCCGTCGTTTCGAAGGGAGCAAGGAATGAAGCCATCCGCACTGCTCGCCGTGCTGCTTGCCGCCGCCAGCGCGGCCTTTTCGCCGCCGTCGCTCGCGCAGGCGGGCGAGCGCCACAGGGTGGTCATCCAGGTCAGCGACAACGACCCGGCGAAGTGGAACCTCGCGCTCAACAACGCGAGCAACGTCCAGTCCGAGCTCGGCAAGGACGAGGTCGACGTCGAGATCGTGGCCTACGGGCCGGGCCTCGCGATGCTCAAGGCCGACTCCAAGGTCGCCGGCCGCCTCGCGCAGGCGCTCGACAACAACGTCGGGCTGATGGCGTGCGAGAACACCATGCGCAACACCAAGGTGCAGAGAGCCGACATGTACGGCGGCGTCAGCTACGTCGACGCCGGCGTGGTGCACCTCATGAAGCGCCAGCGCGAAGGCTGGGCCTACATCAGGCCCTGATATTCTTTCGGGCGACGAGATCGATGAGCGCCGACATCCCGGCGTGCCGGGTTCCTTCGTTCAGCACCGCCTCGTAGGCCCTGAGCTCGAGGATCTCGAGCGCTGCGAACGCCTCGCGCAGCAGGTCCCCGGTGTAGAGCTGGTCCACCTGCTTCGGCCCGCCGGTCGCGTACTCGAGCTGCGCCGGCGTATAGCCTTCGACGAGCACCAGGCCGCCCGGCACGAGCGCGCCGATCATGCGCTCGAACATGAAGCGGCGCATCGGCGGGTCGGCGAACTGCACGAAAATCGCCACAACCAGCCCCTGCTCGGCGAGCCAGACGCTGTTGCGTCCCTCGCCGTCGGCGATGCACAGCGCGCGCTGGCCGGGCTTGAGGAGCGAGGCGTGGGAGGCGAGGAACGCATTCGGCGCGGTGCCGAAGAGGTACTCGTCGCCGCCGTAGCGCTCGTTCCAGCGCTGCAGGTGCTCGTCCACGACGGCCGCGATCATAGACCGAGCGCCTTGCGCGCGATGGCGTCGAGCAGCGCCTCGACTTCCTTCAGCGCCGCCCTGGACGCGGCCGAGCCGTCGGGCCGCCACGGCCGGCGGTAGGACACGCGCACCGTGCCGGGCTGTCTTAGCGTCTCATAGACGACGATGCTGTAAGGGCACATCGCCATGTTCGCTGGATCGGCTTCCATCGTCTTGCGCGACAGCGCCGCGCTGCAGAACACGAACGCATGCGCGTCGGCGTAGAGCTTGCGCGCCGAGCCGACGTCCTTGCCGGTGCGCTCGAGCATGCGGTTGACGAACGACTCGTAGTCGATCACCAGCCCCTTGCCCTCGATCGCGAGCTTGAGATCCTCGCGCACGTCGTCGAATTTCGCGCCTTTCTTCGAGTAGGTCACCACCGGATGCGGATCGGCCATGGTCTTCTCCTCAGGCGAGGTGATCGGCGACGAGCTCGAGCAGGCTCTCCATCCTGCGTTCCCACTGGTAGTGCGCCTGGCCGTCGTCGAAGGTAAGGCGGCAGTTGGAGCAGCTGGTGGCGAGGCGCCCGGCGCCCGCGGCCTCGACCTGCTTCATCTTGATCTGGAAGGCGCGGCGGCGGTGCTCGTCGGCGCGGTGCAGCGTGACCACGCCGCCCCCGCCGCCGCAGCACCAGTTGGCGTCCCCGGCAGGCGGCATTTCCCTGAGATCGGCCTTCAGGGCAGCCAGGACCTCGCGTGGCGCGCGGGTCGCGCCGCCGCGGCGCGAGACCTGGCAGGGATCGTGGAAGGTGACCGATCCCGCCATGGGCTTGAGCTCGAGGCGCCCCGAGCGCGCCGCTTCGGCGAGGAACTCGGTGACGTGCAGCACGCGGAACGGCAGCGGCGCGCCGTACATGTTCGCGCCCTGCCAGCGCATCGCGCCGTAGGCGTGTCCGCATTCGGGCAGGAGCAGCGTGCGCGCCTTGGCGGCGATCGCCGCCTTGATCAGCTTCAGGCTCATCTCGCGCTGCCAGTCGAGGTTGCCGGAGAACAGCCCGAAGTTCGTCGCCTCGTAGCCGTCGGAGCGCAGCGTCCAGCTCTCGCCCATGCGGTTGAGGATGCGCGCGAGCGCGACCAGCGAGGCCGGGTACTTCATGATCTCGATCGAAGAGAGCGTCACCAGCACGTCGGCCTGGCTGCGGTCGAGCGCGATCTCGACCTCGTGCTCGTCGGAGAGCCATTCGATGCGCTCCTTCAGCACCTTGGGCGTCGCGCCGAGCGGGCTGCCTTCGCGCGCGGCGCGCTCGGCCACCGCGTGCAGCTCGTGCGGCACCAGCCCGGCCGCGAACATGGCGTAGCGCGCCTGCGCGACCAGGCTGGCGATGTCGATTCCCATGGGGCAGGCGAGCGTGCAGCGGCCGCACATCGTGCACGAGTCGTAGAGCAGCTCCTGCCAGCGGCGCAGCTCCTCGGCGCCGGCGTTCTTCTTCCTGAAGACCTCGAGCTTCCAGATCGGCGTGTACTGCGGATCGCCGCTCGTCACGTAGAAGTGGCAGGCCTCGGCGCAATGCCCGCAGCGCACGCAGGCCTCCAGGTAGGTCGCGGTGGTGCGCGTCATCTCGCGGGCGAACGTCTGCGCGGCTGCCCGGGCGCGCGCTTCGTCGGTCGCGTCGCCCTGCTGGTCGTGCCGCACCGCGGGTTTCCTGATCGTGAAGCGCGGCGTGTCGAAATCGAGCTCGTTCATACCGCGGCTCCCTTGCGGGTGAAGTCGGCGCCGGTGCGCCAGCGCGACACGAACACGAGCGCCGCGTGCGCGAGCTTGCCGAAGGGCAGCCATACGAGCAGGAGCTCCAGGCTGAGGAGGTGGAGCGCGATCCACGCGGGCGGCGCGGGCTGCGGCAGCAGCGCCATGCCGCTGACGAGCGGCGCCATCGTCACCGCCCAGCTGAAATAGTCGTCGAAGCTCGACAGCAGCCGCTGCACGCCGTCGGTGAGGCGCGTCATCAGGGCGTAGATCAGCCCGAGGATGGCGAGCGCGGTGGCGATATAGGTCACCGCGTCGGGAAGCGCCGGCCAGGCGAGGCCGAGATAGCGTGCGACGAAGGCGATGTGCGGGGCGAAGCCGAACGCGATGAGCGCGAGCGCGATGTGATAGGCGTAGGCGTTCGCCATCTGCGCGCCGCGGATCTTCACTCCCCTGGGCGGCAGCATCTTGGCGAAGATCGCGCGCAGCCCGCCGGCGGCGAGGTCGCGCCGCCGCGGCTCCGAGTAGTCCGAGCGCGCCGGGAGGCGGAAGATGCGGTACAGGCGCCACGCCAGGCCGGCCGCGAAAACCAGGACGGATAAAGCGAGCGCCGGGCCGCGGGCGAATTCGAGGAGCGTCACAGCGCGTCCATCACCCGCTGCAGCCGCGAACGGACCTCGGCGGCGATCTTTCCGACCTCGGGCCGCTGCACGAGCTGGAGCACGGCGTCGGGGTCCATGAACTCCACAACCGTCTTGCCGGCGTCTTCGCGCACCACCACGTTGCACGGCAGCAGCGCGCCGATCTGCGGCTCGGCCTCGAGCGCGCGCGCGGCGAACTGCGGGTTGCACGCGCCGAGGATCTTGTACGGCGGCCGCTCGATGCCGAGCTTCTTCTTGAGCGTCGCCTGCACGTCGATCTCGGTCAGCACGCCGAAACCTTCCTTGGCGAGCGCCTGGGTGACGGCCGCGACCGCCTGGTCGAAGCCCATGTCTACCTTCTTTCCGAATGCGTACTTGGCCATGATGTCCTTAGGGAGTAGTACAAGACCGGGATGACGAGAAGGGTGAGAACCGTCGACACCGCGATGCCGAAGATGAGCGAGATCGCGAGGCCGTTGAAGATCGGGTCGTCGAGGATGAACAGCGCGCCGAGCATCGCGGCCGCGGCGGTGAGCAGGATCGGCTTGGCGCGCGCGCCCGCCGAGCGCTTCACCGCCTCGGCGAGCGGCATGCCCTCGGCGAGCTTGAGGTTCACGAAGTCGACGAGCAGGATCGAGTTGCGCACGATGATTCCCGCGAGCGCGATCATCCCGATCATCGAGGTGGCGGTGAAGTTCGCGCCGAGAGCCGCATGCCCGGGCATGACGCCGATCACGGTGAGCGGAATCGGCGCCATGATGACGAGCGGCGTCAGGTACGAGCCGAACTGCGCGACGACCAGCAGGTAAATGAGGATCAGGCCGACCGCGTAGGCGATCCCCATGTCGCGGAAGGTCTCGTAGGTGATCTGCCATTCGCCGTCCCACTTGATCGCGTACTCCCGGTACGGGTCCGAGGGCTGGCGGATGAAGTACTCGCCGAGCGTGCCGCCTTCGTCGAGCGGCCGGCCGGCGAGCTTGCCGCGCGCCGCGAACATGCCGTAGAGCGGGCTGTCGACGCGGCCGGCCTGGTCGCCGACCACGTAGACCACCGGCAGCAGGTCCTTGTGGTAGATCGGCTGGTCGCGCTCGCTCGCCGCCAGGCGCGTGAGCTCCGAGAGCGGCACGAGCTCGCCCTGCGCGGTGCGCACGCCGAGCTTGAGGAACTCGTCGAGCTCGCCGTGGCGCTCCGCGGGCAGCGCGATCCTCACCGGCACCTGGTATTTCGACACGCCGTCGTGCAGCGGCGAGACGTCCACGCCGGATAGCCCGACGCGCATGGTCTCGACGACGTCGCGGCGCGTCACCGCGACGAGCGCCGCCTTCGCCTGGTCGACTTTCAGGTGAAGGCGCGGCGCGGGATCCTCGACGCTGTAGTCGATGCCGACGATGTCGGGCGTCGCGGCGAACGCCGCGCGCACCTCGCCGGCGACGCGGCCGCGGCCGGCTTCGTCGGGCCCGTAGACCTCGGCCACGATCGGCGAGAGCACCGGCGGCCCGGGCGGGACTTCGACGACTTTCACGCGCGCGTCCCAGCGGCGCGCGATCTCCTCGAGGCGCGGCCGCACCGCCTGCGCGATCTCGTGGCTCTTGCGGCTGCGCTCGTCCCTCGCCTTGAGGTTGACCTGCAGGTCGCCGGTCTCGGGCGCGGCGCGCAGGTAGTACTGCCGCACCAGGCCGTTGAAGTTGATCGGCGCGGCCGTGCCGGCGTACGCCTGGTAGTTCGTGACTTCGGGAACGGTGGCGAGGTAGGCGCCCATGTCGTGCAGCGCCGCCGCGGTGATCTCGACCGGCGTGCCCGCCGGCAGGTCGAGCACCACCTGGAACTCGGACTTGTTGTCGAACGGCAGCATCTTCAGGACGACGAGCTTCGCCGCGGGCAGCGCGGCCGCGGCCGCGACCAGGCCGGCCATCGCGTACCAGAGCGCCGTTCGATTGCGCTTCGACGAGATGAAAGGCTGGAGCAGCCGCTCGAAGATCGTGCTTCTTTCGGTTGCATGATGTTTCACCTTCAGCAGCGCAAGGGCGAGCCACGGGGTCAGCGTGAACGCGATCGCGAGCGAGATGAGCATGCCGAGGCTCGCGTTGATCGGAATCGGGCCCATGTACGGGCCCATCAGGCCGGTGACGAACGCCATCGGCAGGAGCGCCGCGATCACCGTCAGGGTGGCGAGGATGGTCGGGCCTCCGACTTCGTCCACCGCGCGCGGGATGATGCCGGCGAGCGCACCGCCCCCGGTTGCGCCGCCCTCGAGCCCGGCCCTGCGGTGGATGTTCTCCACCACCACGATCGCGTCGTCGACCAGGATCCCGATCGAGAAGATGAGCGCGAACAGCGACACGCGGTTGAGCGTGAAGCCCCAGGCCCACGAGGCGAACAGCGTCGTCGCGAGCGTTAGCAGCACCGCGACGCCGACGATCGCCGCCTCGCGCGCGCCGAGCGTGAGCAGCACCAGCACCACCACCGAGAGCGTCGCGAACACGAGCTTGTGCATGAGCTGCGACGCCTTGTCGTCGGCGGTGACGCCGTAGTTGCGCGTCACGCTCACCTCGACCCCGGCCGGGATGAGGGTGCCGCGCAGCTCGTCCACGCGCTCGAGCAGCCGCTCGGCGACGCGCACCGCGTTCTCGCCCGGCTTCTTGGTCACCTGCAGCGTCACCGCGGGGTGCTCGCCCGCGGCGCTGCCGGTCCAGACATAGCGCGCCGGCTGCTCCGG
>DATIGR010000137.1:0-4007 GCA_035454645.1 Burkholderiales bacterium
GCCGCCTTGCGCGAGGCGCTGCGGATCGCTTCCGCGACTGCGGTGCCTACCTCCGAGGTCGAAGCCTTGCCTTTCATGTCCGGCGTGCGCGGGCCTTCGACCAGCACGCGCTCGATCGCGCGCACCACGTCGGCGGCGGCTTCGGCGTGGCCGAGGTGCTCGAGCATCAGCGCGCCCGACCAGATGGCGCCGATCGGGTTGGCGATCCTGCGCCCGGCGATGTCGGGCGCCGAGCCGTGCACCGGCTCGAAGATCGACGGCGCGGTGCGCTCCGGGTTGATGTTGCCCGAGGCGGCGATGCCGATGGTGCCCGCGGTCGCCGGGCCGAGGTCGGAGACGATGTCGCCGAAGAGGTTGGAAGCGACGATGACGTCGAACCGGTCGGGGTTGAGCACCATCTGGATCGTCAGTCCGTCGACGTGGTACTGGTCGGTCCTCACGTCCGGGTAGTTCTTCTTCATCTCGGCGAAGCGCTCGTCCCAGTACGGCATGGTGATGGTGATGCCGTTCGACTTGGTGCACGAGGTGAGGTGCTTCTTGCGCGTGCGCGCGAGCTCGAACGCGTACTTCATGATGCGGTCGACGCCCTTGCGCGAGAACACTGCTGACTGCGTCACCATTTCGTCTTCTGTGCCTTCAAAGATTCTTCCCCCGACGTTGCCGTATTCGCCCTCGGTGTTCTCGCGGATCACCACGTAGTCGATGTCGCCGGGGTTGCGGCCGGCGAGCGGGCAGGGCAGGCCCTCGAACGCCCGCACCGGCCGCAGGTTGACGTACAGGTCGAACCAGCGGCGGAAGTTGATGAGCAGCCCCCATGCCGAGACGTGGTCGGGCACGATCGCCGGGTTGCCCGCGGCGCCGAAGTAGATCGCGTCGAAGCGGCGCAGGATGTCGGGCGCGTCGTCGGGGCACATCTTGCCGTGCGCCTTGTACCAGTCGCAGCTCCAGTCGAACTCTTTCCACTGGAAGCGCACCCCGTGCTTCGCGCCCGCCGCCTCGAGCACGCGCACGCCCTCCGGCATCACTTCCCTGCCGATGCCGTCGCCCGGAATGACCGCAATGGCATGTTCTTTCATGCGCCCGAGTATATAGAATCGCCGCATGCGCTTCGCGGCGATCGAGACGTCCACGGAGTGGTGCTCGGTCGCGGTGTGGGCGGACGGCGAGATCGCGGCGCTCGAGCGCCGCGCGGGTCACCGCCACTCCGAATTCGCGCTGCCGATGCTTGAAAGCCTGCTGAAAGGATCGAGCATCGACGCGGTGGCTTTCGGCGCGGGACCAGGGGCGTTCACCGGGCTGCGCATCGCCTGCGCGCTCGCGCAGGGCCTTGCTTTCGCGCGCGGCCTGCCGGTGATCGGGATCTCGACGCTCGAGGCGCTGGCGCAGGAATGCGGCGCCCCGCGCGTGGCGGCGTGCATCGATGCGCGGATGCGCGAAGTGTATTATGCGGCGCTTGAAAAGCGCGCCGGGAGCTGGCGCGAAGTGATCGCGGCGCAATGCGTGCCGCCGCGCTCGGCGCCGCCGCCGCCGGGGCAGGGCTGGGTCGGCTGCGGCAGCGGCTTCGAGGTCTACCGGGAAGAAATGAAAGGCAAAGTCGAGCTCGCGAGGCCCGAAATCCACCCCACCGCGGTCGCGGTGGCCGAGCTCGCGGCGCCGCGCCTCGCCGCCGGCGAGGGCGTCGACGCGGCGCAGGCCGCGCCGGTCTATCTGCGCGACAAGGTCGCGTTCACGAAGGACGAGCTTGAGCGCCGTCCTTAAGGACTTTCCCCGCCTCGCGCCGATGGCCGAGCGCGACCTCGACGAGGTGATGGCGATCGAGAGCGTCCTCTACTCGCATCCGTGGACGCGCGGCAACTTCGCCGACTCGCTGCGCGCCGGCTACGAGTGCCGGGTGCTGCGCGTCGGGCCGCAGCTCGCCGGGTACTTCGTGCTGATGGCCGCCGCGGCCGAGGCGCATCTGCTCAACCTTTCGATCGCCGCGGCGCACCAGCGCGCAGGGCACGGAACCGCGCTCCTCGCGCAGGCGGCCGAGCTTGCGGGCAAGCTCGGGGCCCGCAGCCTGTTCCTCGAGGTGCGGCCGAGCAACCGCGGCGCGCAGGCCCTCTACACGCGCTTCGGCTTCCGCAGTGTCGCCGTGCGGCGCGGCTACTACCCCGCGCACACCGGCCGCGAGGACGCCCTGGTTCTCGCGCTGCCGCTCGCGTGAGCCGGCGCGCGGAGGTCCTCGCCGAGATGGGCCTGGCGCCGCTCTGGCGCCTGCGGAAGAAGCGTCCCGTCCAGGGCTGGGTGCCGCTGAAAGCGGCGGTGTCCGCGTGCGTCAAGTGCGGCCTGCACAAGACGCGCACGCAGACCGTGTTCGGCGTCGGCGACGAGAACGCCGACTGGATGCTGGTGGGCGAGGCGCCCGGCGCGGAGGAGGACCGGCTCGGCGACCCGTTCGTCGGCCAGGCGGGGAAGCTGCTCGACAACATGCTCGCGGCGATCGGGCTGTCGCGCACCCGCAACGTCTACATCGCCAACGTGCTCAAATGCCGGCCGCCGGGCAACCGCAACCCGGCGCCGGAAGAGGTCGAGAAGTGCACGCCGCATCTGCTGCAGCAGATCGAGCTCATCCGGCCGAAGCTGATCCTCGCGCTCGGCCGCTTCGCGGCGCAGACGCTGCTCGCAAGCGACGCCTCGATCGCGGCCCTGCGCGGCCGCGTGCATCGCTACGCCGGCGTGCCGCTCATCGTCACCTACCATCCGGCCTACCTGCTGCGCACGCTCGAGGACAAGGCGAAAGCGTGGGAAGACCTGGTGTTCGCGCGCCGCACCCTGCAAAGCCTGTAAGAGACTTTCCTACTCGCGCGGCTTGTGCGGGTCCTCGGCGCGCGCGAAGGCGAGCAGGCGGTCGACTTCCTCCCGGTGCACGCGGCGGTTGCGCGAGAACCAGAGCTGCACCGCGGTCATGGTGCCGGCGACGAACAGGCCGAACACCGCGATTACCGAGTAGATCGAATAGCCGGCGCCGAGGAGTGCCGAGTACAGCGCGATCATCACCAGGATCGAGGCGTTCTCGTTGAAGTTCTGCACCGCGATCGAGCGGCCGGCGCCCACCAGGTGGTGGCCGCGATGCTGCAGCAGCGCGTTCATCGGCACGACGAAGAACCCCGCGAGGCCGCCGATCAGCACCATGAGCGAGATCGCGAGCCACACCTGGCTCACGAAGTTCATCGCGATCACGATCAGCCCCATCGCGATGCCGAGCGGGATCACGCGCACCGAGCGATCGAGCGCCACCAGGACCGAGGCCAGCACCGCGCCGGCGGCGATGCCGACCGCGGTCACGCCCTGCAGGATCGCCGCCTTGGAGAGATCGAAGCCGAGCGCGGCGCGCGCCCACTCGATGACGATGAACTGCAGCGTCGCGCCCGCGCCCCAGAACAGCGTGGTCACCGCGAGCGAGATCTGCCCGAGGCGGTCGCGCCAGAGATGGCTCACGCAGCGCGCGAAGTCCTTCAGCGTGTCGATCGGGTGCGAGGGCAGCCGCTTCAGCGCGACGCCGGTTTGCGGCACCTCGAGGTTGAACAGCGCCGCGACCGCGTAGACCACGATGATGATCGCGATCGCCGCCTCGGCGGGGGTATCGATCGAGGTCTCGATGAGCGGCAGGTTCCAGGACAGCAGCTCGGTCGATACGCGCACGTGGATCAGCAGCCCCCCGAGCATGGTGCCGAGGATGATCGAGGCCACGGTGAGGCCCTCGATCCAGCCGTTCGCCACCACGAGCTGGCGGTGCGGCAGGTACTCGGTGAGGATCCCGTACTTCGCGGGCGAGTACGCCGCCGCGCCCAGCCCGACGATGCCGTAGGCGATCAGGGGATGCGAGCCCCACAGCATCACCACGCAGCCGACGATCTTGACGGTGTTGGCGATCAGCATCACCTGCCCCTTGGGCAGGCGGTCGGCGAAAGCGCCGACGTAGGGCGCGAGCACCACGTAGGAGACGACGAGATCGGAAGAGCACA
>DATIGR010000138.1:0-12791 GCA_035454645.1 Burkholderiales bacterium
CCCACGAAGCCGATCCGCATCGTCGTGCCGTACGCGGCCGGCGGCACTTCCGACATCCTCGCGCGCCAGATCGGGCCCGAGCTCAACAAGGCCTGGGGCCAGCCGGTGGTGGTGGAGAACAAGCCGGGAGCGAACGGCAACGTCGGCGCCGATTTCGTCGCGAAGAGCGCGCCCGACGGCTACACGCTGCTGCTCACCGACCTCGGCGGCCTGGTGATCAGCGCGAGCGTCTACCCGAAGCTGCCGTTCAATCCTTCGAAGGACTTCACCCCGGTCGTGATGGTCTCGTATTCGCCGCACGTGCTCGCGGTGAATCCCGAGGTGAAAGTGAAGGACGTGAAGGAGCTCGTCGCGATGGCCAAGGCGTATCCCGGCCGGCTCAACTTCGCCGTGTCGGGCATCGGCGGCGCGCCGCACCTCGCCGGCATCGAGTTCGCGCAGCGCATGGGGATCGACTGGACCTACATCCCCTACAAGGGCGGCGCGGACGCGATTACCGGCGTGGTCGGCGGCCAGGCGCACGCGCTCTTCAACGGCATGCTCGCCACCTGGCCGCATGTCACCGGCGGCAGGCTGAAAGCGCTCGGCATCTCGAGCGCGAAGCGCGTGCCGGGCGCGCCCGACACGCCGACCGTCGCCGAGCAGGGGCTGCCGGGGTTCGAGACCGGCTCCTACCAGGGCGTGGTCGGCCCGGCCGGCATCCCGCGCGAGACGGTGGCGAAGCTGAACTCAGGGCTTCGAACAATATTGAATACCCAGGAGATCAAGGACCGATTCGCGAAGCAGGGCACCGAGGTGCGCACCGACACGCCCGACAGCCTCGGGAAATGGATGAGCGGCGAGCAGGCGAAGTGGGCGAAGATCGTCAAGGAGTCGGGCGCAAGATTCGAATGAACTTGCCCGAGAACACCTTCAAGCGCGCGCTCGCGCGCGGCAGGCCGCAGATCGGGCTGTGGTCGAGCCTGTCGTCGAACTACACCGTCGAGGTGATCGCGGGCGCCGGCTTCGACTGGATCCTGCTCGACAGCGAGCACTCGCCGGCCGACATCGAGAACCTGCTCGCCCAGCTGCAGGCGGCGGCGCCCTATCCCACGCACCCGGTGGTGCGCATTCCGTGGAACGACATGGTGACGATCAAGCGCGTGCTCGACATCGGCGCGCAGTCGCTGCTGGTACCTTATGTTTCATCAAGAGAAGAGGCACAAGATGCCGTGTCATTCACGCGCTATCCCCCGGCTGGCGTGCGCGGCGTCGCCGGCACGACGCGCGCCACGCGCTTCGGGCGCATCGCGGACTACGCGCGCCGCGCGCACGAGGAGATCTGCCTGCTGGTGCAGGTGGAGACGCAGGCCGCGCTCGACAACATCGAGGCGATCTGTGGAATAGACGGCGTCGACGGCGTGTTCATCGGTCCGGCCGACCTGCACGCCTCGCTCGGCCACCCGGGCGAGATCGCCAACCCGAAAGTGAAGCCGATGATCGACGACGCCATCCGCCGCATCCGCAAGAGCGGCAAAGCGCCCGGCATCCTCACGCCGAACGAGGCCGACGCGCGCCACTGGCTCGACTGCGGCGCGCTATTCGTCGCGGTCGGCGCCGACGTCGGCATCCTCGCGCGCGGCGCCGAGGCGCTCGCCGCCAGGTTCAGGCAATCATGAAACCCGAGATCATCATCACGGCGAAGGGCCACGCCGGCACCATGGCCACGCTGCAGTCGGAATTTGATGCTCATCTGCTGTCGGATGCGCCCGACCGCGGCGCTTTTCTCAAACAACATTCCTCCAAGGTGCGCGGCCTGGCGACCTTCGGCCCGATGCCGGTGGACGGCAAGCTGATGGACGCGCTGCCGAGGCTCGAGATCATCTCCAACTTCGGCGTCGGCGTGGACGCGATCAACCTCGAGGATGCGAAGCAGCGCAAGATCATCGTCACCAACACGCCGGACGTCCTGAACGAGTGCGTGGCCGACACCGCGCTCGCGCTCGTGATGAACACGCTGCGCAAGTTCCCGCAGTCGGAGCGCTACCTGCGCGCGGGCAACTGGGCGGCGCGCGGGCCTTATCCGCTCACCACGTCGCTCGGCGGCAAGACGCTCGGCGTCCTGGGCCTGGGGCGCATCGGCGAAGCGATCGCGAAGCGCGCCGCCGCCTGCGGCATGAAGATCCGCTACCACAACCGCAACCGCAAGGACGTGCCCTACCCCTACGACCCGGACCCGGTCACCCTGGCGAGGAACTGCGACGTCCTGATCGTGGTGACGCCGGCGAGCGCCGAGACCAACCGCATCATCAACGCCAAGGTGCTGGACGCGCTGGGTCCGAAGAAATACCTGGTCAACATCGCGCGCGGCTCGGTCGTGGACGAGGCCGTCCTGCTGCGCTACCTGCAGGAAGGCAGGATCGCCGGCGCCGGGCTCGATGTGTTCGTCGACGAGCCGCGCGTGCCGCCGGAGTTCTTCACTCTGGACAACGCGGTGCTCTTTCCCCACGTCGGCAGCGCCACCGTCGAGACGCGCAAGGCGATGGGAGACCTGCAGATCGAGAACCTGCGGCGCCACTTCGCCGGCAAGCCCGTATTGACGCGGGTGGTCTAGAATCATTTTTTCTTCCAGGAGGAGGACACGATGGCATTCAAGAGAGCTCTGATCGCGGCCGCGGTCGCGATGGCGGCCGCGCCTGCCGCGGCGCAGCAAGTGACGTTCATGACCGGCCCGCAAGGCGGGTCGTGGATCCCGCTCGGCGGGGCGCTGAAGGGACTGTGGGAGAAGAACGTGCCCGGCCTGAGCATCACCCAGACCCCGGGCGCGGGCATCGCCAACGTGCGCGGCGTGGACGAGGGCAAGGCGCACATCGGCCTCGCCAACTCGAACACCACGGTCGACGGCGTCGCCGGGCGGCCGCCCTATCCGAAGAAGGTCACCAGGGTCTGCCAGCTCGCGAACCTCTACCCGCAGTACTTCCAGGTAGTCGCGCTCGCCAACGCCGGCGTGAACTCGTACGCCGACCTGAAGGGCAAGGCGCTCGTCGCGCAGCCCAAGGGCAACACCGCGGAGATCATGACCGAGATGATCCTGAAGGCGAACGGCTTGACCTATCAGTCGCTGTCCAAGGTCAACTTCCAGGCCGCCTACACCGACGCGGTGTCGATGATGAAGGACGGCCACGTCCAGGTATTCACGCTCGGCACCACCGCGCCGGCCTCGGCGATCATGGACCTCGCCAGCGCGCGCGACGTGAAGCTGGTGCCGGTGGACGACAAGACCTTCGACTTCGTCAAGAAGGCGAACGCCGGCCACAACAAGCTCGTCATCAAGGCGGGCACCTATCCGAAGCAGGACAAGGACGTCCCGGTGATCGGCTACTCGACGCACGTCGTGGTCGCCTGCGACCTGCCCGAGAACACCGTGTACCAGATGGTGAAGACCATGGCGGGCAACGTCGACGCGATGGCCGCGGTCGTCAAGGCGATCGACGGCATCAAGCCGAAGGACATGGCGCAGGACATCGGCGTGCCGTTCCACAAGGGCGCGGTGAAGTTCTACAAAGAAGCCGGCGCGATGTAAGCGCGCTTGAAGGACGAAAACCCGCAGACGGCGCCCGGGGCCCGGGCGCTGAGGATCGCGGTGGCGCTCATCGCCATCGCGATGTCGCTTTACCACATGCGTGCCGCGGCGTTCGGGCCGCCCGAGGCGCTGATCTTCCGCGGCACGCACCTGCTGTTCGCGCTCACGCTCGTGTTCCTGCTTTATCCGGCGCGCCCGGGCGGCGCGCCCGGCTGGCGCGCGCTCGACGCGGTGCTGATGCTCGCGGGCTGGGGCATCGTGCTGCACATCTTCTTCAACTACCAGTACTTCATGAACCGCATCATCTACATCGACGAGCTCACGACCTGGGACAAGGTCTGGGCGAGCGCCTCGGTGCTGGTGGTGCTGGAAGGCACGCGCCGCGTGCTCGGCTGGGCGCTGCCGCTGACCGCGGTCTGCTTCCTCGCCTACGTGCTGCTGTTCACCCAGGTGCAGATCCCGGTGCTGATGGAGCAGCTCTACCTCTCGACCGAAGGCATCTTCGGCTCGACGCTGGGCGTGTCGGCCTCCTACGTCATGATGTTCGTGCTGTTCGGCGCGTTCATGGAGAAGAGCGGCACCGGGCAGCTGTTCATGGACTTCTCGATGTCGATCACCGGGCGCTACGCCGGCGGGCCGGGCAAGGTCGCGGTGGTGAGCTCGAGCCTGTTCGGCACCGTTTCCGGAAGCGCGGTGGCGAACGTGATGGTCGACGGCCCGATCACCATCCCGCTCATGAAGCGCACCGGCTTTCGCCCGCCGTTCGCCGCGGCGGTCGAGTCGGTCGCCTCCACCGGCGGGCAGCTGATGCCGCCGATCATGGGGGCGGCGGCGTTCGTCATGGCGGAGTTTCTCGCCGTGCCGTACGCCCAGGTCGCGCTCTGGGCGATCATCCCGGCGCTGCTCTACTACCTCGCGGTGTTTTCCGCGGTGCACTTCGAGGCCAAGCGCTACAAGCTGGCCGGGGTCCCCGCCTCCGAGCTCCCCGGCTTCGGCAACGTGATGCTCGCCCGCGGACACTTGTTCGTCCCGATCCTGATCGTGCTGTTCGGCCTGATGGCGGGCTACTCGGCGCCGCTGTGCGCGCTGTGGGGCGCGCTCTCGTGCCTGCCGCTCGCGATGCTGAAGCACACCACCCGCGCCGGCATCAGCTGGCGCACGGTGCTCGAGGCGCTCGAGGAAGGCGCGAAAAACACGCTCGCAGTCGCGATGGCGTGCGCCTGCGCCGGAATCGTGATCGCCTGCGTCACCATCACCGGCCTGGGCATCGTCTTCACCCAGATCGTCGTCGCGCTCGCGCAGGACACGCTGATCCTCGCGCTCATCCTCACCGCGCTCGCCGGGATCATCCTCGGCATGGGCATGCCCACCACGCCCGCCTACATCATGATGGTCGCGCTGCTCGTGCCCGCGCTCATCAAGCTCGGCGTCGACGGCTGCCCGCAGCCGGTCACGCCGGAGTGCAAGGCTGCGGTGGTGCCGCCGGCACACATGTTCGCGTTCTACTTCGCCATCCTCTCGGCGATCACGCCCCCGGTGGCGCTCGCTGTATTCGCGGCGGCGAGCCTCGCGAAGGCGAACATGTGGCAGTCGGGCTTCGCCGCGATGCGCGCGGCCGCGCCCGCCTATATCGTGCCGTTCATGTTCGTCTACGAGCCGCGGCTGCTGCTCATCGTCGCGGACTGGAGCACGGATTGGACGTTCGTCGTCTGGTCGGTGATCAGCGCGTCGGTCGGCGTGATATGCCTCGCCGCGAGCCTGTTCGGCTGGCTGTTCAGCCTCGCCCTCGCCTGGCATCGGGTCCTGCTCTTCGTCGCCGCGCTGTGCCTGATCAAGCCCGGCCTCGTCACCGACGCGATCGGCCTGGGCCTGCTCGCGGTGGTCGCGATGGCGCAGCTCGTCGCGCGTCGTCGCGGCGCGACCTCGCCGGCGACCTAGGACCGGCGTCCGCTAGGTTGGCGAAGGCTTCGACGTACTGCCTGCTTCTCGCCGTCGGCGAGGTTGATCTCCACTAGAATCGCCGCATGCTCGGCGAAGAACTCATCCGGCTGCACGAGCAGCCCGGCCTGGTCGCCTCGTTCGCCTCGCGCCATCCAAGCCTCACGCCCGCGCAGGGCTACGCCGCGGCGCGCATGCTCCACCGGCACCGGCTCGAGCGCGGCTGGAAGCCCCTCGGCCGCAAGATCGGATTCACCAACCGCACGCTGTGGGAGCGCTACGGCGTGCACGAGCCGATGTGGGGCACGGTGTACGACCGTACGCTCATCACGGCGGACAGGAACAAGGCGACGATAAAGCTCGATGGGCTGGTGCAGCCGCGCATCGAGCCGGAGATCTGCTTCAAGCTGAAAAGCGTTCCGAAGAGCAGCGCCCTCGAAGAGCTCGTTTCGTGCATCGAGTGGATGGCGCACTCGATCGAGATCGTGCAGTGCCACCACCCGGGCTGGAAGGTGACGATCGCCGACTGCACCGCCGACAACGGGCTGCATGGGCGCCTCGTGGTCGGCACGCCGATTGCCCTGCAGGACCCCGGGAAGCTGCCCAAGGTCGAGGCGAAGCTCTTCAAGGGTGACGAGCTCAGGGATCGCGGCGTGGGAGCGAACGTGCTCGGCAGCCCGCTGCTCTCGCTCGGCTACCTGGTCGATCTGCTCGGGAAGCAGCCCGACGCCGAGCCGCTGCACGCCGGCGAGATCATCACCACCGGCGTGCTCACCGACGCGCACCCGGTCGCGCCGGGCGAGACCTGGCGTACGCAGACCGAGGGATTGCCTTTGCAAGGATTGGAAATCTTTTTCCGGTGAGACCCCTTGAGGGCATCACCGTGGTCGCGCTCGAGCAGGTGATCGCCGGGCCGTTCGCCACGCGCCAGCTCGCCGAGCTCGGCGCGCGCGTGATCAAGATCGAGCGGCCGCAGGGCGGCGACCCGGCGCGCGGCTACGACGCGACGGTCAAGGGCCTGTCCTCGCATTTCGCCTGGGTGAACCGCTCCAAGGAAAGCCTCGCGCTCGACGTCAAGCACGCGGCGGCGAAAGCCGTGCTCGACAAGCTGCTGCAGAAGGCGGATGTGTTTCTCCACAACCTCGCTCCCGGAGCCGTGGAGCGCCTGGGCTTGGGTTCTCAGGAATTGCGCGCTCGTTTTCCGCGCCTGATCTGGTGTGGAATTTCGGGGTATGGTCCCGCGGGGCCCTACGCCGCGAAAAAGGCCTATGACCTGCTGGTGCAATGCGAGGCCGGCCTGCTGTCGGTCACGGGAACTCCCGAGACGCCGGTCAAGGCGGGCATCCCGGCGGCCGACATCGCCGCCGGCATGTACGCGTTCGCCTCGATCCTGGCGGCGCTGGTGCGCCGCGAGCGCGGCGGCGAGGGCGCGACGATCGAAGTGACGATGCTCGAGTCGCTCGGCGAGTGGATGGGATTTCCGGCGCTGTTCACCGCCTACGGCGGCGAAGCCCCGCCGCGCTCCGGCCCCTACCACTCCACGATCGTTCCCTACGGGCCGTTCACGGCGGGCGACGGCCAGACGGTGTTCCTCAGCGTGCAGAACGACCGCGAGTTCGCCTCCTTCTGCGATCGGGTATTGCACGAGCCTTCCCTGAAAACCGATAAGCGCTTCGCGACCAGCCCGGCGAGGTTTCGTAACCGCGAGGCGTTTCACGCCGAGGTGGACAAGGTGTTTTCCCGGTTGAAGGCGGCCGAGATCATCGAGCGCCTGGAGGCCGCCGATATCGCGAATGCACGGCTGAACGACATGCACGGGTTCTGGCGCCACCCTCAGCTCGAGGCGCGGGGGCGCTGGGCGCGGGTCGGCTCCCCGGGCGGAACGCTGGAGATGCTGAAGCCGCCGTTCAATCTTTCGGGCTTCGAGCCGCGCATGGACGCGATCCCGGCGCTGGGCGAGCACAGCCGGGCGATCCTCGCCGAGCTCGGCTACGCGAAGGGCGAAGTGGAGGCCCTGGCGGCCTCGGGAGCGATCTAGCTGCGCTCAGCGAGGCGAGCAGCAGCCCTCGCCGGCCGCGCGCCGGATGCGCTCGCCGTTGCCCACGACCCAGCCGGCCATGTAGTCCTTTTCCGAGGCCTGCACGCCGTGCTTCTCGCACTGGAAGGCGTACTGGTCGATCTGCGGGCGCAGCCCGTAGACGAGCGCCTCGCGCTCGCCGAGGTCGTACCAGTTGGCGCTGCGGCATTCGCTGTCGCCCATGCCCGCGCATCCGGCGGCGAGCAGGCTCGCCGCCGCGAGCAGCAATCGGGCCGATGAAGTCATAGCGGTGTCCGGTCCGGAAATTCCCAGCGGCCCTCGCGGTAGCCCTTCTCGTAGCCAGCGGTATCCATCTTGATGCCGTAGCGCTCGCACTGCAGGGCGTAGAGGCTGTCCTGGCTCTGCAGCTTGAAGCGGGCGTCGCGCCAGCCCAGGTCGTACCAGTTCGCGCTCCGGCATTCGCTTTCGCTCATCCCCGCGCAGCCGGCGAGCAACGCGACGCTAATCGTGGCTGCCGCTCGTGCGGATCTCGAATTCATGCCTGCCTTCGCGGAAACCTTCCGTGTAGCGCGCCACGTCCACGCTGGCGCCGTGCGCCTGGCATTGCTCGCCGTAGATCTGGTCCTGCCGGAGCAGGCCGAAAATGGCGTCGCGGTGGCCGAGGTCGTACCAGTCGGCCTGCCGGCAGGCTTCGGCGTCCATGCCGGCGCATCCCGCCAGCAGAAGAAGAGTTGCCGCTGCGACTTTCACACCCGGGCCAACAGGGGCGGGGGTACGGTATTCCCGGCGTTCAGCCCTTCTCGATGCCGGCGGCGCGGGCGAGGTCCTTGTGGATGCGGGCGACGCGCTCGACTTCGCCCTTGGCCGGGAAGCGCTCGTAGAAGCCTTCCTCGCGGAACTGGCGCGCCATTTCGCTCCAGGGGCCGAGCCGCGCTTCCCAGCGCGCCAGGCGGCCGGCTTCGGGCTCGGCGTCGTCGCGCGCGAGGTCGGCGCACACGCGCACCATCGCCTTGATGGTCACCGGCTTGGTGACCATGTAGTTGTCCTTGCCCCAGACGGCGTCGCCGAACACCGCTTTCGCCGCCTTGAAGAAGTCGCGGATGATGGCGTAGTAGCGCGGCACTTCCTTCGAGCTGCCGCCCGCGAGCTGGATCGAGCGCCAGCGACCGCGCACCCAGCGATGCAGCTCGTTGAACAGCTCGGCCTGCAGCACCCACTTGTCGCGCTGGCTGCGGCCGCCGAGGCGATTGATGCGGTAGCGCAGCGGGCTGTCGCCCTCGCTGTAGAGCCGCTCGACCAGGCGCGCGGCGAACTTGCGGTCCGGCGCCGCGAACGAGACGTGCTCGTAGAGGTCGACGAGGTGGCTCTTGTTGATGCGCGTCGGCGTCGAGTTGATGATGACGAACATCTCGGTGGCGAAATCCTCGCTGCGGCCGTCGAAGATCACGCAGGGCACGTTGATGGAGGCGGCGTCGTCGGGCCGCTCGTGCAGGTAGAAGCGCAGCGCCGCGAGGCGGTGCTGGCCGTCGATGATCAGGTATTTCGAACCGGGCTCGGTCAGGCTGCCGGCGCCGCCGTTGCCGTCGGCGCGGAAGTTGAGGCGCTCGGAGGTGAACAGCAGCACCGTGCCGGGGATCGGCGGCTGCGAGATCGCGGTCTCGTAGAAATTCTTGAGCTGGCGCACCTTGGAGCGCGACAGCGCGCGCTGGAATGCCTTGTCGGTGCGCTCGATCTTGGCGATGAACTGGGCGATGTCGTCGTCTTCGGAGATGCGGCTGGGGGCGATTTCCTCGCCCTCGCCGTAGAAGCGGCTGATGAAACGCACCTTGCCCAGCAGGTCCTTGGCCGGGTAGCTGACGAAATAAAAGACGCCGTCCTTTTGCCGGATCTGCGTCGCTTGCATGGGCGCGTTCTCCGTGGCCCGGCCTCCCAGCCGGGACTCCTTGAAGGCGCGAATACTAAAGGAAAATCGCGGGCCTAGCAGGCGCGTTAGCAGGCGGGACGAAGCAAGGCCTGAAGCACCTCGGCAGTACGGCGGTCCTGCACGAACGCGGCCACCCCGGAGTTGGCCGCGCTCGCGCCCGGGAGCAGTGGGAGCATGCGCCGCTCGATGCGCCGGGTCTCCACGTCGAAAGGCCCCAGCCACTCGAGCACTACGTGATCGTGCGTAAGGATCCGGCCGCGGTTTTCCCCCGCGGTTACCCTGCTTTCGAGCCGGCTCCGATAAGCGGCGAGGTAGAGGACGACATCCGAGGCCGGCTTCAGGAGCTCGGCGCTTGCCTCGACTTCAAGACCCTGGGCATCTGCCCTCACCAGGCTGAGCTTCAGGCGGGCTTTGGCGGGCTGCGAATTTATCCGCTCCACCGCCTCGTCGAACGCCCGGGTTCCCCAGCGACGGAAATCGCGGCCCTGGAGCACCACCTGCGGGGTATAGACGAGCGCCAGACGCTGGAGCTGCGAGAGTTTCCTCTGGCGCAGGGAGAACTCCCGCTTGGCATAAGGATCCTTCCAGCCGATGTAGTCCCAGTAGTCGACGTGCAGCGCAAGAGGTACTACCGCAGTGCCCGAGTAGCGGTTGGACAGGGTTCCCAGCCAACGCTCGGCCGGCGGGCAGCTCGAGCAGCCTTCCGACGTATAGAGCTCGACCAGCGCGGCGGTACCCGGCCCGGACTCCGAGACGCACTGGGCGGCATGCACGGGTAGAACAAGAACCATGCCCGCCAGAAAGGCCATCATGTGCATGCCTGTTGGTCGAAACGGGCGGCCTTGGCTTACGGGTGCGCCCACGATAATCGCGCGTGCTCAAGCACGCCTCGTTCTTTCTCGCTGCGCTCGCCTGGAACTTCGGCCTGGGAATGACCTGGCTGGCGGTGCCGCTCTATGCCTACGCCCAGGGGCTGTCCAACGCGCAGATCGGGATCCTCTTCGCGGTGCCGGTGCTTGCGCAGGCGCCGCTCAACCTGGCGGGCGGGGCCTACACCGACCGCATCGGCGGGCGCCGCATCCTGCTCGGCTCCTGCATGGCCGCCATCGCCGCCGGCCTCTGGTTCATGTTCGCGCAGGGGTTCTGGATGCTGCTCGCCGGGCAGATCGTGTTCATCCTCGCCCGCGCCGCCTTCTGGCCCGCCACCTGGGCGATGGCGAGCGAGCTGCCCGGGGCGCGCGGCACGCAGCTCGGGCGCCTCAATGCCGTCACCAACTTCGGCCAGATCGTCGGCACCACGCTGTGCGGGTTCCTCCTCGCCGGGGCGGGCTTCAGGGCGACCTTCGCGGTGCTCGCCCTGACCGGCGCGATCGGCCTCGCGGCCGGGATGCGGACCGAGCCGCAGCGGCCAAAGCCTGCGCCGGCGCGGCACGTCCTTGCCGCCTATCTGCCGCTGCTGCGCGAACGCATCATCGGCTACGCGATCCTGTGCGCCTACCTCTCGGCGCTGCCGTTTTCGCTCTCGATGTCGTTCTACCCGCTGCTGCTCGCGCAGTACGGCTACGGCGAGGGCGCCTCCGGGGTCCTGCTCGCGCTGCGCGCCGTCGGGTCGATCCTCGCGAGCCTGCTCGCCGCCCGCTTCGTGCGCACCGGCCCGCAGACTTTCTGGCCGGTAGGCTGCGGGATCGCCGTGGCCGTCTCGGTGGGCCTGCTGCCGACGATCAACCATATCGCGCCGATCGCCTTCTGGCTGCTCGTGGTCGGGGCCGGCACGGCCGCGATGACGCTGTACTTCCAGATCACGATCGCCGAGGCGAGCCGGCCCGAGGAGCGCGGCTCGGCGCTCGCCCTGGGCGGCCTCGGCTGGAGCGTGTCGCACCTGACGACGCCGCTCGTGATGGGCTTTCTCGCCGATCGCTACGGCATCGTTACCGGCTTCTATGCGCTGGGCGGGTTCGCCCTGCTCTGCGCGGTCGCAATTGCTTTCCTGAGACGTTGGGCTTTCAAGCAGCCTTGAAGACGCTCGGCTCGAGCGAGTGGCGCTCGAGCAGGCGGTAGAACTCGGTGCGGTTGCGCCCGGCAAGGCGTGCGGCTTTGGTCACATTTCCCCCGGTGATCTTGAGGATGCGCACCAGGTAGTCGCGCTCGAAGGCGCGGCGCGCCTCGTCGAGCGACGCAAGCGCGGTGTCGCCGGCATCGATCGCCTGCCGCACGAGCGACTCGGGAATCACCTCGGTCGCCGACAGCGCGACCGCCTGCTCGACCACGTTGAGGAGCTGGCGCACGTTGCCGGGCCACGGCGCCGAGACCAGGAGCTGCAGCGCCTCGGGCGAGAACGTCAGCCGGTCGCGGCGATAGCGCACGCCCAGCCTGGTCAGGAACGTATTCGCCAGCAGCGGGATGTCCTCGCGCCGCTCGGCGAGCGTCGGGATATAGAGCTTCACCACGTTCAGGCGGTAGTAGAGATCCTCGCGGAACTCCCCCGAGGCGATGCGCTCCTCGAGCTTGCGGTGGGTCGCGGCGATGACCCGCACGTCGACGTCGAAAGTCTCGTGCGAGCCCACGGGCCTGATCTTGCGCTCCTCCAGCGCGCGCAACAGCTTCACCTGCAGCGCCAGCGGCATGTCGCCGATCTCGTCCAGGAACAGCGTCCCGCCCTGCGCCGCCTGGAACAGCCCCCGCCGGTCCGACACCGCCCCGGTGAACGAGCCCTTCTTGTGCCCGAACAGCTCCGACTCCAGCAGCCCCTCCGGGATCGCCCCGCAGTTCACCGCCACGAACGGCCCCTGCGCGCGCGCGCTCGCCCGGTGAATCGCCCGCGCCAGCAGCTCCTTGCCCGTGCCGCTCGCCCCGTACAGGCACACGCTCGCATCCGAGGCCGCCACGCGCCGCGCCTGCGCCAGCAGGTCCTCCATCGCCGGAGAGCGCGTGATGAGCTCCGAGCGCCACCCCTCCAGACCCCCCGCCGCCGCCGGCGGGCTGGAGAGCCGCATCGCATCGGCCACCGTGTCGAGCAGCACCTTGGGCTCGAAGGGCTTGGTCAGGAACGAAAACACCCCCCGGCGCGTCGCCGTCACCGCCTCCGGGATCGTGCCGTGCGCCGTCAGGATCACCACCGGCAGCGACGGCGCCTCGCGGTGGATCGCATCGAATAGCGCCATCCCGTCCATCCCCTGCATGCGCAGGTCCGTCACCACCACCTGCGGGCGCGACACCGCCAGCGCCGCCAGCGCCGCCTCGCCCGATTCCACCGCCGTCACCGCGTGGCCCGCCGCCGTGAGCCGCATCGCGATCAGCTGCAGCAGGTCCCGGTCGTCGTCCACCAGCAG
>DATIGR010000139.1:0-6018 GCA_035454645.1 Burkholderiales bacterium
CGGTGCAGCCACTTCGGCAGGAAGGGATCGTGGTAGCGCGGCTCCCAGGCGAGGCGCGCGGTGGTGTGGCGGTTCTTGAGCGAGACGTCGATGTCCTCGGGCTGCGCGAGGCGCGCCTGCGCGAGCTTCTGATCGAAGAACAGGTTCCGGACCAGCTCCTCCGGCGACATGAGGAACGTGTCGGCCGTGCGCGCGCCGGGCGCGGCGACGCCGACCGGGCTCGAGAGCACGAGGGCCTTCATGCGCGAGGTGTCGCGCACCGCCATCTCCATCGCGATCCACCCGCCCATGGAGCTGCCGACCAGGGTTACGTTTTCCAGCTTGAGAAGCTTGAGCAGATCAAGATAGAAGTACGCCATGTCGTGGATGTTCTCGAGCCACTCGGGCTCCTCCGAGAGCCCGTAGCCCGGGTGCTCGGGGACGAGGACGTCGAAGCGCTGCGCGAGCTTCTCCATGAACGGCAGCACGGCCGGCGCGCCGCTCGCGCCGTGCAGATAGAGCAGCGGCGCTCCCGCGCCGCCGCGCCGCAGGTGCGTCTTACAGCCGTCGACCTCGACGAACGCCTCGGTAAAGTTCATCTTTTCAATACACCTGACTCTTCGATTGCCGCCGGGATCTCGGCGAAGTTCATCGGCGCCATGACGTGCGCGCCCGCGACGCCGGGCACCTCGGCGAGCTCGCGCAGCAGCTCGACGCAGATCCTGCGCCCCTCGGCTTTCGGGTTGGCGGCCTTCTCGAGGCGCTCGACGATCGCATCGGGGATGATCGTGCCGAAGAGCTTCTCGCGCATCCAGCGCGCCGAGCGCGCCGACGGGATCGGCGCGATGCCGATCAGCACCGGCAGCTTGAACCCGATCTCGCGCAGCCGCGCGGCATAGCGGCGCACGACGCCGATGTCCATGCAGAACTGCGTCTGCACGAAGTCCGCGCCGGCCTGCGCCTTGGCCATCAGTCCCTTCGGCGTCCAGCCGGGCGCCGGGTCGGCAGGCACGTCGGCTGCGCCGATGAACAGCTCGGGCTTCCTCTCGATCGGCGTGCCGGAGGGCAGCACGCCTTCGTCGCTCATCCGGCGGGCGAGCGAGATCAGCGCGCGGCTGTCGAGGTCGTAGACCGGCTTCGCCTCGGGCTGGTCGCCGAGCTTCGGGTCGTCGCCGGCGAGCACCAGGATGTTGTGGATGCCGAGCGCGGCGGCGCCGAGCAGGTCGCTCTGCAGCGCGAGGCGGTTGCGGTCGCGGCAGGTCATCTGGAAGATCGGCTCCAGGCCGCTTTGCACGAGGAAGTGCGCCGCGGCGAGGCTCGAGAGGTGCACCTTGGCGCCGGCGCCGTCGGTGACGTTGATCGCGGTCGCCAGGCCCTTGAGCGGCAGCGCGCGGCGCAGGAACTCCGCCGGGTCGGTGGAGACCGGCGGCGTGATCTCGGCGGTGACGACGAATTGCCCGCTGCGCAGCCTCGACTGCAGTAGGGACATTCGGTTGATCTTATCATCGGGGATTCATCCCACCTGCCCGTTTCATGCCCGAGCTTCCCGACGTCACCGTCTACATCGAGAGCCTCGAGCGGCTCCTGAAGGGACACCGCCTCGAGGCGGTGCGCCTCTTCAACCCCTTTCTCCTGCGCACCGCGGTTCCTCCGATCGATTCCGTTCTTCGCAAGAGAGTCCTCGGCGTCTCCAGGCTGGGCAAGCGCATCGTGATCAGCCTGGGAGGCGGCCTGTACCTCGTGCTGCACCTCATGATCGCCGGGCGACTGCACTGGGAGGGCAAGAAGACCCGCCACACGCTTGCGCTGTTTGAATTCGAAAACGGCACGCTGTCGCTCACCGAGGCGGGCAGCAAGCGCCGCGCCTCGCTGCACCTCGTCGAGGGCGAGGCCGCGCTGCGCGCGATGGATCCCGGCGGCGTGGAGATTTTCGAAGTGGACCTGGAACGATTCGGCTCCCGATTGAAGAGCGAGAATCACACCCTGAAAAGAGCACTGACCGATCCGCGCCTGTTCGCCGGCATCGGCAACGCCTACTCCGACGAGATCCTGCACCGCGCGAGGCTCTCGCCCGTGGGTCTCACCCGGGATCTTTCCGAGGAGCAAGTCGAGCGCCTTTACCGTTCGACGAGGGAAACCCTGCAGGAATGGACGCAAAGGCTCCGCACCGAGGGCTTCCCGGAGAAGGTGACCGCGTTCCGCGAGGGCATGGCGGTGCACGGGCGCTACGGCAAGCCCTGCCCGGTGTGCGGCGCGCCGGTGCAGCGCATCGTCTACGCCGAGAACGAAACCAATTACTGCGCGCGCTGCCAGACCGGCGGCCGGATCCTCGCCGACCGCGCGCTGTCGCGGCTGCTCAAGAAGAGCTGGCCGCGCTCCCTCGACTGAGATTCGGACTCGCTGCCGTGAGCACCGCCAGCTTTTGCTTCTCGGCAGAGCTGGAAACTTTCCTGGCCAAGGAGAGGCGCGGCCATGCGTTCCAGTACGGCTGCGCCCGCGCGGCGACGCTGAAGAACGCCATCGAGGCGCTCGGCGTGCCGCACACCGAGGTCGGCGCGGTGAGCGTGAACGGAGAGCCGGCGACGCTCCAGCGCATCGTGCGCGAAGGCGACACGATCCGGATTTTTCCGTGGAGAGAATTGGGCTCTGACCCCGATTTCCGGTTCCTGGCGGATGCGCACCTCGGCGGCCTGGCGAGGTTCCTGCGCATGCTGGGGTTCGATACCGTGCACCGCAACGCGTTCGACGATGCCGAGATCCGGCGGCTCGCAGCCGAGCAAGCGCGCATCGTCCTCACGCGCGACCGCGAGCTCCTCAAGTGCGGCGAGATCCGGCGGGGGTGCTACGTGCGGGCGCTGAAGCCCGAGGCGCAGCTCCGGGAGGTCGTGACGCGCTACGGCCTCGCGCCGCTCGCGCGGCCGTTCACCCTCTGCCTGCATTGCAACGTCCCGCTCGCCGCAGTCGACAAGGCCGAAGTGGCCCACCGCCTTCCGCCGACGGTCCTTGCGGTTCAAGAAAACTTCTCCTCCTGCGCCGGCTGCGACCGGGTGTACTGGCCCGGCAGCCACTACGAGCGCATGCGCCAAGCCCTCAAGCGGATCTTTTCTCCGGCCTAGGCGGGCGCAGCGCGGGATTGGCGCTCGCCGCGTGGGCGGCCTCGTTCATCCAGTCGCGCGCCTGCGCCATCTGGGTCTGGCACATCTGCGTCCAGAAGCCCATCGCGCGCTCCCATTGGGCGCCGGCGATCCGGGTCTGGAGCGCCAGCAGCTCGTCGAGGGTGCGCGCCTGGCCGAGCTCGCTGATCGACTTCGTCTGCTGGTCGAGCGCGGTGCGGATCGCCGCCAGCTGCTGGTTGTGCAGCTTCTCGGCGCCTTGCAGGGAGGCTTTCATCAGGTCCGCGGCGGTCTTGAGGCCGGCGCGGTAAAGGTCGAAAAACTCGGCTTGCGGTTGGGTCATCGCTCTCTCCTCGCGGGCTGCGCGATACGAATGTCCCTCCCTTCTTCCACGCCGTCGTCTTGCCGCGGCTTGCGAGGAATATACGCCTAACTTTTCGCCTTCGCCAAGAGCGGGCCGATGACGTCCAACGGGACCGGGAATACGATGGTCGAGGCCTTGTCGCCCGCGATCTGCGTCAGCGTCTGCAGATAGCGCAGCTGCATCGCCTCGGCCTTCTGGGCGAGCATCTGGGCCGCCTGCAGCAGCTTCTCCGAGGCCTGCAGCTCGCCCTCGGCGTGGATCACCTTGGCGCGGCGCTCGCGCTCGGCCTCGGCCTGGCGCGCGATCGCGCGCACCATGGACTCGTTCAGATCCACGTGCTTGATCTCGACGTTCGCAACCTTGATGCCCCAGGCGTCGGTCTGCTGGTCGAGCACGGTCTGGATGTCCTGGTTGAGCTTTTCGCGCTCGGCGAGCAGCTCGTCGAGCTCGTGCCGGCCGAGGATCGCGCGCAGCGTGGTCTGGGCGAGCTGGCTGGTCGCCTCGATGAACCGCTCGACCTGGATGATCGCGCGCTGCGGGTCGACGACGCGGAAGTAGATCACCGCGTTCACCTTGACCGAGACGTTGTCGCGCGTGATGACGTCCTGCGGCGGCACGTCGAACACGCGCGTGCGCAGGTCGACGCGCACGAACTGCTGCACGCCCGGGATGATGACGATCAGGCCGGGACCGAACACGCGCTGAAAGCGGCCGAGGAAGAACACCACCGCGCGCTCGTACTCGCGCAGGATCTTGATCGAGAGCGCGAGCAGGATGACGACGAGGACGACCAGGCCGAGAACAAAGTTGATCACTGTTCCACCTCCACTGTAAGCACCAAGCCGTCCATGGACTTCACGCGCAGCCGCTGGCCGCGCCGCACCGGCGCCGCCGAGCGCACGCGCCAGGTCTCGCCCTGCACGCGCGCCCAGCCCTCGGCGTCGAAGTCCTCCAGCGCCTCGCCCTGGGCGCCGATCAGGTACTCCCGCCCGCTCACCACCGGGCGCCTGCGGTTGCGCACCGCCACGCCGACGACGAAGAAAAGGAACAGCGCGCTCGCCGCGGTCACGCCGGCGATCAGGCCGTAGGGAATCTCGAACCCCGGCAGATCGGTATCGTCGATCAGGATCACCGAGCCGATGGCGAACGCAATCAGGCCGCCGACGCCGAGCGAGCCGAATGCGGGCAGGAAAGCCTCGGCGACCATGAACGCGATGCCGAGCACGATGAGCGCGAGCCCGGCGTAGTTGACCGGCAGCAGGTGGAAGGCGTAGAGCGCGAGCAGCAGGCAGATCGCGCCCACCACGCCGGGCAGGATGAGCCCCGGGTTCGTGAACTCGAAGATGAGCGCGTAGATCCCGAGCAGGACCATGATGTAGGCGATCGCCGGGTTGGTGATCACGCCGAGCACCTGGGTGCGCCAGTCGACCTCGATCTCGATTACCGGGGCGCCGGCCTTGCCGAGCTTCTTGAGGAGCTCCGGGACGTCGGCGGCGACGTGGTCGATGACCTTGAGCTTGAGCGCCTCCTGCGCCGACAGGCTCACCGCCTCGCGCACCGCCTTCTCGGCCCAGTCGGCGTTGCGCTTGCGCATCTCGGCCAGGCCTCTGATATAGGCCACCGCGTCGTTGGTCACCTTGCGCGTCATGGTATCGCCGGAATCTGAAGAACCATCCTTCTTCCCGTCTTTCTCCCTGGCCGGCGAACCTCCGATCGCGACCGGCGAGGCGGCGCCGAGGTTGGTCCCCGGCGCCATCGCGGCGATGTGGCTCGCATACAGGATGAAGGTGCCGGCGCTCGCGGCGCGCGAGCCGCTCGGCGCGACGAAGCTCGCCACCGGCACCGGCGAGGCGAGGATGTCCTTGATCAGGCTGCGCATCGAGGTGTCGAGGCCGCCCGGCGTGTCCATGCGGATGACCACGAGCGGCGCCTGGTCCGCCGCGGCGCGCTTCAGCGCGCGGCCGACGAAATCCGCGCTCGCCGGGCCGATCGCGCCTTCGAGCGGGACAAGCACGACGGGACTCTGGCCGAAAGACAAACCGGCAAGTCCTAACAGTCCAACGAACAGATAAAATCTTGTGCAGTGAAGCATGAGCAACTCCCCGGCGACGCCATTGTCATCCGTGGCGCCCGCCAGAACAACCTAAAAAACCTCAGCCTAGCGATCCCGACCGGCGAGCTGGTCGTGGTGACCGGCGTTTCGGGCTCGGGCAAGTCCTCGCTCGTGTTCGACACCCTGTACGCCGAGGGCCAGCGCCGCTACGTCGAGACCTTCAGCCCTTACGCGCGCCAGTTCCTGGAGCGCATGGACAAGCCCCAGGTCGACGCCGTAGAAGGCATCCCGCCGGCGATCGCCATCGACCAGACCAACCCGGTGCGCACCTCGCGCTCCACGGTCGGGACGATGACCGAGCTGAACGACCACCTGAAGCTGATCTTCGCCCGCGGTGCCAGGCTCTTCTGCCGCGGCTGCGGCAAGCCGGTGGTCAGGGATACGCCGCAGAGCATCTACGGCTTTCTGGACAGGAATGTCGCTGGAAGGATCAGCATTACCTTCCCGGT
>DATIGR010000140.1:0-8813 GCA_035454645.1 Burkholderiales bacterium
AGTGAACATGGCGCCGGTGATCGAGATGCGCAAGCGCTACCAGGAGCGCTTCGAGAAGGAGCACGGCACGCGGCTGGGCTTCATGTCGTTCTTCGTCAAGGCCGCGGTGCACGCGCTCAAGCGCTTCCCGGTGGTCAACGCCTCCGTCGACGGCACCGACATCGTGTACCACGGCTACTTCGACATCGGCGTCGCGGTGGGCAGCCCGCGCGGCCTGGTGGTGCCGATCCTGCGCGACGCCGACCGCATGAGCTTCGCCGAGATCGAGAAGAAGATCGGCGATTTCGGCAAGCGCGCCCAGGACGGCAAGCTCGCGATCGAGGAGCTGACCGGCGGCACGTTCTCGATCTCGAACGGCGGGGTGTTCGGCTCGATGCTCTCCACCCCGATCATCAACCCGCCGCAGTCGGCGATCCTCGGCGTGCACCTCACCAAGGACCGCGCCGTGGTCGAGAACGGGCAAATTGTAGTCAGGCCGATCAACTACCTCGCGCTGTCCTACGATCACCGCATCATCGACGGCCGCGAAGCCGTCCTGTTCCTGGTCGGCATCAAGGAGGCGCTGGAGGACCCGGCTCGCCTGATCCTCGAGATATGAAGGCCTTCGACGTCGTAGTCATCGGCGGCGGCCCGGGCGGCTACATCGCCGCGATCCGCGCCGCCCAGCTCGGCTTGAGCACCGCCTGCATCGACCAGTGGAAGGGCGCCGACGGCAAGCCCGCGCTCGGCGGCACCTGCACCAACGTCGGCTGCATTCCCTCGAAGGCGCTGCTCCAGTCCTCCGAGAACTACGAGCTCGCCGGCCACCGGTTCGCCGAGCACGGCGTGAAGGTGAAGGGCCTCGAGCTCGACCTCGCGCAGATGCTCAAGCGCAAGGACAAGGTGGTGAAGGCGAACAACGACGGTATCGTCTACCTCTTCAAGAAGAACAAGATCACCTTCTTCCATGGGCGAGGGGCCTTTGGAAAATCCCCGTCCGAGGTGATCGTCAACGGGGAGACCCTGCAGACAAAACACATCATCGTCGCCACCGGGTCCAATCCGCGGGCGTTGCCCGGTGCGGACTTCGACGAGAAGCTCATCCTCAGCAATACCGGCGCGCTCGCCATCCCCGATGTGCCGAAGCGCCTGGGGGTCGTAGGGGCCGGGGTAATCGGGCTGGAAATGGGCAGCGTTTGGCGCCGGCTCGGTGCCGAAGTCACCCTCCTCGAAGCCTTGCCGACCTTCCTGGGCGTGGCGGACGAGCAGGTGGCGAAGGAGGCCGCGAAGCTTTTCGCGAAGCAAGGCCTCAAGATCGAGCTCGGGGTCAAGATCACCAAAGTCGAGAAGAGGAAAACCGTTACAGTTCAATACACTGCATCTGACAATTCAAGCAAATCATTGGAGTGCGACCGGCTCGTCGTTTCGATCGGCCGGGTGCCCAATACCGAGGGGCTGAACGCCGCCGGGGTCGGCCTGAAGCTCGACGAGCGCGGCTTCATCGAGGTGGACGACGACTGCCGCACCAGCCTGCAAAACGTCTGGGCGATCGGCGACGTCGTGCGCGGGCCGATGCTCGCGCACAAGGCCGAGGAGGAGGGCGTGACGGTGGCCGAGCGCATCGCCGGCCAGAAGCCGCACTTCGACCTCAACACCGTGCCCTGGGTGATCTATACCTCCCCCGAGATCGCCTGGGTGGGCAAGACCGAGCAGCAGCTCAAGGCGCAGGGGGTGGAATACCGGGCCGGGGTTTTCCCGTTCTCCGCCAACGCCCGCGCGCGGGCCCTCGGCGATACCAGCGGGTTCGTGAAAATCATTTCAGAATCGGGATCGGATCAGATTCTCGGCGTGCACATCATCGGCCCGCTCGCTTCCGAGCTGATCGCCGAGGCGGTGGTGGCGATGGAGTTCCGCGGCTCGGCCGAGGACATCGGCATGATCATCCACGCCCATCCGTCGCTCTCCGAGGCGCTCAAGGACGCCGCGCTCGGGGTGGACAAGCGCTCGCTCAACATTTGAGCCAGGATGTAGCTTCCTTTTACCGGCAGAACCTCGCGCGGCGCGGCTTCGTCTCCGACTCGTCGCAGTGGCGCGCGGTCGAGCGGCTGCAGCGCCTGCACGAGGAATGGAGCGCCTACAAGAAGCGCCGCTCGAGCGCGCTCAGGCGGCTGCTGGTCAAGCCGCCGCTGCCGAAGGGCGTGTACCTGTGGGGCCCGGTCGGGCGCGGCAAGAGCTTCCTGATGGACGCCTTCTACCTGTGCGTGCCGCTCGCGCGCAAGCGCCGGGTGCATTTCCACCACTTCATGCGCGAGATCCACCGCGAGCTCGACGAGCTGAAGGGCTGCGCGGACCCGATCGCCGAAGTGGCGGCGCGCACCGCGCGGCGACACCGGCTGGTGTGCTTCGACGAGTTCCACGTTTCCGACATCGCCGACGCGATGATCCTCGGGCGCTTCCTCGAGCAGGTAACGGAGCGCGGCGTGCAGTTCGTCATGACGTCCAACTACCACCCCGACCAGCTCTACCCCGGCGGCCTGCAGCGCGAGCGCTTCCTTCCCGCGATCGAGCTGGTCAAGAGCCGGCTGGACGTGGTGTGCGTGGACGGCGGCACCGATTACCGGCGGGTCAAGATGGAGCAGGTCCAGGTCTACCACCTCGGCGACGCGCCGCTCGCGGCGATCTTCGAGGAGATCAAGGACGTCCAGGAGGAGTGGCACCCGCTCGACGTCGAGGGACGCACCATTCCCTACCGCAAGCGCGCGGGCGGCGTGGTGTGGTTCGATTTCCACACCCTGTGCGGCGGACCGCGCTCCTACGCCGACTACGTCGATCTCGCGAAGCGCTTCCACACCGTCATGCTCTCCGGGGCGCCGCGCATGTCGGCCAAGCAATCGGATGCCGCGCGGCGCTTCACCTGGCTCGTCGACGTGCTCTACGACGAGCGCGTCAAGCTCGTCGTGTCGGCCGAGGCGCCGCCCGAGGAGCTGTTCGTCGAAGGTCAGAACTCGGCCGACTTCCAGCGCACCGTGAGCCGGCTGCATGAAATGCAGTCGGCCGAGTACCGCCTGCTGCCGGCCAGGCGGGTAGCATTGGCGGCATGAAAACCCTGCTCGCAGTTCTGCTCGCTCTCCTTTCCGGGCTCGGATTCGCCCAGTCCTATCCGGCGAAGCCCGTGCGCCTGATCATCCCGTTCCCGCCGGGGGGCTCGAACGACGTCGTCGGCCGCTCGATCGGCCAGCAGCTCGCCGGGCGGCTCGGCCAGAGCGTGGTGATCGACAACCGCGGCGGCGCCGGCAGCATCATCGGCACCCACGAGGCGGCGAAAGCCGCGCCCGACGGCTACACCCTGCTCCTCATCTCGACCGCGTTTCCGACGAGCATCGCCTTCAACCGGCTGCCCCCGGACGCGATCAAGTCCTTCGAGCCCGTGGCGATGCTCGGCAGCGGGCCGGCGCTGCTCGTCGTGCCCGCAGCGTCGCCCGCGAGCTCGGTAGGGGATCTCCTGAATCTCCTGAGACAGAAGCCCGGCGAGCTCAATGCCGCCGCCGCCGGCATCGGCAGCTTCCAGCACATGGCGACCGAGCTCTTGCGCCTGCAGTCGAAGACGAATTTCGTCATCGTGCAGTACAAGGGCGGCGGTCCGGCGCTCACCGACGTGATCGCCGGCCAGGTGCAGATGAACCTGGGGAGCCTGGTGCAGATGATGCCGCACGTGCGCTCCGGCAAGCTCAAGGCGCTCGGCGTAAGCAGCGCGAAGCGCGCGGCCGCGCTGCCCGATGTGCCGACGATCGCGGAAGCGGGCGTTCCGGGCTTCGAGGTGAACAACTGGTGGGGGATTCTTGCGCCCGCCGGAACGCCGGCGCCGGTGCGCGGGCGGCTGTACCAGGAGCTCAGCGCGATCCTCGACTTGCCCGAGACGCGCAAGCGCTTCGAGCTCGAGGGCGCGGAGGTCGTGCGCATGAACCCGCAGGAGTTCGCGGCTTTTGTCACGCGCGAGACCGAAAAGTGGACCCGCGTGGTCAAGGAAGCTGGCATAAAACCGGAGTAGAAGGGAAACGAGCATGGAACGCTTCAAGGCTTACAAGCTCACCGAGACCGCGGATAAGAAGATCCGCGCCGAGTTCGTGGACATGACGCTCGACGAGCTCGATCCCGGCGACGTCGTCGTGCGCGTCGCCTATTCGGATGTCAACTACAAGGATGCGCTCGCCGCGACCGGCAAGGGCAGGATCCTGCGCCGGCAAAGCTGCGTCGGCGGCATCGACTTCTCCGGCACGGTGGTGTCGTCGAGCAACCCGGAGTTTGCGAAAGGCGACGCGGTCCTCGCGATCGGCTTCGACCTCGGCGTTTCGCATCACGGCGGCTATGCCCAGTATGCGCGCGTGCCGGCGCCCTGGCTGACCAAGCTGCCGAAGGGCATGTCGCTGTGGGAAGCGATGGCCTTCGGCACCGCGGGCTACACCGCCGGGATCGCGGTCGTGCGCATGGAGCACGAGGGACTCGAGCCGGCGGGCGGGCCGGTCCTGGTCGACGGCGCGACCGGCGGCGTCGGCTCGATCGCGATCGCGGCGCTCGCGCGGCTCGGGTACCACGTGGTCGCGCTCACCGCAAAGGAAAGCGAATCGCAGTGGCTGAAGAAGCTGGGCGCCAGGGAGATCCTGCTTCGCCAGTCCTTGAATCTGGAGAAGATCAAGCCCCTCGACAAGTCGACCTGGGCGGGCGCGGTCGACAACCTCGGCGGCGAGGTGCTGGCGTGGCTATGCAGCACCATGAAGGACAACGGCGTCATCGCCTCGGTCGGCCTGGCCGCGAGCCCCAGCCTCAACACCACGGTGATGCCGTTCATCCTGCGCGGCGCGAGGCTCCTCGGGATCAATTCCGGCGAGAGCTCGAACGACGTGCGCGCGACGGTCTGGCGCCGCCTCGCCACGGACATGAAGCCGCCGCTCCTGAAGGAGATGGCGCGCACCGTGCCGTTCAGCCGGCTGCCCTCGGTGTTCGACGACTACATCAACGCCAAGGTGACGCGGCGCGTGGTGGTGGATCTCGAGGAGTGATCCCCTAGCGTGCCGCCGGCGACCGACCTGCGCGAGAAGCGCGTGCTGGTGGCCGACGATTCGAAGTTCGTCCGCACGACCTTCGCCGCCATCCTGAAGGCCTCGTTCGGCGTGCGCGAGGAGGGCGACGGCGAATCGGCCTGGGAAGCGGTCGAGACCGACCCGTCGATCGTCATGGTGTTCACCGACCTCGACATGCCGCGGCTCAACGGCTTCGGCCTGCTCGCGCGTATCCGCGGCTCGGACGATGCCCGCATCCGGGCGCTCCCGGTGGTCGTCATCTCGAGCAACGAGGACCTCGAGGCGAAGCAGCGCGCGCGCCAGCTCGGCGCCAACGACTTCATCGGCAAGACGGCCGATCCGCCCGAAGTGCTGGCGCGCCTGGACAACGTGCTGCGCCTGGTGCGCGCAGCCGAGCAGGCGACGCACGACGCGCTCACCGGCACGCTGACCCCGCACTACCTCGTGACCGAGGGCCGCAAGCATTTCGCCTATGCGCGCCGGCACGGCAGCGAGCTCTCGGTGATGGCGCTGCGCCTCGACAGCTACGACGAGATCGCGCTCGCCGCCGGCAAGGACGTCGCCGACGTGGTGCTCGCGCGCGTCGGCAAGCTCCTGATGAGCAAGGTCCGCGTCGAGGACTCGGTCGCGCGCACCGCGCCGGCGACCTTCATGGTGCTCGCCGCCGCGACCGGCGCGGCGCAGATGGCGGGCCTTGCGCAGCGCCTGCACCGCGAGCTCGCTGCGGCCAGGGTCACCTACCACGACCGGCCGCTCAAGTTCGCGGCAAGCTTCGGCATCGCTTCGCTTGCGGTCGACGCCGTGGGCTCGATCGAGGAGCTGATGCGCGTCGCGCTTGTGCGGCTGCACAAACAGCAGGCGCCGCCGATCCCGGCGAAGCCGGCGGGCGCCCTGCCGGCCGAGCTGGAGTCCGCGCTGCGGGTCCTGGAGCGGGTGGACCGCGCCCGGCTCGGGCCGGCCGCCGCCGACCTCGCCGAGCGCCTCAGCCGCCTCGTAAAGGGATTGAGCTAGCCGCTCCAGCTCACCTGGTGAACCGTGGCCGAGTCGCCTTGCCACGCCCGCATGTCGGGATCGGCCCACCGCGTTTCCTTGCACCCGGCGATCTGCATGCTCGCGCTCTGGAACGCTCCCTGCGCCGCGGTGCCCTGCACGCTGGCGGCCTTGCCGGCCTGATCGCGAAACGTGGCGAGCGTCGCCTTGCCGACATCGCCGACCGAGACCGCGAGCGTGTCGCCGCGCCGGATCGCGATCGGCACGGTCTTCGCCGGCAGCCAGCTCGAGACGACCGCGCCCAGCAAGCCCTCGAACAGCCCGCCCTTCTTGCCCGAGAACACCGCTTCGAGCACGCGGCGCTGGTCTGCGCTCGCGCCCGAGTCGAGGTACAGGCGCGCCTTGCCTTTGCCGCCGAAGAAATTTCCGGGCCACTCGGCGGCGAACACGGCTCTGCAGCCGGCGACGTTGACGCCCTCCACGCTGCCCTCGCTGATGTCGTAGGCGATGGCGCCGGAGCACCAGCTCTGATCCGGCTTGGTTTCCGGGCCGAGCCAGCACGGGCAAAGCACCCGGCAGCTGCAGAACTCGATCATCGTGCCTTTGATGTTCCAGGTCATGCTTTCTCCTTCACGTGTGACTGAAGAGTAGCGCTACGGCGAGGGCGATCGCGCCGAGAATCAACGCCGCGCCCAGCGCCCGGCTGAGCCGCGGTCCGGCGGGCACCACCTTTTCGAGGAACACGTACGAGGCGATGCCGATCACCCACCACAGGTTCATCACCCCGCCGACGAAAAGCAGCGCCATCAGCATCCAGCAGCAGCCGACGCAGTAGGCGCCGTGCTGCGCACCCATGACGAAGGCGCCGCGCCATCCCGGACGCCACCGGCCCATCAGGAAGGCGAGCGGCGACTGGCACTGGCGCAGGCAGGCATCCTTGAGCGGCGTGAGCTGATAGACACCCGCGCCGAGCAGCAGCGCGGCGCTCGGCCAGCGGCTCGACAGCCCCTCGGCCATCACCGGCTCGATGCGCGTCTCGATCCACCACTGCAACGCCGCGGCGGCCAGGCTGAATACGCCCCAGACGGCGAGGTAGGCCGCCGCGAAAAGCGCCGCCGTGAGGTCCGGGTCGCGCGCGTTCTGCCGCCCCGAAGCCGCGCCGAAGAGCAGGATCATGGGCGCCGCGCTCGGCAGCATCATCGCGATCATCATGATCCACCACATCGCGGCGAGGAAGCCGAAGTCCGGCTCCATCTCCATCCCGGCGTGCGGCACGAGCCAGCGCCAGGCGAGCGCCACGACGGCCGCCAGGGACAGCGCGACCACTACCCGGTCGCGCTGGAGTATCAAGCGCAGTAAGGCCACCTCCTTCTCCTACGAACCCGGTCTCCGTGGCCAGTGCAAAGCTTAGTACCATTACGCAGCAAGCCCCAAGGAGGACAGCGGGATGGCCACGTACCGGGAATTCCACCGGCGCTCGATCGAGGAGCGCGAGCGTTTTTGGGCCGAGGAGGCGAAGCTCGTCACGTGGCAGCGACCGTTCTCCCAAGTGCTTGATTATTCGAGGCCGCCGTTTGCGCGCTGGTTCGTCGGCGGCGAAACCAACCTCTGCTACAACGCGATCGACCGCCACCTCGCGAGCCGCGGCCAGCAGAAGGCGCTGGTCTGGATTTCTACCGAGGTCGATCAGAGCAAGAGCTTTACCTACCAGGAGCTGCATGCCGAGGTGAACCGGGTGGCGGCGATGATGCTATCGCTCGGCGTGAAGAAGGGCGACCGCGTCATCATCTACATGCCGATGATCCCCGAGGCGGCGTTCGCGATCCTCGCCTGCGCGCGCCTCGGCGCGATCCACTCGGTGGTGTTCGGCGGCTTCGCCGCCCACAGCCTTGCGGCGCGCATCGACGACGCCCGCCCGGCGCTGATGATCACCGCCGACGGCGGCAGCCGCATGGGCAAGGCGGTGCTCTACAAGTCGTTCGTCGACGAGTCGCTCAAGCTGGCCAAGCATCCGCCGCGCAAGGTCCTGATCTTCAGACGGGGGCTGGACCCGAACATGCCGCTCGTCGCGGGTCGGGACCTGGAATGGAATGAGCTCAAACAGCAAAACCAGAATGCGAAGGTCGAGTGCGCATGGCTGGAAGCGAACGAGCCCTCCTACATCCTGTATACCTCGGGCACCACCGGCCGTCCCAAGGGCGTGCAGCGCGACGTCGGCGGGCATGCCGTCGCGCTCGCCGCGTCGATGAAGCACCTGTACTGCGGCGAGGCCGGCGAGACCATGTTCACCACCTCGGACATCGGCTGGGTGGTGGGGCACTCCTACATCATCTACGCGCCGCTCATCGTCGGCATGACGACGATCATGTACGAAGGCGTGCCGATCCGGCCCGATGCCGGGATCTGGTGGAAGATCGTGCAGGACCACAAGGTGGCGGTGATGTTCTCGGCGCCGACCGCGATCCGCGTGCTGAAGAAGCACGACCCGGCGTACCTCAAGAAGTACGACGTGTCGTCGCTCAAGCATCTGTTCCTCGCCGGCGAGCCGCTCGACGAGCCGACGCACGTGTGGATCACCGAATCGCTCGGCCGGCCGGTGGTCGATCATTACTGGCAGACCGAGACCGGCTGGCCGCTGCTCTCGGCGCATCCCGGCGTGGAGAAGGCGAAGCTCAAGATGGGCTCGCCCAGCTTTCCTTGCTACGGCTACGACGTGCGGCTGCTGCACGAGAGAACCGGAAAGCCGGTGCCCGACGGCGAGAAGGG
>DATIGR010000141.1:0-3817 GCA_035454645.1 Burkholderiales bacterium
TGCGCGCGATGACGAGGTGGCCGTCTTCCTTGCGCACGTAGCCGCCCTCGGAGAGGTCGGAGAAGATGCGGCTGATCATCTCGCGCGAGGCGCCGACGCGCGCCGCGATGTCCCGGTGAGTGAGCGCTTCGCCGATCACGAGCTTGCCGTCCTTCTCCTCCGCGAGCTCGAGAAGCAGGCGCGCCACGCGCCCGTAGACGTCCATGAGCGCGAGGCTCCTCACGTTCTCGGTCAGCTCGCGCACGCGGTGCGCGAGCTTGCGCACGATGTGCAGCGCGAGCTCCGGGTGCTGCTCGAGGAAAGGCGTGAACTCGGCGCGCTTCACGATCGCGCAGCGGCAGTCCTCGAGCGCCATCACCGACGCCGAGCGCGGGCCGCCGTCGAGGGTCACCTCGCCGAAGTACTCGCCGGGGCCGATCTGGTTGAGCTGCACTTCGCGGCCCTTGTCGTCGGCGACGAAGACGCGCGCCTTGCCGGAGAGCACCACGTAGAGCGAGTCGGTCTCGTCGCCCTCGGTGACGATGATGGCGCGCTTGGGAAACGCGCGCACGGTGGCCACCGCCGCTATCTGGTCCAGCAGCGTCTGGGGCAGCACCTCCGTCGTCCGGTCTTTCATCGCTCTCCCAGTGACTTATCGGCCATTGTGCGGTCGCACAACCGGCGGGACAAGACCCGGAGGTGAATAGATCACCACAAGGCGGCGCCGTGCTTCGCTGACGTGTCCCGGGCGCAAGCCTACTCTAAGCGCCATCTGCTACGAGGAGCCGCACCATGAACAAGACCGAGCACCTCCAGTTCCTGGTCCTGATGATCCCGACCTTCGTGATCCTCGTTGCCGCAGCACTCTCGATGGCCGACCTCGCAATCCCGGCGCCGTCCTCCGAGCTCTACGTGGCTGCAGCCGCCGAGAACACCTCCGAATAAGCAGGAATGCCGCCGGGGTGGACAAGAAGAATAAATTCCTAAAGTTCCGAGGGAGGACCATACTGCCCCGCTGAGCGGGGCTTTCGTTTTCTGGGGAGGAGAAGTCTCACGAACTCGAACCGGCGCCGGCTGCTAGCCGCCCTGGCTGCAGGCCGGGCATCGTCGTTTGCTGCGGCGCAGGGCGCGCGGGGCCCCGCGCGGCCTCGCATCGCTTGGCTCTCCCGGGTGCTGGTGTGAAGCGCCGCGCGCTGCTCTTCGGGATCGCCGGTTGGGCCGCCGGAACGTTTTTGGGCACGCCGGCGCGCGCCCAGCGGCAGGCGCTGATTGCGCTCGTTAACTCCGGGCCCGCCGCAAGCTCGGGCGCGCGCGAGGCGAACCTGACCGAAGGACTGCGCGGGCTCGGACACGTGCCGGGACGGACTTTCCGGCTGGAACAGCGCATCTGGAACGGCGACCCGCGGGCTCGAGCTCGCGCCGCTCGACGCCAAGGGACCCGATGACATCGAGCGCGCTTTCGAAGCGGCGCGCGCCATGAAGGCGGACGCTGCCCTGGTGTTCGACGATCCGGTGTTGTGGAGCCATCGCAAGCGCTTCGTGGCTCTCGCCGAGAAGGCCAGGCTGCCGGTGATGTACGGCTATCGCGAGTTCGTCGACCACTACCGGCGCACCGCGATCTACGTCGACCGGATCCTCAAGGGCGCGAAGCCCGGCGAGCTGCCGGTGGAGCAGCCGGTAAAGTTCCAGCTCGTGATCAACGCGAAAACCGCGAGCGCCTTGGACCTGAAGGTGCCGGAGCGTCTGCTGCTCGCCGCCGACGAGGTGATCCAGTGACCTCGCGCCGGGCGTTCGTCGCCGCGGCGCTCGCGCTGCCGCTCGCGGCCCGCGCGCAGCGGGCGAAGACCCACCGGATCGGCTACCTGCTGCTCGCGCCGCTCACCGATGCGCCCTCGCCCGAGCGCGCCGCGTTTCTCGACGAGCTGCGCAGCCTGGGCTACGTCGACGGAAAGAACCTGCGCATCGAGTACCGCTCGGCGGAAGGCAGGCGCGAGAGGCTGCCCGCGCTCGCGCAGGGGCTGGTGCGCGAGAAGGTGGAAGTGATCGTCGCGACCGCGACGCCCGCGGCGCTCGCGGCGGCCAGGGCGACGACCCGCATCCCGGTCGTATTCGTCGGCATCGCGGATGCGCAGCGCGTGAAGCTGGTCGCCAACTTCGCGCGTCCCGAAGCGAACGTGACCGGGGTGACCTGGCTCGCGTTCGAGACGCTCTCCAAGCGCTTCCAGCTCCTCAAGGAGACGCTGCCCGCCGCCGGCCGCGTCGCGGTTCTCTGGAACCCGTCGGACGAGGCGGCCGCGGAGCAGCGCCCGCTCGCGGCCGAAGCGGCGGGCCACCTGGGCCTGCGGCTCGACGACTACCCCGTCGGGGGCGTCGAGCAGCTGCAGGCGGCGCTCGAGCGGCTGGGGCGCGAGCGCCCGGACGCGCTGTTCGTCGTGCCCGACGCGCGCATCGTCACCTACCGCAAGATCCTCGCCGACGAGGCGTTGAAGCGGCGCGTGCCCTGCTTCTCGAGCTACCGCGGCTTCGTCGAAGCGGGCGCGCTCATGTCCTACTCCGCCGACCTGGCGCAGCTCTACCGCCGCGGCGCGAGCTTCGTAGCACGGTTGCTGCGCGGCGCGAAGACGGCCGAGCTGCCTGTGGAGCAGCCGACGCGCTTCGAGCTGGTCCTCAACCTGAAGACCGCGAGCGCCCTCGGGTTGCAGATTCCGCACTCGGTAATGGTCCTCGCGGACGAGGTGATAAAGTGATCCGTCTGGAGGAACGGGCCTGAAACCCGTGGAGCCCATCGTCGGGAAGCACCCCCCGGCTACCGCGCCGGCCGCGGCCGGCCGGGTGTACCGCGGCCAGCTCTTCCGCAAGTACTTCCTGCTGGTCCTCGGCCTGGTGTGCGGCGCGCTGCTCATCTCGGGCGGCATCAGCCTCTATTTCGCCTACCAGGAGAACAAGGAAGCGCTCGCGAGCCTGCAGCGCGAGAAAGCGGCGGGCGCCGCGGCGCGCATCGAGCAGTTCGTGAGCCAGATCGAGCAGCAGCTCGCGTTCGCCGCGCTGCCGCAGCTCGGCGCCGAGGGCCTCGAGCAGCGGCGCATCGAGTTCCTCAAGCTCCTGCGCGTGGTGCCGGCGGTGACCGACATCGCGCAGATCGACGCCAAGGGGCGCGAGCAGCTCGCGGTGTCGCGGCTCAAGATGGACACCGCGGGCGGCAACGAGGACCGCTCGCAGGAGCCGGCGTTCAGGAACGCGCGCCCCGGCCAGACCTGGTTCGGGCCGGTGTACTTCCGCAAGGAGACCGAGCCCTACATGTCGATCGCGGTGCGCTCGGGCGGCGAGTCGGGCCCGGTCACCGTGGCCGAGGTGAACCTCAAGTTCATCTGGGACGTCGTCACGCGCATCCGGATCGGCCAGAAGGGCAAGGCCTACGTGGTGGACTCGACCGGCCACCTGATCGCCGACCCGGACATCGGCTTGGTGCTGCGCAAGACGAATCTCTCCAGCCTCGAGCAGGTGAAGGCCGCGTTCGCCCCCGGCGCCGACGAGTCGTACGCCATGCTCGCGAAGGATCTCTCGGGACAGGAAGTGCTCACCGCGTACGCGCCGATCGAGCCGGGACGCGAAGCCGCGGCGCAGGGCAAGCCCTGGAGCGCGCTCGGCTGGAAGGTGTTCGTCGAGCAGCCGGCAAGCGAGATGTACGCGGCGCTCGACGCCACGATCTGGCGCACCGTCGCGCTGATCGTCGCCGGCCTGGTGTTCTCCGCGCTCGCCGCGCTCTGGCTCGCGCGCAACATGGTGCGCCCGATCGGCGTGCTGCAGGAAGGCGCGCAGCGGATCGGCGAGGGCGACC
>DATIGR010000142.1:0-13243 GCA_035454645.1 Burkholderiales bacterium
CTTGCCGCGCAGGCGCGCGAGCGGCGCGGTATCAGCGTTCCGCAGTTTCCTTGAAGCGGCCATACGACATCAGGCGCTCCAGGCGCTCCTCGACAAGCTCCTTGGGCTTTTTCTCCTGCAGCTGCTTGAGCGCCTCGGCGAGCGCCTTCTTCAGCGCCTGCATCGCCGTCGGCGGATCGCGGTGCGCGCCGCCGAGCGGCTCGGGAACGATCTTGTCGACGAGCCCGAGCGTCTTCAGCCGGCTCGCGGTGATGCCGAGCGCCTCGGCGGCGTCGGGCGCCATGTCGGCGCTGCGCCAGAGGATCGAGGCGCAGCCCTCGGGCGAGATCACCGAGTAGGTGGCGTACTGCATCATCAGGATGACGTCGCCGACCGCGATCGCGAGCGCGCCGCCCGAGCCGCCTTCGCCGATGATGGAGACGATGATCGGCGCGCGCAGGCGCGCCATCTCGAACAGGTTCCTGCCGATCGCCTCCGACTGGCCGCGCTCCTCGGCGTCGATCCCGGGGTAGGCGCCCGGCGTGTCGACGAAGGTGAACACCGGCAGGCCGAACTTCTCGGCGAGCTTCATCAGCCGCAGCGCCTTGCGGTAGCCCTCGGGCTTGGGCATGCCGAAGTTGCGCGCGATCTTCTCCTTGGTGTCGCGTCCCTTCTGGTGGCCGAGGACCACGCAGGGCGCGCCGTGGAAGCGCGCGAGGCCGCCGACGATCGAGGCGTCGTCGGAAAACGTGCGGTCGCCGTGCAGCTCCTCGAAGTGGGTGAACAGCGCCTGGACGTAGTCGAGCGTGAACGGCCGCTGCGGATGGCGCGCCACCTGCGCCACCTGCCACGGCGTGAGCTTGCCGTAGATGTCCTTGGTGAGCGACTGGCTGCGCTTGGTGAGGCGCTGGATCTCTTCCGAGATGTCGACCGCCGAGTCGTCCTGCACGAAGCGCAGCTCTTCGATGCGCGTCTCGAGCTCCGCGATCGGCTGCTCGAATTCGAGGAACGTGGTCTTCATCCCCTGCTCAGTATTCTACCGGGAGCGGATCGAGCGAGCGCCAAAGGTACCAGGTGGCCACCGAGCGCCACGGCCGCCAGCTTTCACCAAGCTTTCGCATGGTCCGCAGGGACACGGATTTCTTTCGAAAATAGGAGATTCGGATCGCCTTCTGCAGCCCGAGATCGTCGAGCGGAAACACGTCGGGCCGCAGCAGGTTGAAGATCAGGAACATCTCGGCGGTCCAGCGCCCGATGCCGCGCACCTCGACCAGCTCGGCAACGATCGCTTCGTCGGGCATCTCGGGCCAGCGATGCACGTGGATGCGTCCGTCGGCGAAGTGCTGCGCGAGCTCGGCGATGTACTCGGTCTTGCGGTCCGACAGGCCGCAGGCACGCAGCTTTTTTCTGTCCTGAGCAATAACCGCCTGCGGGGTGATCTTCTGATCAAGACAGATGCAAACCCTGTCCCAAACGCTTTGCGCGGCCTTGACGGAGATCTGCTGGCCGCAGATCGCGCGCGCGAGGGTGAGGAACGGCTCGCCGCGGCGCATCAGGAACACTTTCGGGCGCGAGCGGATGATCGCGCCCATCACGGGGTCCCGCCGGGCGAGAGCGCGCTTCGCGCGGTCCCAGTATTCAGGCTTCATTCAGAGGAAGATTGGTCAGGAGGTTCTGCGGCTTCATCTTCACCACCCCGTCCTCGGACGACAGCGCAAGGTAGACCGTCCTGCCGCGCACGGCGGCGCGCACGGCGGCGGGCTCGTCGAGCTGCAGGGCGAAGACCGCGAGGATGTTGCGCATGCGCCCCGGCTCGATCTCGCCGCCGCTCCACAGCTCGTTCAGGATCGCGCTCGACTCGGCGTCGAGCCCCACGTGCCAGGCCCAGCGCGGCTCGTCGATCTTGCGCAGGGGCTTGATGGAAACGCGCAGCTCGAGGAAGTGCGCGATCCACATTTCCATGACGCGGCAAAGCGCATCCAGCGCGGCGCGCCCGTAGGTGAGGCTGATGACCGTGTCGTGGCGCGACTCGCGCTCCCAGTAGATCGCGGCATTGGCGCGGTCCAGGACATCCAGATCCTTCGGAAAGACATCCCCTTGTGCTTCGACCAGCAGCCTGCCGATCGAGCCGTACCGGTCGCCGCTCGCGTGCATCTCGACCGTTTCGAGGTCCGCGAGCAGCACGTGGCCGTCCTGGATGGTCGCCTTCTGGCTGCGAAAGAAGAGCTCCGCCGCGCGCAGCCGCAGCGCATCGTCGCAGCCGTCGAGGATGTTGCGCAGGATCACGTGCGCGAGCTGGTCGACGAACATCGGCGGCACGTCGATCGGCACCCTGAACAGGCTCAGGTAGCAGCCCTCCACGGTGCCGGCATCGATCAGCTTCTGCCGGAACCTGAGGAGGATGCGGTAGTTGTCGCGTGCGTCCGCATCCTCGATCGCGGCAAGGTCCTTCTCTTCCAGGGGCCTTCTGGGTTCCTCCATGAGCGCCGAGTGCAGCCGGCGTTCGCCCTCCCCGGACTCCTCCACCGGGTGGATCTCCGGCCGCAGGTAATAGGCGCGCAGGAAGTCGTCGGTGACCTGCAGCTTTCCAGCCGCGTCCCGCTCTAGAAGATGAAAGCCGCTGTTACGCCAAAACTCAGTTGCCAAACTACGCAGGGGCGAGCACCAACCGGGAATGGCTGGCCACGTGCTGCTTCAGGAACTCCATCTGGTCGGCGAGGATGCGCCGGTTGGTGAGAATGAGGTACTCGGCCTTGTTCGGCACGTAGGGCGCGTACATCAGCTCCAGGCCGCATTCCTGCGGCAGGCGGTTGCGCTTGTGGCCGTTGCACTGCCGGCAGGTCGTGACCACGTTCATCCAGGTGTCGCGGCCGCCGCGCGACAGCGGCGTGATGTGGTCGCGGGTCAGGCGGAAATAGCTGAACTCGCCGCCGCAGTACGCGCACGTGTGCCGGTCGCGGCGGAACAGCTCCCGGTTGTTGAGCGGCGGGACCTGGTTGAAGCCCCGGGCGGCGAGCGCCTTGCCCTTGATCGCCACGATGGAGTGCGCGGTGATGCTCGAGCGCTCGCCGGTGCGGCGGCAGACGCCGCCGTAATACGTGAATTTCTCCTCGCCGAGCGTCCACGCCACCAGGTCCTTGGCGTAGTAGAAGCACGCCTGCTGCCAGCTGATCCAGCGGTGCGGGATGCCGTGGGCGTCCAGAGAAAGGATGAGCGGCTTGTCCATGAGGCGAGGCGGATTCTGCTTGCCTATCCCCAAAAAAACAAGGGGCTGCGAACGCAACCGCTAGTTCTTGTCGACCGCTTCCTTGAATCCCTGGCCGGCGGCGAAAGCCGGGATGGTCTTGGCGTGGATCTTGATCTCCTTGCCGTTGACCGGGCTGCGCCCGGCGCGCGCCTTGCGGGTGCGCGGCAGGAACGTGCCGAACCCGACCACGGTGACGCGCTTGCCTCTGGCGACGTTCGCCACGATCGCCTCGAACACGGCGTTCACCGCCTCGCTCGCGGCGACCTTGCTGAGGTTCCCCGCTTTTGCCGCAGCCTGGACGAGATCGGATTTGGTGACCACGTGTGGCATGCCCTCTCCCCGGCGTTCGATCCTTGCACGCGAAGGCGCATCGTATCCCAAATCGAAATCGGAACACAACGCGCCCGGCGATCTTGCACACGCACCGACACAAACATTTTATGATTACGGCTCCTCAAGGAGGAGGAACGCATGATCAGAACTTCGATGATCGCGCTCGCCGTCGCGGCGGCGGTTTCCGCGCCGGCGCAAGCGCAAACCACGCTCACTTATTCGTCGTGGGTCTCGCCGCAGCACCACTTGAGCATCTGGCAGGCGAACTGGACCGCGGAAGTCGAGAAGGCGACCGGCGGACGCGTCAAGTTCCAGGTCCTGCCCAAGCACCCGTCGGCGCCGCCGGGAACGTTCGACGCGGTGCGCGACGGGCTGGTGGACCTTTCCTACGTCACCGCGAGCTACACGCCGGCGCGCCACACCATGCCGCTCATGCCCGAGCTGCCGGGGATGGGCGACACCTCGCTCGTCAACTCGATCGCCTACTCGCGCATCCACTGGAAGCACTTCCACAAGGTCGGCGAGTACAAGGGCGTCAAGCTGATCGGCGTGTTTACCCACGGGCCGGGCCAGATGTTCACCAAGAAGCCGGTCGCGAGCATCAACGACATCAAGGGCCTGAAGATCCGCACCGGCGGCGGGGTCGCGGAGAAGGTTGCCAACATCATCGGCGCCTCCGCCTTCGTCAAGCCGGCGCCGGAGTCCTACGAGCTGCTCAAGTCCGGGGTCGCCGACGGCGTGTTCTTCCCGCTCGAGTCGGTGGTCTCGTTCAAGCTCGACACCGTGCTCGAGCAGGCGACGATCTTCCCCGGCGGGATGTACAGCTCGGCGTTCGGGTTCTTCATGAACCAGGACAAGTGGGACAAGCTGCCGAAGCAGGACCAGGCGGCGATCGAGAAGCTCAGCTACGAGCACGTCGCGCGCACCTGCGGCATTTCCTGGGACACCGCCGACCAGAAGGGCCTCGAAGCGCTGAAGAAGTCCGGCGTCAAGATCGTCAACGCGGACAAGGCGCTGCGGGCCGAGGTGCACAAGCGCTCGGCGCCGATCATCGACGACTGGATCAAGCAGGCGAGCGCCAAGGGCGTGAACGCCAAGGCGATCCTCGCCGAGTTCCGCGCTGAGCTGAAGAAAGTCGCGGCCTCCGCGAAGAAATAGCCGTTACGAAGCAAGAGCATCTCTGGGAGAGGCGGGCCGACGCCGTTCTCGGCGTCGCCGCCTCGATCATCCTGTTTTGCATGATGAGCCTCACGTTCGTCGACGTGGTGGCGCGCTACGTCTTCAACCGGCCGCTGCGCGGCGGCTTCGAGGTCACCGAGCTCCTGCTCCTGGTGCTGATCTTCGCCGGGCTGCCGCTCGTGTCGCACGCCGACGAGCACGTCACCATGGACTTCATCGACCGCATCGCCGGAGCGCGCATCACCGCGGTGATGAAGCGGGCGGTGCATGTCATCGTCGCGGCGGTGTTCTTCCTCCTCACCTGGCTCGTGTGGCTGCGCGCCGAGCGCGTCTCGTCGTACGGCGACGCGACCGACGTGCTGCGCATCGCGTACGGCCCGTTCGTCTATTTCATGGCGGCCATGATCGCCCTCACCGGGGTGCTCCATCTCTACAAGGCGTTCGAGTGGCCGAAGGACTGATCGGCCTCGCCGCGATGCTCGCGCTCGCGTTCCTGCGCATCCCGATCGCGCTCGCCATGGGAATCGTCGGCATCGTCGGCTACGCGTACTTGCGCGACTGGAACTGGACCGTGGCCTTCGCCATCGCCCAGACCAAGATCTACGAGACCGGGCGCAACTACACGCTCTCCGTGGTGCCGCTTTTCATCCTGATGGGCAACTTCGTCACGCGCGCCGGGATGTCGCAGGAGCTGTTCCGCGCCGCGTACGCGTTCATCGGCCACCTGCGCGGCGGCCTCGCCATGGCGACCATCGTGGCGTGCGCCGGCTTCAGCGCCATCTGCGGATCCTCCATCGCCACCGCGGCGACCATGGCCAAGGTCGCCTACCCGTCGATGAAGCGCTTCGGCTACTCCGACCGCCTCGCCACCGGCGCGATCGCCTCGGGCGGCACCCTCGGCATCATGATCCCGCCCTCGACCATCATGGTGATCTACGGGGTGTTCACCGAGACCAACATCGGCATGCTGTTCGCCGCCGGCGTCCTGCCGGGGATCCTCGGCGCCACGCTGCTGTGCCTCACGGTGCGCTACGTCACCTGGCGCGACCCGAACGCCGGGCCGCCCGGCGAGCGCTCGGGCTGGCGCGAGCGCTGGCAGGCGGTGCGGCCGATCTGGGCGGTGGCGTTCCTGTTCCTGTTCGTGATCGGCGGCATCTACGGCGGCCTGTTCACCGCGACCGAGGGCGCCGGCATGGGCGCGTTCGGCGCGATGGTGTTCGCGCTCTGGCGGCGCGCGCTCGACTGGAAGACGCTGTACGCGGCGCTGGTCGAGAGCGCGCGCACCAGCGCGATGCTGTTCATGATCCTGATCGGCGCCCTGATGTTCGCCGATTTCATCAACATCACCACCATGCCCGCGGACCTCAAGGCGTTCGTGACGCAGTTCGAGCTGAACCCGATCGCCGTCGTCGCGGCGATCTGCGTAATCTACGTGCTGCTCGGCACGGCGATGGAAGAGCTCTCGATGGTGCTGCTCACGCTGCCGGTGTTCTTCCCGATCATCGTGCACCTCGGCTACGACCCGGTGTGGTTCGGCATCCTGATCGTGGTGGTGGTCGAGATCGGCCTGATCAGCCCGCCGGTCGGCATGAATCTCTTCGTCCTGAAGACGCTGCTGCCGGGCGTGTCCACCGGCACCGTGTTCCGCGGCGTGATGCCGTTCATGCTCGCCGACTGCGTGCGCTTCGCGCTGCTCATCGCCTTCCCGGCGATCTCGCTCTACCTGCCGAGCCTGATGAGGTGAGGCGCCTACGCGGCGCGGACGTTGAGCGCGAGGAACGCGAGATAGCCGGCGATCAGCAGCGCGCCCTCGGCGCGCGTGACGCGAAAGCCGCGCCACATCACGGGCACCGAGATCAGCGACAGCGCCAGCATCCCGCCGAGGGCCTGCCATCCCAGGTCGCCCGCGGGCAGCGGCCGGATCGACGAGCAGGCTCCGACCACCGCGAGCGCATTGGCGATATTGGAGCCGATGACATTGCCGAACGCGATGTCGCCCTGCTTGCGCGCCGCCGCCACCACCGCGGTGACGAGCTCGGGAAGCGTCGTGCCGGCGGCGACCACCGTGAGGCCGACGATTCCTTCCGAGGCGCCGAAAGCCGCGGCGAGCGCGAGCGCCCCGCCGATCAGCAGCTCCGCGCCGGCGAGGAGCGCCACCAGTCCGCCCGCGCCGCGCGCGGCTTCGCGCCAGGCGCCTGCGGCCGGCGGCTCGACCCCGGCTTCGAAGCGCTCGAGCGCGCGCGTGCTGCGCTCGCGCCGCGCCAGGACGACGTTGAGCCCCACATACGCCGCCATGCCGGCGAGCAGCACGGCGCCCTCCAGGCGCCCCACTTCCCCGTCCGCCGCCATCGCGGTCATGGCGAGCGCGGCCACCAGCATCGCGGGAAGATCCCACTTCAGCACGCGCAGCTCGACCACCAGCGGGCGCACGAGCGCCGCCGTCCCGAGGATCAGCCCGATGTTGAGGGCGTTGGCGCCGACCACGTTGCCGAGCGAGATTCCCGCGTGGCCGCCGAGCGCGGCGCGCACGCCGACGAACAGCTCCGGCAGGCTCGTGCCGAGCGCGACGACCGTCAGCCCGACGAGCAGCGGCGAGACGCCCAGCCGGCGGGCGAGCGCGGTCGCCGCGCCGACCAGCCAGTCGGCGCCGAAATACAGCGCGATCAGCCCGCCCGCGATCTGGGCGAGGTCAGCGAGCGCCACGGCGAGCGCCGCGGTGCGTCACCGCGCCGAGGTTGGCCGGCCCCACCAGCGCGGCGTACTTCTCGAGCACTCCCGACACCACCCGCCGGGGAGGCCTGGCCTTTCTTTTTTTCAGGTCTGCGAGAACCGCGAGCCTGCCCGCCGCCGCATCGATGCGGATCCGGTCGCCGTCGCGCAGCAGCGCGAGCGGCCCGCCGGCCGCCGCCTCGGGCGAGACGTAGCCGATCATCATCCCGCGCGTCGCGCCCGAGAAGCGCCCGTCCGTGAGCAGCGCCACCTTCTCGCCCATCCCCTGCCCGTAGATCAGCGCCGTCACGCCGAGCATCTCGCGCATGCCCGGCCCGCCCTTCGGACCTTCGTAGCGGATGACGAGCACTTCGCCTTCCTTGTATTTGCCTCGCCTCACCACCGCGGCGCAGGCTTCTTCCGAGTCGAACACGCGCGCCGGCCCCTCGAACACGAGCGATTTCAGGCCCGCGACCTTGAGCAGCGCGCCGTCGGGCGCGAGATTTCCCTTGAGCACCACGAGCCCGCCGCTCTTCATGATCGGCTCCTTGCGCACCACCTCGCCGTCGGCACCGGGATGCTTTTGAAGATCGTGCTCCAGTGAGCTGCCATTGAGCGTCAGGCAGGAGCCGTGCAAGGCGCCGCGGCTCAACAGCTCCTTCAAGACCGCGTATACCCCGCCGACCGCATGCAGGTCCTTCGCGAGAAAGCGGCCGCCGGGCTTCATGTCGGCGATGAGCGGCGTGCGCTTCGCGACGCGCGCGAAGTCGTCGAGCGTGAAACGAATCCCCGCCTCGTGGGCGATCGCGGGAAGGTGGAGCGCGGCGTTGGTCGAGCCGCCGGTGGCGGCGACCGCGGCGGCGGCGTTTTCGAGGCTTTTCTTCGTCACCAGGTCGCGCGGCAACGGCCCTTGGTCCTTGAGGATTCGCATGACCGCTTCGCCGGCTCGCTGCGCCAGCTCTTTTCGACGTGAATCGACCGCGGGCAGCGTCGCCGAGCCGGGGAGCGCGAGGCCCAGAGTCTCGGACACCATGGCCATGGTGTTGGCGGTGAACTGGCCGGGGCAGGAGCCGAGCGTCGGCAGGCAGACCTGCTCGAGCTCGTCGAGCTCCCGCTTCGGCATGGCGCCGGCGAGCACCGCGCCGACGGCTTCGTAGGTGTCGAGCACCGTGACGTCCCTGCCGCGCCAGGTCCCGGGAAGCGCGGCGCCGCCGTACACGAACACCGCGGGCAGGTCGAGCCGCACCATCGCCATCATCATCCCGGGCAGAGTCTTGTCGCAGCCGCCGAAGGTGACGAGCGCGTCGTAGGCGTGGCCGCGCGCCACCGCCTCGACGCCGTCGGCGATGATCTCGCGCGACGCGAGCGAGTAGCGCATGCCGCCGTGGTTCATCGACATCGAGTCGGCGACCGATGCGCAGGCGAAGTCGAACGCCACGCCGCCCGCCGCGCGCACCGCGGCGCACGCCGCGCGCGCGAACTCGCCGAGCAGCGCATTGCACGGCGTCACGCGGCCGTCGGTGGACGCGACCCCCACGAAGGGCTTCTCCAGATCCATGTCGGTCAGGCCCAGGGCGCGCAGGAACGCGCGGTGCGGCGCGCGGTCGAGCCCCTCAACCGTGATGCGCGAGGGCAGCTTCTTCGTATTCACGGATGATTTCCTGAATGCTTGCGCTGGCTGGAAAGCCCAATTCCAAACTTCTCTTTGAAAAAGTCGACCTCGGCGCCCCATCCATCACCGACTGGATGGCCGGATCGGGGACGAAGCGAACGTTGCCGCTCGCCCTGGGTCTGACTGCGTCCCACATCTCCCGGGCGCTCGCGCCGATGCCGTTGAGCAGCACAGTGCGCCGCTCGCCCAGGCGATCGGCCGCAATTTTTTCCGCGTGGAGAAAGCCCTGCACGACCTTCGCGAGCGAGATGCAGGCGAGGCGCGTGTCCGGGCTCACCGGGCAGGCATAGTCGCGGCCGGCGAGCGGCTCGCGGATGATCGCGCTCGACCAGCCCGACACGGCGGTGTTCGGGCCGCCGGGACGCACCAGGACCGCCGGCAGGCGCAGCGCGCGCCCGTCGATATAGCCGCGGCGGGTGTAGTCGTCGATCAGGATCTCGCACACCAGCTTCTGCGCGCCGTAGGAAAGGCGCGGCGCCGGCGGGGTTTCGTCGTTGACCTCGGAAACTCCCCCGTAGACGGCGACCGAGGAGGCGAAGATGAACTTCGGGCAGTGCCCCGCGAGACGGCAGGCCTCGAGCAGGTCGCGCGTGGCGTCCAGGTTCACCTTGGTGCCGAGCTCGAAGCTCTGCTCGGCCCCGCCCGAGACCAGCGACGCGAGGTGGAATACGGCCTCGATATCGCGCGTTACCAGGGAGCGGGCGAATTGCGGGTAGGCGAGGTTGCCGATGACCGGCGCCGGCGCCGACTGGTCGGTGGCGAGCACCTCGCGGCCCGCGAGCGCCTTCACCAGTGCGGAACCGATGTAGCCCGCCGCTCCGGTGACGAGTATTCTCATGGGGACAAGTATTCTAATTAGGAGGAGACATGATCCGCGCACTGCTCGCACTGCTGCTCGTCTCGGCCGGACCGGCCGCCTGGTCGCAGGCTTACCCGACGAAGCCCGTGAAGATCATCGTGCCCTACGGGGTCGGCGGCTCGGCCGACGTGTACGCGCGCTACCTCGGCGCGAAGCTGCAGGAGAGCCTCGGCCAGAGCGTCGTGGTCGAGAACCGCCCGGGAGGCGGCTCGATCGTGGGCACCGACGTCGTCGCCAAGTCCGACCCCGACGGCTACACGCTGCTCATGATGTCGAACACGCACACGGTGAACGAGACGCTCATCCCGAAGAAGCCGTTCGACCTGATGCGCGACTTCGCGCCGATCACCGGCGTAAGCTACTCCGACCTGCTCATGGTGGTACACCCCTCGGTGCCGGCAGGCTCGGTCAAGGAGTTCATCGCGCTCGCAAAATCGAAGCCCGGTGCGCTCAACTACGCGTCCTCGGGCAACGGCACGCCCTACCACATGGCCGGCGAGCTGTTCAAATCCATGGCCGGGGTCGACATCGTCCATGTGCCGCACAAGGGCAGCGACCAGGCGCGCGCCGCGGTCATGGGCGGGCAGGTGCAGATGATGTTCGACGCGGTGCCGACCATGGCGGCGCAGGCGAAGGCGGGCAAGGTGAAGGCGCTCGGCACCACGGGCACGAAGCGCTCGTCGGTGACGCCCGACCTTCCGACGCTCGGCGAAGCCGGCGTAACGGGCTACGAGTCCGGCCTCTGGCTCGGCCTGATGGCGCCGGCGAAGACGCCGCGGCCGGTGCTCGAAAAGCTGAACGCCGAAGTGAACAAGCTCCTCGACTCGGCCGAGGTCAAGCAGACGATGGCGAAGCAGGGCGCCACGACCATAGGGATGTCGATCGAGCAGTTCGACAAGTTCCTGCGCGACGAGATCGTGAAGTGGGCGAAGATCGTGAAGATCTCGGGAGCGAAGATCGATTGACGCAGGACCAGCTCGCGATCCTCGAGGTCGTCCACAACTGGGCGCTGTGGCGCGACGCCGGCGACTGGGAGCGCTTCGCCACCGTGTGGCACGACGACGGCTGGATGAGCGCGACCTGGTTCCAGGGGCCGGCGCGCGAGTTCATCGCCGTGAGCAAGGCGGGGTTCGAGAAAGGCGTCAGCATCCTGCACTTCCTCGGCGGCTCGAGCGTGGACGTGAGCCGCCATCGCGCCATCGCCCAGACCAAGATGACGATCAGCCAGCGCGGCCGCCTCGACGGCGAGCCGGTCGACGTGGTGTGCACCGGGCGGTTCTACGACTTCTTCGAGAAGCGCGCGGGCGAGTGGAAGATCGTGCGCCGCCAGCCGATCTACGAGAAGGACCGCATGGACCCGGTCGACCCCTCGGCCACGATCAAGCTCGACCCCGACCTGCTCGGCTCGATTCCCGAAGGCTACCGCCACCTCGGCTACCTGCAGTCCAAGCTCGGCTTCAAGGTGAAGCGCGACCTGCCGCAGCTCAAGGGCGAGGCGGTGGCGCGGCTCTACCGCCACGGCCGTGCCTGGCTCGACGGCGCGGCCTCACCCTTCCCCGACGGGGAGCAACCATGACCAGGAAACAGGGCCGGCGCGCCGACGATATCAGCGCCGACGAGATCAAGCAGTTCTGGCACGACTTCTGCGAGCGCCGGGGAGTGGATGCCGCGACGCGCGCGCGCGGCGATGCGAGGATCGACGACGATCCCGAATACTGGGCCGACCAGACGATGCCGCGCCTCCTGGACGCGGTCGCGACCTAATACAACAGCACGGCCGCGCGCTCTTCGCGCCAGGCCTCCTCGTCGGCGCGCGCCGCGGCGTCCAGGTCGCCCGGCGTTGCGGCGGGATCGTCGACCCACTGGCGCAGCAGCGCACCGCCGCTGATCACGTCGATCGCGAGCCGCGTGTCGTACTCGTAGGGAAAATCGCGCCACAGCTCGTAGCGCGGCGCGAGGGTGCGCAGCGCCTTGAAGGCGAGCGCGACCAGCCGCCAGGGCTTGAAGACGCGCGGCGCGTAGTGCGGCGCTTCCGCGTGGATCTGCAGCCCGGCGCACAGCTTTCCCGCATGCTTGTGAAAAGTCGGCTCGAACCAGCAGGGCCGCAGCCGGCAGCCGCGGAGCCAGGCGGGAGCGAGCGAATTCATCTTCTCGGCCAGGCGCCTCGAGTCCAGGCCCGGCGCGCCCAGGATCTCGAGCGGCCGCGTGGTGCCGCGCCCCTCCGACAGCGTGGTGCCTTCGAGCATCACCGTGCCCGGGTAGCAGCGCGCCATCGAGACACTCGGCGCATTCGGGCTCGGGTTCACCCAGGCGCGGCTGCCGAGCGGCCAGCCCTCGTTCGGCTTCCAGCCCTTCATCGCCACCACTTCGTAGTCCACGTCGAGCTTCAGCGTGCGGACGAACCAGGTTCCGGCCTCGCCGAGCGTCAGGCCGTGACGCATCGGCAGCGCGCCGGCGCCGACGAAGCTCTCCCAGCCCGAGCGCAGCTTCAGGCCTTCGACCGGCCGGCCGGCCGGGTTCGGGCGATCGAGCACCCAGACGCTCTTGCCGCGGCGCGCCGCCGCCTCGAGCGCGTAGCGCAGCGTGGTGAGGAAGGTGTAGACGCGGCAGCCCAGGTCCTGCAGGTCGACGAGCAGCACGTCGAAGCCCTGCATCATCTCGTCGCTCGGGCGGCGCACCGCTCCGTACAGGCTGAACACCGGGATGCCGTGCACCGGGTCGCTGAAGTCGGCGGACTCGACCCGGTTGTCCTGCTTGTCGCCGCGCAGCCCGTGCTGCGGGCCGAAGGCGGCGGTGAGCTTCACGCCCGCGGCCGCGAGCGCGTCGAGCGAATGCACGAGCTCGCGCGTGACCGAGGCCGGATGGGCGAGCAGCGCGACGCGCCGGCCGGCCAGCCGCCGCAGCCGCGCCGGCGCCTCCAGCAGGCGGTCAATGCCGAAGTCCATCGAGCTCGAGCGCGAAAGCGTCCGGGTGATGAAAATCCGGCTTGCCCGGCGCGTGCCTGAGCGCCCAGTAGGAAAGCGCTCCGCTCTTTTCCTCGATCACGGCCGCAAGCCCGATCCGCAATGGATGCTCCAGCTGCAGCCGGATTCGAGCCTGGAGCTCCAGCCGGTGCGGTCGCTGCCGGACCACGATTCCCGGCGCCAGGGCCGGATCGGCGAGCGGCGCGCCGTCGCGGTAACGCGTGAACTCGTAGGCCGCCCACTCGCCCGAGGGAGAGAAATTGAATTCGCGGTAGCCGGATGCGCCGCGCCGCGCGATGAAG
>DATIGR010000143.1:0-12561 GCA_035454645.1 Burkholderiales bacterium
GCGCCCGAGCTGGATTCCTTCGCCGTCGACAACGAACTTGGTTTGGCCAAGGGACGATGCGAGCTCCACGTATGAAAGAAGAGTTCCGATGGCTCCGTCGACGTCGAACTTGGCGTCCGAGCGCGTGTTGCCGCCGTTCGCGATGCCGAGATCGAGGAGCGCTTCGCGCTCGCCTTGAATCGCGTCGGCGATGGCTTTGAGGGCGGTGCCGCGCTCGGCGAAGCTCAGCGCGCGCAGCGCCGGCCCGCCGACCGAGCGGGCGTGGTGAAGCGCGGACTTGAGGTCGACGCCTTCGCTGCTCGCGCGCGCGAGCGGCTCTTCGGTCGTCGGATTGAGCAGCGTTTGCGCCGCGCCGGTTCCAGCTACCCAGCGCCCGCCGACGTAGCTGCGCAGCTCCTGCATCCCGGGATATTACTTCGGGCGGTAGTCGGGCGGAGCCTCGGACGGCGGCTGTCCGGGCGGGGGCGGCGGCACCGCCGGTTGCGGCTGGCCGGCGTTGGGATAGCGCGCGCCGGCCGGCACCGGCACCTTGTGGCCCTTCTGGTACATGCACTGAATGAAGGCGTGGTCGTAACGCCGCTGCCGGGAGCCCGCCGCGGCGTAGGCGGCGTCGCTTCCGATGGCCGCGCCGCTTACGAGCCCGAACACGGCGCCGACCGCCGCGCCTTCGCCCCCGCCGAGGAGCCCGCCGGCCGCGGCGCCGATCGCGGTGCCGATCAGCGCGCTCCTGCCCGCGGCGTCGCGCGCCGCCTGCTCGGCGCCCTGGCCGCCGATCTGCGCGTAGGCATGGCCGCGGCACTCCTGCTCGTCGGCGCGGAACTGGTCGAAGCTCTTTCCGGTCCCCGGCAGCGCGAGCACGCCCGGCCCGGCCGGCATGGTGGCCGCGCACGACGACAGCAGGAATGCGCCGAGCCCGAATGCGAGCCTTTTCATTTTGCCGGCGCGGGCGGCACGCGCTGCCAGCCGCTCGGGCACTCCTTCACGTACGGGTAGTAGCCTTTCGACGCGTCGCAGTAGTACCACCACGACTCGGGGGCCGGCGCGCTGCCTTTCTCTATATAGGTGGTCGGTTGCGCCGGCACGACGACCGCCGGCGCGGGGTAGTAGTAGTACGGCGGCGGGTAGTACCAGGGCCCCCACCACGGAGGGCCCCAATAGGGATAGCCGTACGAAAACCCAACCCCGATGTGTACCCGATGATGGGCGTGCGCGGGCTCAGGGGCGACAAAGCCAGCCAGCGCGACCAGGAACGCGAGCACCGCGGTACGCATGCGCTTCAGCGTACACCCGCACCGCGGCCGGAGTCGTAACCGATTGTTACTTCGGCAGCTGCGTAATCCTCAGGTAGGGCTTGGGCGCTTTCCAGCCCTGCGGGAAGAGCTTCTTCGCATCCTCGTCGCTGACCGAGCCGGCGATGATGACGTCCTGCCCCTGCTTCCATTGCGCCGGCGTCGCCACCTTGTGCTTCGCCGTGAGCTGCATCGAGTCGAGCGCGCGCAGGATCTCGTCGAAGTTGCGGCCGGTGGTCATCGGGTAGAACAGCATCAGCTTGATTTTCTTGTCCGGCCCGATCACGAACACCGTGCGCACGGTCTGGTTGTCGGCGGGCGTGCGCTTGCCCGGCGTCGCCTCGGCCGGCAGCATGTCGTAGAGCTTCGCCACCTTGAGCTCCGAGTCGCCGATGATCGGATAGTTGGGTGCCGCTCCCTGCGTCTCCTCGATGTCGCCCACCCATCGCTTGTGGTCTTCGACCGGGTCGGCCGACAGCGCGATGATCTTCGCGTTGCGGCGGTCGAACTCGGGCTTGATGCGCGCCATGTAGCCGAGCTCGGTCGTGCACACCGGGGTGAAGTCCTTCGGGTGCGAGAACAGGATCGCCCAGCTCTCGCCGATCCACTGGTGGAAGTCGATCTCGCCCTGGGTGGTCTGGGCCTTGAAATTGGGTGCGGGGTCGCCGATGCGTAGCGCCATGGTCTTCTCCTCGGGAAAGCGCAAATCTTAATCCCGCGCCAACCCTTCCCGCTACCGGGGCTTTGCAGTACAGTAGACGCCGATTTGTTTGGGGGCCAAACAATGCGGCGCAACGTCCAGATCGAGCTCACGGTGAACGGCGAGGCGGCCGAGGCGTCGTTCGCGCCGTACAAGACGATGCTCGAGGTGCTGCGCGAGGACCTCGCGCTGACGGGCACCAAGCACGGCTGCGAGCTCGGCGAGTGCGGCGCCTGCGCGGTGCTGATCGACGGCGAGCCGAAGCTCTCGTGCCTGGTGCTCGCGGTCGAATGCGCCGGCAAGTCGGTCGATACGGTCGAAGGCCTGGCGAGCGGCGCTGAGCTCCATCCCCTGCAAGCGGCCTTCGCCGACCTCGGCGCGGCGCAGTGCGGCTACTGCACGCCCGGGATCCTGATGACCGCGAAGGCGTTGCTGGAAAAGGAGCCGCAACCCAGCCGTGAACGAATCAAGGAAGCCATTTCCGGAAACCTGTGCCGGTGCACCGGCTACCAGCAGATTTTTGAAGCCATCGAAGAGGCGGCGAGGAGGATGAGCGATGAAAGTGCTCGGTAAGCCGCGCCGCCGCGTCGACGGCCGCGCCAAGGTCACCGGCCAGACCCGCTTCGCCGACGACATCGTGCTGCCGCGCATGCTGCACATGAGGCTTCTTCGCAGCCCGCATCCCCATGCCTTGATAGAAAACATAAACGACGAGAAAGCGAAGGCGTACCCGGGCGTCCACCTGGTCCTCACGGGGAAGGACTTCCCGGTCACATTCGGCATCCTGCCGGTGAGCCAGGACGAATACCCGCTCGCGCCCGAGCACGTGCGCTATGTCGGCGATCCGGTCGCGGCCGTGGTGGCGAAGGACGAGCAGACCGCGACCGAGGCGCTCGATCTCATCTCGATCAAGTATCGATCACTGAAGACCATTTCGAGTCCCGAGGAAGCGCTGGCGAACCCCGAGCCGCGCATCCACGCCTACAGCGAGCTCGGCAACATCCACCGCCTGCAGGCATTCGAGTTCGGCGACGTCGAGGACGCCTTCAAGCGTTCCGATCTTGTTTTCGAGGATCTGTTCTTCTACGAAGGCAATACGCACCTGCCGATCGAGCAGCACGCGGCGGTGGCGGCGGTCGACGGCGAAGGCAAGCTCACGCTGTGGTCCTCGACGCAGGTGCCGCACTACGTGCACCGCGCTCTCGCTCGGGTTTTGCAGTTATCACCTGCTGGGATACGGGTTATAGCAACCCCGAATGGCGGCGGCTTCGGCGGCAAGACCGACATCTGCAACCACGAGATGGTGGTGGCCAAGGCTGCCATGCTGCTCGGCCGGCCGGTCAAGGTGTGCCTGAACCGCGAGGAAGTGTTCTACCTGCACCGCGGGCGCCATCCGGTGCTCATGAAGTTCCGCACCGGCGTGACGAAGGACGGCAGGCTCGCCGGCATGCACCTGCAGACGCTGGTGGACGGCGGCGGCTACGGGGGCTACGGCGCCGCGAGCACTTTCTACACCGGCGCGCTGCAGACGACGACCTACGAGCTGCCGCGCTACAAGTTCGAGGCTGCGCGGGTCTTCACCAACAAGCCGCCGTGCGGCCCGAAGCGCGGCCACGGCACGCCGCAGCCGCGCTTCGGCCAGGAAATCCAGCTCGACAGGATCGCAGAGCAACTCGGCATGGATCCGGCCGAGCTGCGCCTGAAGAACATCCTCAAGCCGAATTCCCTCACTGCGAACTGGCTCAAGGTGGGCTCGATCGGGCTGGCGGAGTGCATCCGGCAGGTCGTGGAACGATCGGACTGGAACAACCGCTTCCGCAAGATGCCTGCCGGCAGGGGGCTAGGCCTGGCGTGCGGCGCGTACCTGTGCGGCGCGGGGCTGCCGATCTACTGGAACAAGATGCCGCAGTCGGGAGTGCAGCTGCTCGTCGACCGCAGCGGGCAGGTGACCGCGTTCTGCGGCGCGACCGAGATCGGCCAGGGCTCCGACGACGTGCTCGCGGCGATCGTCGCCGAGGTGCTCGGCATCGATCCGTTCGACGTGCGCTGCGTCACCGGCGACACCGGCATGACGCCGGTCGACCTCGGCTCGTACTCGAGCCGCGTCACCGTGATGATGGGCAATGCCGCGATCGATGCCGCGAACAAGATCAGGCTGCAGATCGCCGAAGCGGCGGCCGAGCAGCTCGAAGTTTCCCCGGAAAGGCTCTCGTTCGCGAACGGCAAGGTGTTCTTCGAGAGCAAGGAAATGACATTCGCGCAGGCCGCAGGTCTGGCGGAGGAGAAGTTCGGCACCCTCGGCGCGGTCGGCTCGTACAAGCCGCCGCGCGCGCCGGGGCGCTACAAGGGCGCGGGCGTGGGGCCGTCGCCGGCGTATTCCTACACCGCGTGCGTGGTCGAAGCCGAGGTCGATCCCGCCACCGGCTGGGTCACGGTGCCGAAGATCTGGATCGCGCACGACATCGGCAGGACGATCAACCCGGTGCTCGCGCGCGGCCAGGTCGAGGGCAGCGTCTACATGGGGCTGTCCGAGGCGCTCATGGAAGAGCAGGTGTTCCGCCGCCTGCCGCCCAAGCTTTCCGGCGCGCTCGTGCACAAGATCCCGTCGCTCCTCGAATACAAGAGCCTGACCTCGCTCGACATGCCCGAGGTCGACACCGTGCTGGTCGAGGATCCCGACCCGAACTGCCCGTTCGGCGCGAAGGAAGCCGGGCAGGGGCCGCTGCTGCCGGTGATGCCCGCGGTCGCCAACGCGATCTACGACGCGGTCGGCGTGCGCATCGACGAGCTGCCGATCACGCCGGACAAGGTCTTGAGGGCACTAGAGAAGAAAAGCAAGGGAGAACCGGCGAGGGTGGGACCGGAGCATTTTCCGGCGGTGCCCTATCCCGAGCCGCTCGTCGTGCCGCCGCCCTGGGAAGGGGGCGATGGAAATGCCGTTCCGGGTGCTCAGAGACTCAAGGCAAAAGCCGCATGATGCGTCTTCCCTGGTTCGAGTACCGCGCGCCGAAGACGCTCGCCGAGGCGGCGCGCATCCTCGCGGGCGAGGGCCCGGACGCGATGCTGATCGCGGGCGGCACCGATTTGCTGCCGAACATGAAGCGCCGCCAGATGGCGCCGAAGGTCTTGGTTTCTTTAAGTTCGATTTCGGAGCTGAAACGAAACGGCAGCGTCTATGGCGCGGGCCTGACGCTGACCCAGATCGTCAACTCGGACGCGCCCAGGGCGCTGCGCCAGGCGGCGCACCAGGTGGCGACGGTGCACCTGCGCAACATGGGAACGCTGGGCGGGAACCTGTGCCTCGATACGCGCTGCAACTACTACAACCAGAACTACGAGTGGCGCAAGGCGATCGACTTCTGCCTGAAGAAGGACGGCGAGGTCTGCTGGGTGGCGACGGCGAGCAAGCGCTGCGTCGCGGCCTCGTCCACCGACTGCGCGCCCGCGCTGATCGCGCTGGCGGCCCGGGTCAAGCTGGTTTCCTCGGAGTCCGAGAGGGAAATTCTGCTGGAAGACTTCTACAACAACGACGGCATCGACTACCTCAAGCGCCGGCCTGACGAGATTCTTACTCAAATAAGCGTCCCCCCTGTCGCCGGCAGTTGTTATTGGAAGCTGCGCCGCCGCGGCGCGTTCGACTTCCCGGTGCTCGGAGTCGCAGCGGCGATGACCGGGGAAGGCGTGCGCATCGCCCTGGGCGCGGTCGCGTCGCGGCCGTTCCTCGTGGAGAAGGCCAATGCGTTCCTGAAGGGCAAGCGGCTCACCGACGAGGTGATCGACGAGGCGGCCAAGCTCGTCGCCTCGCGCGCCAAGCCGATGGACAACGCGGACCTCGACCTCTACTGGCGCAAGGACGTCGCAGCCGAGTTCGCGCGCTACGCGCTGCGCGAGCTGCGCGGCGACGACATGCGCGAGACGCGGCTCAGGATCGCGCGCCAGCCGCTGTAGCGAGCGCCGGCGCGCGCGCGGCGAGCGCGACGAGCACGCTCGCGCCGGAGAGCGCTGCGAAGCAGTACAGCGGGACCCCGTAGTCGCCGGTGAGGTCGCGAAACGCGCCGGCGGCGAGCGGGCCGGTTGCCTGCGCGAGCACCTGCGCCGAGAGCGCGAGCCCGCGGATCGCGCCGTAGTTCTCGCGCCCGAAGTAGTCGGCCCAGGCGACCGGAAGCAGCGTGAGGATGCCCCCGATTCCCAGGCCGAACACCGCCGCGGCGGCGTAGCCGTCGGCAGCCGAGCCGATCCGCGTCATGAGGAGCGCGCCGAGCGCGAGCAGGGCCCCGGCCAGCGCGAGCGGGAAGCGCACCGGCAGGCGCCGCGGCAGCATGCCGCACGCGAACGTTCCGACGCCCGACATGAACGAAAAGGTGCCCACGACGAGAGCGGCGGTGGTGGCATCGATGCCGCGCTCGACCAGGTGCGGCGCCTGGTGCAGGCTCACGCCGGCCTGCACCGGGTAGACAAGCGCGGTATAGGCGAGGAGCAGCCAGAACGCGGGCACGCGCAGCGCCTGGCGCCGCGAGAATCGCGGCTCCGCGCGCGCGTGCGGTGCTCTCGCCGGCTCGAGGCCGAGGTCCTCGGGCCGGCGCACGAGGAGCAGCCAGCACGGCACGAATCCGACGACCAGGGTCACGACGCCGAGCGCGAGCCAGCCCGAGCGCCAGCTGTCGTGCTCGATCGCGAGCTGCGCGATGAGCGGCATGGCGACCAGGCCGGCCATCTGCGCCATGGTCGCCGCCGAGGCGGCGAGCGCGCGCCGCTCGACGAACCAGTTGCTGATCGCGCCGTAGATGCCGAGGTCGAAAGGCACCGCCCAGCTCAGGCGCCCGATGCAGAACAGCAGGTAGAAGACGAGGAGCGACGGCGTGTACGAAAGGAGGATCAGCACCGTCGCGTTCACCAGCACCGCGCCGCACAGCGCGAGGCGCGAGCCGTGGCGGTCGAGGACCGGCCCGAGGAGCGGCGCGATCAGCGCGGCCAGCACCCCCGCAGCCGAGACCGCGCCCGACAGCGCGGCGCGCGACCAGCCGAACTCGCGCGTGAGCGGCTCGACGAAGATCGACAGCGTCGCCACCGCCGGTCCCTGCCGCGCGAAGCCCGCGCAGCACACGCAGGCGAGGATGATCCAGCCGTAATATAGTTTCGCCATGCCTGCCTACTGGGTTGCGCGCTCCAAGGTCAACGATCCGGCCGAGTACAAGAAGTACACCGATCGCGTACCGGCGATTATTGCCCGCTACGGCGGCAAAGTGCTCGCGCGCGGCGGCCGCTACCAGATCCTCGAAGGGCCGCAGAAGTTCCAGCGCTTCGTGGTGATCGAGTTCCCGAGCCTGGAGCAGGCGGTCGCCTGCCACGAGTGCGCCGAGTACCGGGAGGCGTCGGCTTTCCGCAAGGGCGGCGCGGGCGAGGTCGAGCTCGTGATCGTCGAGGGCGGGGACGCGACCCCGCGCTAGGAAAGCGCGCGCACATCCTCGGCGCCGAGCCGCAGCCCGGCGGCGCGCATGTTGTCCTCGAGGTGGGCGATCGAGGCGGTGCCCGGGATCGGCAGCATGACCGGCGAGCGGGCGAGCAGCCAGGCGATCGCGACCTGGGCCGGGGTGGCCCCGAGTCTCTTCGCGACAGTCTTGATCTTCGAAGATCGCAGCACCGCTCCGGCGCCGAGGGGATACCAGGGAAGGAAAGCGATGCCGAGCTTCTCGCAGCGCTCGAGCACGCGCTCGGACTCGCGGTTGCCGAGGTTGTACTCGTTCTGCACCGAGACGACTTTCACCAGCTTGCGCGCCTCCTCGAGCTGGGCGAGGTCGACGTTCGACAGCCCGATATGGCGGATCTTGCCGGCGCGCTGCGCGTCGGCGAGCGTGCCGACCGAGTCCATGAACGGCACGCGCGGATCGGGGGCATGCAGCTGGTAGAGGTCGATGCGCTCGAGCTTCAGGCGCTCGAGGCTGCCGTCGATCGCGCGCCTCAGGTGCTCGGGCCGGCCGTCCTCGTCCCAGCGCGCGGGGCTCGGCCGCACGAGGCCGCCCTTGGTGCCGATGACGAGCCCTTTCGGATAGGGGTGGAGCGCCTCGGCGATCAGCTCCTCGTCGACGTAGGGGCCGTAGGAGTCGGCGGTGTCGAAGAAGTCGACGCCGAGCTCGAGCGCGCGGCGGAAGACGCGGTGCGCGTGCGCGCGGTCCTTGGGCGGACCCCAGACGCTCGGCCCGCAGACGCGCATCGCGCCGAAGCCGAGACGATTGACCTCGAGATCACCGAGTTTGATGCGCGAGCTCATTCAGCATTGCGGCCAGGCCGAGCGTGACGCGAGCCATGCGCTCGTAGTCGAGCTTGTCCGGCGTATCGCTCGGCAGATGGTAATGCGGGTAGCGGTAGAACGCGGTGTCGGTGATCATGATCCCCGGATAGCCGTGGCGGCGGAACGACCAGTGGTCCGACCACGTGACGCCGGGGATGAAGGAAGGCGCGGCCACGCCTTCCGAAGGGAACTTCGCGGTCTTCCTGAAAACCTCGATCGAGCGGCGGACCAGGCCGCGGGCCCCGAGGTCGCCGACGAAAGCGATGAAATCGGCGCGGTCGGGATAAAACAGGCCGAGCGGTGCCGGGTAGTGCTGGCTGCCCGACGCGTCGCGGTAGTAGCCGAGCATTTCGAGCGAGAACATGGCGCGGATCGCCTCGCCGCGCTCCCGGGCGCGCTTTGCCCAGGCCCAGCTTCCCATCTCGGGCCCGAAAGAATAGGGCGGCTCCTCGTTCGCGAACGCCACGAGCCGCACCGGAAGCTTCATCGCCGCGAGCTCGAGGAGCACGGCGACGCCCGAGGCGTTGTCGTTGGCCCCCGGAGAGCCCGGCACGGTGTCGTAGTGCGCGCCGACCACGATGTCGCCGCTGCCGGCTTCGATGTTGCGCACCTTGCGCCCGCCGCTCACGAACTCCTGGACCGAGAATTCCAGGCCTTGCGCGCGGAAAGCCTGCTCGATGTAGCGCGCGGGCGTCTCCAGGTCGAGGTTCCTTTCCTTGGCGGCGAGCGCGGCCACGTGCAGCCGCAGCCGCAGCGACAGCGCGCGCGCCTCGCCGGTGACCGGCGGCAGCGGGCCGGCGTGCGACGTCCCGGGCATCCGGACCATGAAATACAGGAGCCCCGCTATCCCGAGCGCGAGAACGAAAAGTGCGCCGAGAACGCCGATGGCTCTACTCGAGCGCGTATTTCAGCTCGGCGATGAGATCGTCCACGGCTTCGATGCCGACCGAGAGGCGCACCAGGCCGTCGTCGATGCCGAGCCCGGCGCGCACGTCCTCGGGCAGCGAGGCGTGGGTCATGATCGCCGGGTGCTCGATCAGGCTCTCCACGCCGCCGAGGCTCTCCGCCAGCGTGAACAGCTTGCAGCGCTCGAGGAACCGGCGCGATGCAGCCAGGCCGCCTTTCAGCACCGCGGTCACCATTCCGCCATAGCGCGCATTCATCTGGCGCGCCGCGAGCGTGTGCTGCGGATGGCTCGCGAGGCCCGGGTAGATCACCCGCGCCACCTTGGGCTGCCGTTCAAGGAAAGAAGCAACCGAAAGGGCGTTCGTGCAATGCCGCTCCATGCGCAGCGCGAGCGTCTTGATGCCGCGCAGCGTGAGGAACGCATCGAACGGGCTCGGCACCCCGCCGACGGCATTCTGAAGAAATGACAATCGATCGCTCATCTCGGACTTTTCCTTCAACACCGCTGCTCCCCCGATCACGTCGGAATGCCCGTTGAGGTATTTCGTGGTCGAGTGCACCACGATGTCGAAGCCGAGCTCGAGCGGCCGCTGGATCCAGGGCGAGGCGAAGGTGTTGTCGCACACCGAGATCAGCTTGCGGCGGCGCGCGATCGCCGCGACCGCCTCCAGGTCGACGATCTTGAGCAGCGGGTTGGTCGGGCTCTCGACCCAGACCATGCGAGTATTGGGTTTCAGACTTTTCTCGAGATTCCCGGCGTCGGAAAGATCCGTGAAAGTCGCACTAATGTTGGCGGAGCGTTTGCGTACGCGCTCGAGGATCCGGTAGCTGCCGCCGTAGAGATCGTCCATCGCCACGACGTGCGCGCCCGAGTCGAGCAGCTCGAGCACGGTGCCGATCGCCGCCATGCCCGAGGCGAACGCGAAGCCCGCTTTCCCGCCCTCGAGCCCGGCGAGGCAGGCTTCGAGCGCGTCGCGCGTCGGGTTGCGCGTGCGCGCGTAGTCGAAGCCCTTGTGCTCGCCCGGGCTCGACTGCGCGTAGGTCGACGTGGCGTAGATCGGCGTCATGACCGCGCCGGTGCGCGGATCGGGCTCCTGCCCGGCGTGGACCACCTGGGTCTCGAACTTCATTGTTGTGTCCTTCTGCGCAGCCAGTTGAGGAGATCGGTGCGGGTGATGAGGCCGAGGAACTCGTTGCGGTCGACCACGATCGCGACCAGCCCGCGATTGAAGATCGCCATCAGCTGCCCGACCGAGGCGCTCGGCGGCACGGTGACGAGATGGCTCTCCATCGCCTCGGTCACCGGCTCGCTGAAATGCGCCGGATTGTCGTACACCTCGAGCAGGATGTCCTCCTCGTCCACGATGCCGACGATCCTGCCGTCCTCGAGCACCGGGAGCTGCGAGACGTCGTAGAGCTTCATCCTCTGGTGCGCGGCGAGGACGGTTTCGTCGGCGCCCACCGTCACGGCCGCGTGCTCCTTGTGGCGCCGCGCGATGAGGTCGCGCAGGTCGCCGTAGGTTTCGCGCTCGAGGAACCCCTGGTCGATCATCCAGTAGTCGTTGTACACCTTCGAGAGATACTTGTTGCCGCTGTCGGGGACGAGGCTCACCACGCGCTTGGCTTGCGTCTGGCTGCGGCAATAGCGCAGCGCCGCGGCGATCAGCGTGCCGGAGGAGGTTCCCGCCATGATCCCTTCGCTTCGCAGGAGGTCGCGGCATACGCCGAAGGCTTCCTTGTCGGGGATGGTGTAGGCCTTGCGCACGAGCGACAGGTCGCAGACCGGCGGGATGAAGTCCTCGCCGATGCCTTCCACCAGCCAGGAGCCCGCCTTGCCGATTTTCCCCGTCTCGAGATATCCGACCAGGACCGAGCCCGCGGGGTCGGCGAGCACGATCTCGGTCTGCGGCGAGACGCGCGCGAAGTAGCGCGCGAGGCCGGTCAGCGTGCCGCCGGTGCCGACCCCGGCGACCACCGCGTCGACCTTCTGCCCCATCTGCCGCCAGATTTCCGGCCCGGTGCTTTCCTCGTGCGCTTTCGGGTTCGCCGGGTTGGCGAACTGGTTGATGTAGAAGGCGCCCTTTTCCTGCGCGAGCCGCGCAGCCATGTCCTGGTAATACTCGGGATGGCCCTTGGTGACATCCGAGCGCGTCATGACCACCTCGGCGCCCATCGCCTTGAGGTGGAAAATCTTTTCCTGGCTCATCTTGTCGGGCACCACGATCAGCAGGCGGTAGCCCTTCTGCGCGGCGACCAGCGCGAGTCCCAGGCCGGTGTTGCCCGCGGTCGCCTCCACGAGCAGGCCCCCCGGCGAGATCTTTCCTTCCCGCTCCGCCGCCTCGATCATCGCCAGGGCCACGCGGTCCTTGATCGAGCCGCCGGGGTTCTGGTTCTCGAGCTTCAGAAACAGCCGGCAAGGGCCGGTATCCAGCCGCCGGATTTCGACTATCGGCGTATTGCCGATCAGGTCCAGTACGCTAAGGCCTTGATTCATAATAGTGGGATACTTCCCATAATTGGTCGTGGTTGCTGTCCCACAGGAGCATTGCCCACTATTGCAGCGGGAGGAGCAATGGAGGTCGCCGTAGCCGGGAGCCTGTTGGGGAGCATCTCGGAATTCTGCCGCCGTACGGGGATGGCGGAGTCGACTTTCGGCCGCCGGGCCGTGAATGACGGCAAGTTCGTCTCGCGGCTGCGCGACGGCGCCCGGGTAACCCCCGAGACCCTGCACCGGGTGAACCAGTTCATGGCGAAGCACGGCGCACCGGGCGCGGGCGATTCGCCCCCGGAGCTCCTGCCGCTGATCCGCGCGAGCGCGGTGCCCGCGGCGCCCGCGGCGCAGCCGCGCGAAGCGCCGCCGGAGAAGAACTTCCGCTTCTTCGACAACCGCCAGAAGTACCTGCTGTTCGTGAACACCTGCAGCGAGAAGGACGTGGTCGCCTCGCGCGTCGGCCTCGAGCTCGGGCACATCCATCCGCGCCCGCCCGCGGTGCGGCTGTTCGACGCCGGCATGGGCGACGGCACGGTGCTCGCCCAGGTGATGCGCGAGATGCACCGGCGCTTCCCCACAGTGCCGTTCCACATCGTCGGCAAGGAGATCAGCCTCGAGGACGTGCGCCTGTCGCTGCGCAAGATGGTCGACCGCTTCTACGAGCACCCGGCGACGGTGCTGGTCGTCACCAACATGTATTACACCGAGGCGCCCTGGCTCACGCCGCGCTCGGTGCCCGCGGCCACCTCGATGGTGTGGGAGGAGCTCGCGCTCACCGGGACGACCGCGCACGATTTCGCCGAGCAGATCTCGACCCTCGAGCCTTTCCTCGCGAAGAACTGGCAAGCGCGCCACAGCCCCAAGACCGGTAATCCCATATACGACC
>DATIGR010000144.1:0-10279 GCA_035454645.1 Burkholderiales bacterium
CGTCGGAGTACACCTTGTGCAGCTCCCATACCGGGCACTTTTCCGGATTGCCCGGGTCGGTGCGCTTGACGCGCGCCGGGTCGGTGGGCATGGTGCGGATCTTCTTCGCCACCGACTCCGCGTCCTCGCGCAGCGAGATGGTGTTGCCGTAGGACTTCGACATCTTCTGGCCGTCGAGGCCGGGCATGCGCGCCGCCTCGGTGAGCAGCGCCTCGGGCTCGACCAGGATCCTCTTGCCACCGCCCTCCAGCCAGCCGTAGAGGCGCTCGCGGTCGCCGCGCGACAGGTTCTGCTGCTCGTCGAGCAGCGCCTGGCCGCGGGCGAGCGCGCCGGCGTCGCCCTGCTCCAGGAACTTGGTGCGCAGCTCGTTCAGGAGCCGGGCTTTCTTCGTGCCCATCTTCTTCACCGCCGCCTTCGCCTTGTCCTCGAAGCCCGGCTCGCGGCCGTAGAGATGATTGAAGCGCCGCGCGATCTCGCGCGCGAACTCGAGGTGCGGCACCTGGTCCTCGCCGACCGGGACGTACTTCGCGCGGTAGACGAGGATGTCGGCGGCCTGCAGCAGCGGATAGCCGAGAAAGCCGTACGTCGTGAGGTCCTTGTCGGCGAGCTTCTGCTGCTGGTCGCGGTAGGTCGGCACGCGCTCGAGCCAGCCGAGCGGCGCCATCATGGAGAGCAGCAGGTGCAGCTCGGCGTGCTCCGGCACCTGCGACTGCACGAAGATCATCGCCTGCGCCGGATCGACGCCGGCGGCGAGCCAGTCGACCACCATGTCGACGCCGGTCTGCTGCAGATCGCCGGGTTTCTCGTAGTCCGTGGTGAGCGCGTGCCAGTCGGCGACGAAGAACAGGCACGGGTACTCCGCCTGCAGGCGGATCCAGTTCTTCAGCACGCCGTGGTAATGGCCGAGGTGCAGGCTGCCGGTCGGGCGCATGCCCGACAGCACGCGGGTTTCGTACATCTAGAGCAGCACCATGGCGCGCACCAGCGCCTCGGACTCGAACAGCAGCGGGCTCAGGATGAGGCTGAGCGCATTCGACCCGTAGACCGGCACGAAGAGCAGCAGCAGGAGCAGCGGCAGGCCGTACGGCTCGAGCTTGGCGAAGCGCCAGGCCGCCCGGCTGGGCAGCAGGCTCGCCACGATGCGCCCGCCGTCGAGCGGCAGGATCGGAAGCAGATTGAGCAGCATGAGGAGCAGGTTCACCAGGATCCCGGCGGCGCTCACGCCGATCAGAAACTCGGCGGCCCCGTTGCCGTGCCGCATGACCGCGTCGATCAGGCCGCTCACGCCGTAGCGCCGCGCGACTTCCAGCCAGGCGTCGGCGCGGCTCGTCAGGCTCACCGATGCGCGCAGCGCCAGCGCCCAGAGCAGCGCCATGAGCAGGTTGGCGCCCGGGCCGGCCGCGGCCACCCACGCCATGTGCTGGCGCGGCTTGCGCAGCGCGGAGTAGTTGACCGGGACGGGTTTCGCCCAGCCGAAGAGGAACTTGCCGTACGACACGAGCAGGATGACGAGCGGAACCACGATCGTGCCGATGACGTCGATATGCCGCGCGGGGTTGAGGCTGATGCGCCCCTGCGCGTGCGCGGTCATGTCGCCGAAGTGCCGGGCGACGTAGCCGTGGGCGGCCTCGTGCAGCGTAATGGCGAAAAGGACCGGGAGCGCGTAGATGGCCAGGGTCTGGGCGACCTGGCTGGGATCGAAGTCCATTCTTGCGTCCGGGATTTTATCAGACGGGCTCTACGGCGAACGGCGCGAGCGAGCCCTTGCCCGCGCGCAGCACGGTCGGCGTTTTCTCGGTGAGATCGATCACCGTGCTCGGCTGCGTGCCGCACGGCCCGCCGTCGATCACGAGATCGAGCTCGCGCTCGAGGACTTCCCGGATCTCGAGAGGATCGGCGAGCGGCGCCGGCGCGCCGGGAAGCAGCAAGGTTGCCGACAGCATCGGCTGGTCCAGCTCGGCAAGCAACGCGTGGGCGACGGGATGACCGGGCACGCGCACGCCGATCGTCTTCTTCCTCGTCAGGCGGCGCGGCAGCTCGCGCCGCGCGCGCAGGATGAAGGTGTAGCTGCCCGGCGTCACGCTCTTCAGCAGCTTGAACTGCGCGTCGTCCACGATCGCGTAGCGCGCGATCTCCGCGAGGTCCCGGCACATCAGCGTGAGGCGGTGGCGCTCTTCGATGCCGCGGATGCGGCGCAGGCGCTCGGTGCCGCGGGCGCTCGCCCGATCGCAGCCGAGGGCGTAGCAGGAGTCGGTGGGGTACGCGATCAGGCCGCCGCCGCGCACGATATCGGCGGCCTGCCGCACCAGGCGCTTCTGCGGATGCGTAGGATGGATCGAAAAGTATTGCGCCATCAGCGTGCCAGGAATCGTTCCAGCAGGCGCGCCAGCGCCGCCGGCTGGTCATGGTGCAGCATGTGGCCGGCGTGCGGCAACGTCACGTGCTGCAGATCGCGGAACGCGGCGCGCCGCTCGGCGAGATCGTCCGCGCCGAGCTTGAGCCGTTTGAGCGTCTCGGACTCGGCGGCTTCCACCCAGAGCACCGGTGCCGTGACTTCGCGCCAGCAGGCCCGCACCTCCTCGTAGCGGTAGAGCAGCGGGTTGACGATCTTGTGCGCGGGGTCGCTGCGCAGGACGACGCCCTTTCCCTCCACCTCTCGACCCCAGTGCCGCGCGAGGAACTCGGCCTTCTCCGGGGAGAGCCTCGGGTTGCCCTTGCGCAAACGCTGCGCCAGCTCCGAAAAGCTCTCGTAACCTCTGAAGCCTGGCGGGTCGCGCAGCTCCTCGAGCCAGCGCGCGTAGCGCTTCGGCGCCTGCTCGGAGCGCGTCGGCGCCATGCCGAAGCCTTCCAGGTTCGCGAAGCGCGCCACGCGATCGGGGCGCACGCCGGCGTATAACGCGGCCACGTTTCCACCCAGGCTGTGGCCCACGAGGTTCAGCGGGTTTGCGCCGTCGACGTGCTCGAGCAGGAGCTCGAGATCCGCGAGGTAATCGGGAAACCAGTAGCAGTCGGCCTTTCCCCATTCGGACAGCCCGTAGCCGCGCCAGTCCGGCGCGTACACGTCCCAGGCCTGCGCGAGCTCGTCCACCAGGAACTGGAACGACGCGGACACGTCCATCCAGCCGTGCAGCAGCACCATCTTCGGGGCGCCGGGCGCGGGCCAGCGCCGCACGTGGTAGCGCAGCCCGCGGATGGCCACGAAGCGCGACTCGCTTTCCCTCATGTGAAAGGAAACGCCACCTGGGGCTCGCGGCCCGAGATCAGGTCGGCGAGCGCGCTTGCCGAGCCGCAGGCAAGCGTCCAGCCGAGCGTGCCGTGGCCGGTGTTCAGGAACAGATTCTTCAGCCGGGTCCGCCCGATGAGCGGGACGTTGCTGGGCGTGGCCGGACGCAGCCCGGCCCAGTTCTGCACCGTCGTAATCGCGCCCAGTGCCGGGAACAGGCTGCGCACGCGGCGCGCGATGGCCGCGCAGCGCCCGGCGTCCACCGAAGTGTCGTAGCCGGCGAGCTCCGCCGTCCCCGCGGCGCGCAGCCGCTCGCCGAGCCGCGAGATCACGATCTTGTGCGCCTCGTCGGTCAGGCTCACGGTCGGTGCGGCGCCGAGCTCCGCCGGCCCGAGGGGCAAGGTGATCGAATAGCCTTTCAGCGGGTACACCGGGATGCGGATGCCGAGCGGTTTGAGCAGGAGCGGGCTGTAGCTTCCCAGAGAAACAACGTACGCGTCCGCTTTGTCGATGGAAGAATCTCCTAGTCGAATCTGGCTCACCCGATCGCCCTCAACTTCGATCGCCTCCACCGCGGCGCCGAAGCGAAGCGCAACGCCGCGCGAAGCGGCGTTGCGCGCGAGCTCCTGCGTGAAGCGCCAGGCATCGCCGGACTCGTCGTGCGGGTCGTAGACGCCGCCGACGACCGGCTCGCTCGAGTGCCGCAGCGCCGGCTCGAGCTCCAGGCATTGCGCGGCCGACTTCACTTCGGGAGCCGCGCCCAGCGCGCGCAGCGTTTCGGCGTCGCGCGCCATGGCGTCGAAATCGCGCGCCCGCGTGGCGAACTGGAGGATTCCGCGCTCTAGATGGTCGTAGCGCAGGCCGAGCTCGCGGCGCAGCGCGCGCAGGCACTCGCGGCTGTAGGCGGCGAGCGCGGCGAGGGTGCGCACGTGGCGCTCGAACCGTCCGGGCAGGCACTCGACCAGGAAGCGCACACCCCACTCCCACTGCGCCCAGCTTGCGCGCGGGCGGAAAAGCAGCGGCGCGTCCTCACGCCCCAGCCAGCGCAGGATCTGCGGCACAGCGCCCGGCTTGGCCCAGGGCTGGGCGTGCCCGGCGGCGATCTGGCCGCCGTTGGCGAATGAGGTCTCCAGCCCGGGTGCCTCGCGCCGCTCGACGAGCGTCACTTCGTGGCCCGCGGCGGCGAGATACCACGCGCCGGCGACCCCGACCACGCCGCCCCCGAGAACGATGATTTTCACTGGATTATGATAGTCGCATGCCTCTTTTCGCGATCGGCGAGCGGCGCGTGCAGCTGCTCGGGGAACATCATTTCGTGGCGCACGATGCGACGCTGGTCGGCGATATCACCCTGCACAACGAAGTGAGCGTCTGGTTCCAGGTGGTGATCCGCGCCGAGAACGACCGCATCATCATCGGCGAGAAGTGCAACATCCAGGACGGCTCAGTGCTGCACGTGGACCCCGGCTACCCGATGACGCTCGGCCACTCGGTGAGCGTAGGCCACAAGGTCATGCTGCACGGCTGCACGATCGGCGACGGCAGCCTGATCGGCATCAACAGCGTGATCATGAACGGCGCGCGCATCGGCCGGGGCACGCTGATCGGCGCCAACACCCTGGTCGCGGAAGGCAAGGAGATCCCCGACGGCGTACTGGTCCTCGGCTCGCCCGGGAAGATCGTGCGCGAGTTGAAGCCCGAGGAGCGCGACAACCTTCTCAAGGTCGCGCGGGGTTACGTCGAGCGGTCCCGGTTCTACAAGACCAGCTTGACGCAGATTACTTAGGCGCCATCCGGATCGCGCCGTCGAGACGGATGGTCTCGGCGTTCAGCATCTCGATCTCGACGATCGCCTTCACGAGCTGGGCGTATTCCGTCGGCCGGCCGAGGCGCGAAGGGAACGGCACCTGTCTTCCGAGCGATTCCTGCGCCTCCTTCGGCAGGCCCATCAGCATCGGGGTCTCGAAAATTCCCGGCGCTATAGTGCATACGCGGATCCCGTTGCGCGAGAGGTCGCGCGCGATCGGCAGCGTCATCCCGACCACGCCGCCCTTGGAGGCCGAGTAGGCCGCCTGTCCGATCTGCCCGTCGAAGGCGGCGACCGAAGCGGTGTTCACGATCACGCCGCGCTCGCCCGAGGCGTTCGGCACGGCTTTCGCCATCGCGTCGGCCGCGAGGCGGATCATGTTGAACGTGCCGATCAGGTTCACGTTGAGCACGCGGATGAAGCGCTGCAGGTCGTGCGGCGCCTCCTTGCCCAGCGTGCGCTCGGCGATCGCGATGCCGGCGCAGTTCACGAGCACGTGCAGCCCGCCGAATTCCTTCAGCGCGAGCTGCACCGCGGCCTTGCCCTCGGCCTCGGAGGAGACGTCGGTCTTGATGAACCGGCCGTTGAGCTCCTTGGCGAGCTTCTCGCCGGCCTCGGCCTGCATGTCGGCGATGACGACTTTCGCGCCGCCTTCGGCGGCCATGCGCGCGCTGGCCGCGCCGAGGCCGGACGCGCCGCCGGTGACCAGGAATATGCTATTTCGGATTTGCATCGGGAACTCCGCAGTGAATTCGCCGATAATTCTAACTGCATGCAACTCGGTTTCGGCATTCGTTTCAACGACCTATACGAGCGCGCAGGCCTGCTGCGCGTCGACGCGGCATTTCTGCGTTTCCTGGGTGAAACCGACGCCGCGTTGCGCGACAGGCTAAACGCCTCCCGTACCCGTCCCCCGAAAGGCAGGGACGAGTCCGATCTGCTCGTTGCCCTTGCCCCGCACGTCGAAGACTTCCTTGCGAAGCTGTTCAGCATAGAAGCTGAGGCGCGCGCGCTTGCCGAGCGGCACAACGAGCTCGCCCCGCTCTACTCGGTGAAGCGCCTTTTCGTGCAGCGGCGCGCGCTGCACAAGGTCAAGCCGCAAGACGCGAAGCCCGACGGCTTCAGCTTCACCACGGAGCTCGACTTCGCGCGGCAGGTGACGGCGTGGCTCAAGGACGAAGCCGCGCATCAAAAGGAGCTGGAGGCCGCTGCCCGCTACGCCGCGTGGGCGACGACCACGCCGGAAGGAAAGGCGAAGCACCGCGGCGGGGTGCTGTTCAAGGCGCCGCGCAAGCTCGACTACATGAAGCTCATTCCCCACACCGAGCTGCGGCAGCGCGAAGGCTTCAGGCTGACCGATCCCGGCACCGACCTCGCGGGTGCGCTCGACGAGGCGAACTACTGCATCTGGTGCCACGAGCAGGGCAAGGATTCCTGCTCGAAGGGACTGAAAGACAAGCCCCCCTCCGAGGCGTACAGGAAGACCGTGTTCGGCGTCGAGCTCGCTGGCTGCCCGCTCGAGGAGAAGATCTCCGAGTTCCAGATGGTCAAGGCGCGCGGCGAGCCGCTCGCCGCGCTCGGCATCATCGCGCTGGACAATCCCATGGCCGCGGCGACCGGCCACCGCATCTGCAACGACTGCATGAAGTCGTGCATCTACCAGAAGCAGGACCCGGTCGACATTCCGCAGGCCGAGACCCGCACGCTGAAGGACGTCCTCGAACTGCCGTGGGGATTCGAGATCTACTCGCTTCTCACGCGCTGGAACCCCTTCAACCTCGGGCGGCCGTACCCGAAATCCCCTTCCGGAAAAAGAATCCTGGTCGTGGGCCTCGGGCCTGCCGGCTTCACCGTCGCGCATCACCTCATGAACGACGGCCACACGGTCGTCGGCATCGACGGCCTGAAGATCGAGCCGCTCGACGCCGGGATCTCGGGCGTCGATCCCCTTGGAAACCGGGTCGCCTTCCGGCCGATCAAGGACGTGAAGGAGCTCTGGGAATCGCTCGACAAGCGCGTCATGGCCGGGTTCGGCGGCGTCGCCGAGTACGGCATCACCGTGCGCTGGGACAAGAATTTCCTCAAGGTCATCCGCCTGCTTCTCGAGCGGCGTCGGCAATTCGCCATGTTCGGCGGCGTGCGCTTCGGCGGCACGCTCACGATCGACGAGGCGTTCGCCGACGGGTTCGACCACATCGCGCTGTGCGCCGGCGCCGGCCGGCCGACGGTGCTCGAGATCCCGAACGGCTTCGCGCGCGGAGTGCGCGCGGCCTCCGACTTCCTGATGGCGCTGCAGCTCACCGGCGCGGCCAAGCGCGAGTCGATCGCCAACCTGCAGATCCGGCTGCCGATCGTGGTCATCGGCGGCGGCCTCACCGCCATCGACACCGCGACCGAATCGCTCGCCTACTACGCGGTGCAGGTGGAGAAATTCCTGGCGCGCTACGAGGCGCTCGAGCGCAAGCCCGAGTGGACCGCCGAAGAGCGCGAGATTGCCGAAGAGTTCATCGTCCACGCCAAGGCCTTGCGCGCCGCCGCGCCCTCCCAGCGACTGTCATTACTGAAATCGTGGGGCGGCGCGACCATCGCCTACCGCCGGCGCATGATCGACAGCCCCTCCTACACGCTCAACCACGAGGAAGTCGCGAAGGCCCTCGAAGAGGGGATCGTTTTCTCCGAGAATCTCTCGCCCGCGCGCATCGAGGTGGATCCTTACGGCCATGCGCGCTCGGTGCAATTCGAAAATGGCACGCAGCTTCCGGCGAAGTCCGTCCTGGTCGCCGCCGGCACCCAGCCGAACACCGTGCTCGCGCGCGAGGAAGGCGTGAGCCTCGAGCTCGACGGCAAGTACTTTCTCGCCTGCGACGAGACCGGCGCGCCGGTGCGGCCCGAGCGGCATACGTCCAAGCCGAAGCAGGTCGAGGTGCTGCTGCACCGCTACCCCGACGGGCGCTTCATGAGCTTCTTCGGCGACCTGCACCCTTCCTACTTCGGCAACGTGGTGAAGGCGATGGGCAGCGCGAAGCAGGGCTTCCCTGTTGTGAGCCGGGTTCTTGCACAGGTCACCGCAGCCTCGCCCCTCGATGACGGCCAATTTCTTGCCAAGCTGAATCGCGACCTGCGCGCCGTGGTGCACGAGGTGCGGCGCCTGACGCCGACGATCATCGAGGTCGTGCTGCGCGCCCCGCTGGCGGCGCGGCGCTTCGAGCCGGGCCAGTTCTATCGCATGCAGAACTTCGAGGGCCTGGCGCTGCGCGTGCCCGGCACCACCCTCGCCATGGAAGGCCTTGCGCTCACCGGGGCATGGGTCGACCGCGACCAGGGCCTCATCTCGGTGATCGCGCTCGAGATGGGCGGCTCGGCCGACCTCCTCGCCTACCTGCGTCCGGGGGAGCCGGTCGTCCTCATGGGACCGACCGGGACTCCGACCGAGATCCCGCACGGCCAGAACGTGGTGCTCGCCGGCGGCGGGCTGGGCAATGCGGTCCTCTTCTCCATCGGCCGGGCATTGCGCGCCGCCGGCTCGCGGGTGGTCTATTTCGCCGGCTACCGTCGCGTCGCCGACCGCTACCGCGTCGACGATATCGAAGCAGCTTCAGACGTGGTGGTCTGGTGCTGCGAAGAAGCGCCCGGCTTCACCCCGCGCCGGGTCCAGGACCGGGCCTGCGTCGGCAACATCGTGCAGGCGATGCACGCTTATGCCTCGGGAAAGCTCGGCAGACAAGAGATCCCCTTCTCGAGTGTCGATCGCATCATCGCCATCGGCTCCGACCAGATGATGGCCGCGGTAGCACGGGCAAGACATGAGGTGCTGAAGAGCTTCCTCAAGCCAAACCATGTGGCCATCGGCTCGATCAACAGCCCCATGCAATGCATGATGAAGGAGATCTGCGCGCAGTGCCTGCAGCCGCACGTCGAGCCCGCGACCGGCAAGACCACCTACGTCTTCTCCTGCTTCAACCAGGACCAGCCGCTCGACCAGGTCGACTTCGCCGCCCTCGCCCAGCGGCTTGCGCAAAACGGCGTCCAGGAGAAGCTCACCGCGCTCTGGATCGACCGCTGCCTGAAGCTCCTCCCTCCGCCGGCCGAGCGCAAGGCCGCTTGACGTCCGGGTGGACGGGCGTATAAGATTTATATAAGTCTTATATAAGCCCGTGCAGAAAACCAAAGTCCGCACCTTTTCGGCTACGCCCCGCGACCTTGCGATGCTCGAGGCGGTCGCGCGCTACCACGGCCTGAACAAGAGCGCCACGATCGCAAGCCTGGTGCGGCGGGAGTTCTGGCGCATCTTCCCGGGCGGCACGGACAAGATACGGCCTGACCGGGGAGCTAAAGTCGAAGGTGAAGCATGATTCCTAAGGTGTTGATGGCGTGGGTTTTAGCTCCGTTCACAACGTTCGCCTTTGCGCAGACCCCGATCAAGGTAGGCGAGCTCAACAGCTACAAGGTCTTCCCGGCGTTCCTCGAGCCGTACCGGAAGGGGATGGAGCTCGCGACGGAAGAGGTGAACGCCTCCGGCGGCGTGCTCGGCCGCAAGCTCGAGGTCGTCGTGCGCGACGACAACGGCAATCCCGGCGACGCGGTGCGCGTGGCCGAGGAGCTGGTCGCGCGCGAAGAGGTCGCCTTCATCTTCGGCACCTTCTTCTCCAACGTCGGCCTCGCCGTCGCCGACTTCGCCAAGCAGCGGCAGGTGCTCTTCATCGCTGCCGAGCCCCTGACCGATGCGCTCACCATGGGTCAGGGCAACCGCTTCACCTTCCGCATGCGCCCCAACACCTACATGCAGACGGCGATGCTGGTCGATGCCGCGGCCGATCTCGGCAAGACCCGCTGGGCCATCGTGGCGCCGAACTACGAGTACGGCCAGTCCGCCGTGAAGTGGTTCAAGGAGCTCCTGTCGGAGAAGCGGCCGGACGTCGAGTTCGTGGCCGAGCAGGCCCCTCCCCTCGGCAAGATCGACGCGGGTGCCGTCGTGCAGGCGCTCGTCGACGCGAGGCCCGACGCGATCTTCTCGTCGCTGTTCGCGACCGACCTGCAGAAGTTCGTGCGCGAAGGCAACTTGCGCGGCCTGTTCCGGAACGCGGTGGTATTCAACCTGCTCGCGGGCGAGCCGGAATACCTGGATCCGCTGAAGGAGGAGACGCCGGAGGGCTGGTGGGTGACGGGCTACCCGTGGAGCGAGATCGACACGCCCGAGCACCGGCGTTTTCGCGAGGCCTATCGCAAGCGATGGAACGACTACCCGCGTC
>DATIGR010000145.1:0-4670 GCA_035454645.1 Burkholderiales bacterium
CGCTCGCGGTCGAGGGGCAGATCCAGGGCGCGGTGTGGATGGGAATGGGGCAGGCGCTCGGCGAGGCGACGCGCTACGACCCGCCGCACGGGCTGCCCGCGCGCGCCAACTTCCTCGACTACCGCTTCCCGACCATCGCCGACTCGCCGCCGATCGAGACCTTCATCGTCGAGGCGCGCGACCCGAACGGCCCGTTCGGCGCCAAGGAGGCGAGCGAAGGCGCGCTGGCGGGGTTCCTGCCCGCGCTCACCAACGCGGTGGCCGACGCCATCGGCATCCGGCCGCACGAGCTTCCCGTGACCCCGGAAGCGCTCTTCGAGGCGCTGCGCAAGCGCCGCCGCGCTGAAAAGCTGAAGGCCGCATGATCACGCTACCCGCGTTCACGCTGATGCGCCCGGCGACCCTCGCCGAAGCGGCGCGCCTCGCCGCCGAGCCCGACGCGCGCCTCGTCGCCGGCGGCACCGGGCTGCTCCCCAACCTGCGCCTCGGCCTCGGCAAGCCGCGCACCCTGGTTTCGCTGGACCGGCTTGCGGAGCTTCAGGGCGTCGAGATTTCCCAGGACGGAATTCGTATCGGTGCGGGCGTGACGCTCGACCGCATCTCGAGGCAGAAAGATCTCCCCACTGCCTTGCACGAAGCTGCGCGCTCGGTCGCCGCGCCCGGGCATCGCTCGGCCGCGACTGTCGGCGGCAACCTGTGCCTCGACACGCGCTGCGTGTACTACAACCAGAGCGAGCACTGGCGCCGCTCGAACGACTACTGCCTCAAATATGGCGGCGATACCTGTCACGTCGCGCCGCAGGGCAGGAAATGCCGCGCCGCCTACAGCGGCGATCTCGCTCCCGCGCTGCTCGCGCTGGAGGCGCAGGTCGAGACGACTTCGAGAAGCACCCCGCTCGAGAATCTCTACCGCGACGACGGCGCAAGCCATCTTGCGCTTTCCCCGGGCGAGATCGTGGTCGCGGTGCGCATCCCGGCGCCCAAAGGCCGCTCGGGCTACGCGAAGGCGCGCGGGCGCGGGGCGATCGACTATCCGCTCGCCGGCGTCGCCATGGTTCTTGACATGAAAAACGGCCAGATCACCGGATTGCGCGTCGCGCTTACCGGGACGAATTCGAGGCCTTTCGTGCTTGCAGGGACGGATTCCCTGGCGAGCGCGAAGGTCGAGGATGCCGGTCCCCTATTAATGAAGCTCGTACAGAAGCAGGCGGGGCCGGTGCGCACCACGGTCAGCGCCGCCGATTACCGCCGGCAGGCGGCCGCGATTCTCGCGCGCCGGTTGCTCGGCCGGCTGAGCCAAGGAGAGTTGTCATGAGACTGGACGGCAAGACTGCCGTAGTGACCGGAGCGGCCTCGGGCATCGGCCGCGCCACCGCCGAGGCGTTCGCGCGCGAGGGAGCGTACGTGCTGCTCGCCGACATCAACGACGAGGGCGGCGAGGCGGTGGCCGCGGCGCTCAACGCCCAGGGCCGAGGCGCCGAATATTTCCACGTCGACATCACCGACGCGAAGTCGATCGAGGCGTTCCGCCAGGCCGCGCTCGCCAGGCGCGGCAAGGTGGACATCGTCGCGAGCGTCGCCGGCTGGGGCAAGACCGAGCCGTTCGTCGAGAACAAGCCCGAGTTCTGGAGGAAGCTCGTCGACCTCAACTTCCTCGGCACGGTGATGGTGACGCGCGCCTTCGTCGACGGGATGATGGAGCGCCGCTCCGGCCGCATCGTCACGGTCGCGAGCGACGCCGGCCGCGTCGGCAGCCTGGGCGAGACGGTGTACTCCGGCACCAAGGGCGGGGTGATCGCGTTCACCAAGGCGCTCGCGCGCGAAATGGCGCGCTACGACGTCACCGTGAACTGCGTTTGCCCGGGGCCGACCGACACGCCGCTGATGGCGGCGGTGCCCGACAAGATCAAGGAGGCGTTCGCGCGCGTGACGCCGATGCGCCGGCTCGCCAGGCCCGCGGAAGTCGCCGACGCGATCGTGTTCTTCGCGAGTCCCGAGTCGCAGTTCGTCACCGGCCAGGTGCTGTCGGTGAGCGGCGGCCTTACGATGGCGGGCTGAGGAGGGCTCATGTACAAGCTGAAAGCCGCAGACTGGCAACCCAAGCACTTCAAGTGGCAGGTGGCCGACCGCGTCGCCACCGTCACGCTCAACCGCCCGGAGCGCAAGAACCCGCTCACCTTCGAGAGCTACGCCGAGCTGCGCGACACGTTCCAGCGCCTGAACTACGCCGACGACGTGCGCGCGGTGGTGTTTACCGGCGAGGGCGGCAACTTCTGCTCCGGCGGCGACGTGCACGAGATCATCGGCCCGCTGGTGAAGATGGACATGCCCGAGCTGATCCGCTTCACGCGCATGACCGGCGACCTGGTGAAGCACATGCGCACCTGCCCGCAGCCGATCGTCGCCGCGGTCGACGGCGTGTGCGCCGGCGCGGGCGCCATCATCTCGATGGCCTCGGACCTGCGCTATGCCACCCCCGAGGCGAAGACCGCGTTCCTGTTCGTGCGCGTCGGCCTCGCCGGCTGCGACATGGGCGCCTGCGCCATCCTGCCGCGCATCATCGGCCAGGGGCGGGCCTCCGAGCTGCTGTACACGGGACGCTCCATGAGCGCGCAGGAAGGCCTGGCGTGGGGTTACTTCAATGAGCTCGTTTCAGGAAAGGAATTGCTTGAAAAAGCGCAAAGCATGGCGAGGTCCCTCGCCGAAGGCCCGGCGTTCGCGCACGCCATGACCAAGAAGTGCCTGCACCAGGAATGGAACCAGTCGATCGAGCAGGCGCTCGAGACCGAGGCCGAGGCGCAGGCGATCTGCATGCAGACGAAGGACTTCGAGCGCGCCTACAACGCGTTCGTCGCCAAGCAGAAGCCGAAGTTCGAGGGCGACTAGCCGCGCGATGAAGATCGACGCCTTCACCCACATCTTTCCGAAGGCGTACTGGGACCGGATGCTGCGCGCCCTGCCCGACGGGCGCGACATGCACAAGCGCGTGCGCGCCATCCCGAGCATCGTCGAGCTCGACGCGCGCTGGCGGACCATGGACGGCTTCGGCGACGACTACCGCCAGGTGCTCACTGTCGGCTCTCCGCCGATCGAAGTATTCGGTCCCTCGGTAGAAATGGCTCAAATCGCGAACGACGGGATGGCCGAGCTCGTGCTGCGCTACCCGGAGCGCTTCGCGGGCTTCGCCGCCTCGCTGCCGATGAACGACATCGAGGCCGCGGCGCGCGAGACCGAGCGTTCGATCGAAAAGCTGGGTGCGCTCGGCGTGCAGATGTTCACCAACATCAACGGCCGGCCGCTCTACACGGAGGAGACGCTGCCGCTGTTCGACCTGATGGCGCGCTACGACCTGCCGGTGTGGCTGCACCCCGCGCGCGGCGCGGAGTTCGCCGACTACAAGGGCGAGAAGAAGAGCCATTACGAGATCTGGTGGACGCTCGGCTGGCCGTACGAGACCAGCGTCGCGATGGCGCACATGGTGTTCGGCGGGCTGTTCGACCGGCACCCCGGCTTCAAGCTCATCACGCACCACATGGGCGGCATGATCCCGTACTTCGAAGGCCGCGTCGGGCCGGGCTGGGACCAGCTTGGCAGCAGGACGTCGGATGAGGATTACAAGCCGTTGCTGAAATCTTTCACTTCAAAAAACAAAAGACCGGTCGACTACTTCCGGAATTTCTACGCCGACACCGCGCTGTTCGGCGCGTTCGAGGCGACGAAGTGCGGGCTGGCGTTCTTCGGCGTCGACAAGACGATCTTCGCTTCCGACGCGCCGTTCGACCCCGAGGGCGGGCGCATGTACGTGCGCGAGACGATCAAGATCATCGAGCGCCTCGAGCTCGCGCCCGGGGAGCGCCACGCCCTCTACGAGGGCAACCTGAGGAGGCTGTGCCATGGAAGGCTTGGCTCTCACTGAAGCCCGCCTCGCGCAGGAAAAGGCGCGCGGGCTCTGGCCCGGGCGCGTCGCCACCGACTACCTCGACCGCTGGGTCGAGGAGCGGCCCGAAGCGACCGCGCTCGTCGCGTGGCGCACGGAGGAGGAAATCGAGACCCGCCTCACCTGGCGCCAGCTCGCGCGCCGCGCCGCGGCCGCGGCCGATGCGCTCGAGCGCGCGGGCGTGCGCGCGGGCGACGTGGTGTCGTTCCAGCTGCCGAACTGGTGGGAGTTCGTCGCGCTGTATCTCGCGACGGTGCGCCTGGGGGCGGTGGCGAACCCGCTGATGCCGATCTTCCGGCGCCGCGAGCTCGCGTTCATGCTGCGGCTCGCCGGATCGAAGGTGTTCATCGCGCCGGAGCGCTTCCGCGGCTTCGACCACGGCGCGCTCGCGCGCGAGCTCGCCGCCGAGCTGCCCGGGATGAAGGTGATGGGACTCGATTTCGGATCTCCCCGGGAAGCTTTCCTGACCGGAGCACGGCTCAAGCCCGATGACGTGACGCAGCTCCTCTACACCTCGGGCACGACCGGAGAGTCGAAGGGCGTGCTGCACACGTCGAATACGCTGCTCGGCGGGGTCACGACGCTTCCGCCGCACCTGCGGCTCGGCGCGCGCGACGTGATCTTCATGCCTTCGCCGCTCGCGCACCAGCTCGGCTTCATGTACGGCATGCTGATGTCGCTCGTGCTCGGCATTCCCATGGTGCTGATCGACGTGTGGCGCGCGGCGCGCGCG
>DATIGR010000146.1:0-15104 GCA_035454645.1 Burkholderiales bacterium
CTCGGAAAAACCGACAAGCAGCTCGATGCCAACGACGCGCACGTGGTGCGCGTGGTCGACTGGCTGTGGCAGTACGCCTTCGAGCAGCGCGCGAGCGACATCCACATCGAGCCGCGGCGCGAGCTCGGCATCGTGCGCTTCAGGATCGACGGCGTGCTGCACCAGGTGTACCAGATCCCGGCGCCGGTGCTCGCGGCGATGACCAGCCGCATCAAGATCCTGGCGCGCATGGACGTGGTCGAGAAGCGCCGCCCGCAGGACGGGCGCATCAAGACGCGCTCGGGCGAGCAGGACGTGGGGCTGCGCATCTCGACGCTGCCGACCGCGTTCGGCGAGAAGATCGTGATGCGCATCTTCGACCCCGAGGTGCTGGTGCGCGACTTCGCCGAGCTCGGCTTCTCGCAGGAGGACCAGAGCCGCTGGAAGGAGATGACCGAGCGGCCGAACGGCATCGTCCTGGTCACCGGGCCGACCGGCTCGGGCAAGACCACCACGCTCTACTCGACGCTGAAGAGCCTCGCCACGAGCGAGGTCAACGTGTGCACGATCGAGGACCCGATCGAGATGATCGAGCCGGCGTTCAACCAGATGCAGGTGGTGGGCGCGATCGAGCTCGGCTTCGCCGAGGGCGTGCGCGCCCTGATGCGCCAGGACCCGGACATCATCATGGTGGGCGAGATCCGCGACCTCGAGACCGCCGAGATGGCGGTGCAGGCCGCGCTCACCGGCCACCTCGTGCTCTCCACGCTGCACACCAACGACGCGCCGAGCGCGATCGCGCGGCTGCTCGAGCTCGGCGTGCCGGCGTACCTCCTGAACGCGACGCTGAACGGCGTGATGGCGCAGCGCCTGGTGCGCACGCTGTGCCCGCACTGCAAGCAGGCCGTCGAGCTCAACCGCGCCGAGGACCAGGAGGCGTGGAACGCGCTGGTCGCGCCGTGGAAATCCAAGCACCCGGCGCGGCTCTGCAAGCCCGTCGGCTGCCTCGAGTGCCGCATGACGGGCTATATGGGGCGGGTGGGCATTTACGAGGCGCTGCTGTTCAGTTCTTCCTTGAAGAGCCTGGTGAATCAGAATGCCGACCTGGTCGCGCTGCGCGAGCAGGCGTTCAAGGAAGGCATGAAGCCGCTGCGCATCGCGGGGGCGATGAAGGTCGGCGCCGGCCTCACCACGATCGACGAGGTGCTGAAGGTCGCGCCGCCGGTGCGCGACGCGGCGGCGCGCGCATGATCGATCTCCTGCTGCTGGTCGCGGCTTCGGGCGGGGCGGTCTACCTCGTCATGCTCTACCTCGCGCGCAAGCGCGAGAAGGACCTCGACAACGCGCGCATCGACTCGGCGCGCTTCCGCGGCCTGACCGAGCTGTCGGCCGACTGGTTCTGGGAGACCGATTCCGAGCACCGCTTCGTGTGGCTCTCGGGGGGCGCGCCGGTGGCGACCTTCTTCGGCCAGACGCCGACCTACGGCAAGCGCATCTGGGAGATCCCGGGCGTCGAGGTGAGCCCGAGCGCGCTCCAGGCGCACCGCGACAGCCTCGAGGCGCGGCAGTCGTTCTTCGACCTCGAGATCGCGCGCGTCGACGAGCGCGGCGCGCGCCAGGTGCACATCATCTCGGGCCAGTCGCGCTACGACGCCGACGACAACTTCGTCGGCTACCGCGGCGTGGGCCGCGACATCACCGAGCAGCGGGCCGCCGAAAGGGCGCTGTGGCATGCCAAGGAAAGGCTCGAGCTCGCGCTCGACGGCGGCAACCTCGCGGAGTTCCACTTCGACGCCGAGCGCGGCGAGCTTTCCGCGGGCGACGGCTGGGTGCGCTTCCTCGGCCACACGCGCTCGCCCGCGGTCACGCTCGGCGCCGAGCTGATCGCGATGATGCATCCCGACGACCGCGTGGGCTACACCGAGGCGCTGGTGCGCGCGCTGAAGGGAGAGACGCCGGTGTTCGACACGGAATTCCGCATCCGCACGCGCAAGGGCGAGTGGAAGTGGCTGCACGCGCGCGGGCGCGTCACCGAGCAGGAGACCGGCGGCCGCGCGAAGCAGGTGTCGGGCACGGTCGCCGACATCGACGAGCGCAAGCGCGCCGAGGCCGCGCTCGCCGAGCGCGAGCAGCGCTTCCGCGACGTGGTCGAGGCCTCGGGCGAGTACGTCTGGGAGACAGACGCCGGCTGGCGCTACACCTACCTCTCCGAGCGCGTCGAGGCGGTGCTCGGGTACCCGCGCGCCGAGCTCCTCGGGCGCAAGCCCGCCGACTTCATGCCGCTCGGCGAGCCGAAGGCGGTCGACGCGTGGTTTTCCGGGCGCGCCGTCGAGGGCGAGCCGTTCCGCGACCTGCTGCACCGGATGATCACCAAGTCGGGCGGCGTGATCTGGCTCTCGGTGAGCGGCGTGCCGGTGCGCGACGCCGAGGGCCGGCTCACCGGCTGGCGCGGCACCGGCGCCGACGTGACGGCGCGCAAGCACGCCGAGGCGCGCATCGAGCAGCTCACCACGCGCGACGCCCTGACGGGACTGCCGAACTCCACGCTGCTCGCGGACCGGGCGAGCCAGGCGATCCTCACCGCGGCGCGCAGCCGCTCGCAGTTCGGGCTTTTCTGCATCGACCTCGACCGCTTCACGCTGGTGAACGACTCGCTCGGCCACCGCGCCGGCGATGCCTTGCTGCGTTCGGTCGCCGAGCGCCTGGGCAACCTGGTGCACGGCGAGGACACGCTCGCGCGCCTGGGCGGCGACGACTTCGTGCTGGTGCAGGCGATCCGCTCGAAAGGCGACCCGGCGGCCGAAGCCGCGGCAGCGGCGCAGCGCATCCTCGGCGTGCTCGCGCGGCCCTTCACCGTGCAGGGCAAGACGCTCAACGTCGCGGCCACGATCGGCATCAGCATCTACCCGAACGACGGGCGCGACTTCGTCGAGCTGCTGAAGAACGCCGACGCGGCGCTGCACCACGCGAAGGAGACCGGCAAGGGCACCTGGCGGATGTTCGCGCCCGCGCTCAACGCGCGCGCCGAGGAGCGGCTGCGCCTGGAGAACGAGCTGCGCTCGGCGCTCGCGCGCGGCGAGCTCGCGCTGCACTGGCAGCCGGTGGTGCGCGGCTGGCCGCCCGACCGGGGCTCGAGCCCGCTGCACTGGCGCGGGCGCGTGGTGGGGGCGGAGGCGCTGGTGCGCTGGCAGCATCCCGAGCGCGGGCTGCTCGGCCCCGAGCACTTCGTGCCGCTCGCCGAGGAGTGCGGACTGATCCGCGCGATCGACGACTGGGCGCTCGAGCGCGCGCTGTCGCAGGCGGGCGCCTGGCAGCGGCGCTACGGGCGGCGCCTGTGGTACGCGGTCAACGTGTCGGCGCCGGGCCTCGCGCAGGGCGCCGAGTACCTGCAGCGGCTCGAGCACGCGCTCGTCGCCAACGGCCTCGAGGGCAAGACGGTCGAGCTCGAAGTCACCGAGCGCGTGTTCATGTCGGGGCTGGCGGAGAACGTGGCGACGCTGGATGCGATCGGCAAGCTCGGCGTGCGCTTCGCGATCGACGACTTCGGCACCGGCTACTCGAGCCTCGCCTACCTGCGCAGCCTGCCGATCGACAAGCTGAAGATCGACCGCTCGTTCCTGAGCGCGATCGACTCGCAGGCGGCCGACGCGGCGATCGTGCGCGCGATCACCGCGCTCGCCTCGACCCTCGGCATCTCGGTCGCCGCCGAGGGCGTCGAGACCGCGGCGCAGCTCGAGCGGCTGCTCGCGCTCGGCTGCGAGGAATGGCAGGGGCACTACTTCAGCGCGCCGCTCGACACCGCGGGCTTCGAGGAGCTCCTGTCCGAGTCGCTGTCGGCGCGCACCGCGCGCAGCTCGGAAGCCTGAATCAGCGACTCGGCCGCGGCGTGCGCCGCGGCCTGCTCGGCCTCCTTGGCGAGCACCAGCTGGCAGCCGGTTTTCGCCACTTCCCTGACGAGCAGCTCGATGGCAGCCAGCCGATCCGGGGCCTGATTGACTGATCTGATGTAAATCGCGCGGATGCGCTCGGGATGGCGGTGCACCACCGCGCTGTAGACCTCCGGGTCCTGCTCGCCGCTGTCGCCGATCAGGATGAACCTGAGCTTCGGGTAGGTGGCGAGGATCTCCCCGATCGCCTTTCGCTTGTGCTCCTTCTCCGGACGCAGCCCGAAGTCGCGCAGGAGCAGCGGGCCCAGGGGCAGCCGCTGGATCTCCAGGTATTCCAGGAGCGGCGCATACAGGTTCCACGGGCTTTTCGAGACGTAGAAGAACGGGTTCACGCCGGCGTGCAGCGCGCGGTAGAACGCCGCCACGCCGGGGAAGGGCTTGCGGGTGCGCGCGTTCGACAGCACCGCGGTGAGGATCATTTTCAACTTGCTGCCGACGTGGCTCGCCACGATGGTGTCGTCGATGTCGCTGATGACGCCGAAACGGGCCCTCGGGGAGGGAACGAGGACGCGCGCCGTTGCCGTCACGGCATCTTTTCCGGCGAGCTCGAGCTGGACTTCCTGCCACACCCCGGGGCCGAGGCGCCCGCGCGGCGCGATCGAGAGCCTGAAGTAGCCCTCGGCGTCGGTGACGCCCTCGGTCTCGCGGCCGAGGGCGCGCGCGCGCAGCCGCGCGCCCGGCACTTCGTCGGACTCCAGGCGCTTCCAGAAGCGCACGAGATTGCGCCAGCGGCCGTCGGCATCCGCGGCCGGCGTGAAGCCCTCGTCCTCCAGCACCCGGCCGGACACGATCAGGCGCTCGCGCGTGCCGTACCCGAGGTACGGCATGATGATGACTTTGTCGGGGTGTCTCAGTCGCGCAGGACGAGCGCCGAGAGCAGCCAGACGGGAGCGGGCCGGAGGATCACGGCTGCGCGGAGTAGAACAGGTTGGTGAGGCTCTTGAGGTCGAGGCGCTCGCAGCGCGCGTAGCCCGCCCGGCGCACCAGCGCCTCGGTCGCCGCCGGCCCGAGGCAGGTCCCGAGGCCCGGCCCGCCGCGCGCGAGCGACTGCGTCATGCAGTGGAACAGGCTGAAGCCGTAGAAGGTCGCCGCGACCGGGTTGCGGTTGTCCTCGAGCCGGTCGGCGGCCTTCGGCTCGACGATGAAGAGCGTGCCGTCGGGCTTGAGCAGCGCGCGGATCTCCTCGAGCGTCTCGACCGGCTTCGCCAGGTCGTGCAGCGCGTCGCACAGGGTTACGAGATCGAACCCCGGGCCGCGCTCCATCTCCGCGGTCGTCTTGACCTCGAACTTCATTCCCGGCGCGGCCGCCTTTGCCCGGCGAATCGATTCCGCGTCGGGGTCGATGCCGATGATCTCGGCCTGCGGGAAGGCCTTGGCGAGCGCGATGCACACGCGGCCCGAGCCGCAGCCGACGTCGAGCGCGCGGCCGCCGGCGCGCAGGCGCCCGGCGGCCTGCGGCAGCGCCTTCATCCAGTAGTCGGCGAAGCGCGCGTCGTACTGGCCGCCGTTGATGAGCTCGAGCGCTTCCACGCACCCCGGCCCGAAGCGCTCGAAGGGCACGCCGCCGCCCGCGGCGAAGGCGCGCGCCACGTCCGGGGCGATGCGCATGAGCGGGGGCACCATCGCGAACAGTCCGCCGACGAAGTGGTCGGTGTCCTCGGAGGCGAGGAAGTAGGCGTGCTCCTCGGGCAGCGCGTAGGTCTCGCCCGCGGGGTCGTAGTCGAGGTAGCCCGCGGCGACCATCCCCTTGAGCCATTCCTCGACATAGCGGGGTTTCAAGCCGGAGAGCTCTATGACCTTGGAGGCAGGCATCGGGCCTTTGCCCTGGAGGGTTTTCCAGAGCCCGGTCTTGATGCCGACGTACACCATGCCCGCGGCCATGGCGCCCGCCATGTCGCGGAACACCCGGTCGAGCGCCTGCCTGGCCTTCTCCTTGTCTATTCCCACAGCCCTTTCGGCAGGGGCAGGCCGGCGTAGTCGGCCTCGGTGAGCGGTCCGTCGGGCCTGATCCCCAGGCGCTCGAGCACCGCGATGATCTGTCGCGCGTGCTGCGCCGAGTGCCAGGCGCAGCGCTCGAGGAGCTCGTGCAGCGGGCGCTCGCCGTAATAGGTCTTCACCGTCTGGCGGCAGGACTTGTCGGCGAGGCCGGTCCACCAGCGCTCGAGCCGGTTCTCGATCCTCTTGCCGTACTCGCAGATCTTCTCGGTCGAGACCACGTCGGCGGGCGGGGGCGCGTTGTAGATCGCGGTCAGGTCGCCGACGCCGTCCTCGACCGCCTGGAGGAAGGCGTCCGGCACCTGGTAGACGTGGTACGCGAGGTCGCGGATGCTGCGGTCGCGGCTCTCGACCGCGCGCTCGCCGAGCCTGGAGGCGGGGAGCTGGCGTGCATGGCGCTGCGCCGCGCGCAGCACGACCCGCCATTTGCCCATGAGCTCGCCGGGAGCAAGACGCTGCTGCAGAAAATCCCTGCCGATGAAGCGCGAGACGTCCTCGAGCGCCTGCGCGAACACGAACTCGCCGCCGCGCACCACCACCGGCACGGTCTTCACGCCGAAGGCGGCGAGATCGCGCATCGCCTCGGGCCGCGCCGAGACGTCGATCGACTCGAAGGGCACGCCCTCGCGCGCGAGGTATTCCTTGACCTTGACGCAGCTCGAGCAGCCGGGACGCCAGTACACCTTGAGGCCGGGATTCATGGGGCGACCGTCACTCCTTTCACGCCGTGTCTTTCGATGATCCTCGCGACCAGGCCCGAGCGCTTCGCCTCGTCGACGAACTCGCGCGTGAACCGCGCCGCGCTTTCCCGGTTGCGGGGAACCCCCAGCGCCTGCTGCACGCCGGTCACCTGGCCCTCGAGCACGCGCGCGCCGGGCAGCTTCTCGGCGTCGGACACGAGTCGCGGTTTCAGGCCTGCCAGCACTTCAAGCTTTTGCTGGTTGAATAATTGGTAGGAAGCGTCGATTCCCTCAGTCCGCACGAGCTTCGCGTGCTTGAGGGTGCGGCTGAGAAACAGATCATAGGCGCTGCGCGCCGACACCGCGACGCGTACCCCTTCGCGGTCCACCTCCGCGATGCTGCGGATCGCCGAGCCCGCGGGCACGAGGAAGGTGACCGGGATCTCGAGGTAGGCCCCGGTGAAGGCGATCTCGGCCGCGCGCTGCGGCTCGGCGCCGAGGAAGCCGACGTCGCACTTGCCGTCGCGCACGCCGTCGGCGAGCTGGCCGGCCTGCTGGAACTTCACGAACTCGACCGGCACGCCGAGGCGAGCGCCGAGCTCGCGGCCGAGGTCGGGCGCGATGCCGCGCGGCGCGCCGTCGGGCGCGTCCTTCAGGACCAGCAGGAAGTTGCCGTAGTTGAGGCCCACGCGCAGCTTGCCGCCCGGGGCAAGCTCGGATCGCGCGGCCGGCGGTGCATCGGCTGTCATTCGCTCGGTTACTCCCAGAGGTAGCGGTGTTTCAGCTCGGCGCTCATCGAGCGCAGGATTCCGCCCGCATCATAGGCGAAGGTGACCTGCGCCGCGCGCTCGCGCCAGAAATTCCGGTCGAGCGGCAGCCGGCAGACCGTCCGGCCATTCGCGCGCTCGTCGGTGCAGTACTTGGCATAGCCGCTCGCGCCGAGCGCCTGGTGGACGTGCTCGACCGGCGTGCCGGAAGGAATGCGCGAGGCGAGCAGCCTCACGTCGGCGCGGCTCATCTCGGGCCAGCGCTTGCCGAGCAGGTCCTGCGCCGGCGACAGGCAGCCGCAGGCCACGGTGCTGTAGAGCGACGCTCCGGCGGCCGCTCCCGCGGCGGCCAGGACTGCGGCGATCGCGGCGCGCCGCGGCTTCACTTCCTCGGCTCGACCAGCGGCACGAAGTCGTACTCGCCGATGCCCTGCAGCACGAGGAACGTGGCGGAGTTCTCGCCGGCGTTGGTGACGAGGTGCGGGCGCCGGGCGCGCGCGGTGAAGGTCTGGCCGGGCCCGAGGCGCACCTCCTCCTTCGGGTCCTGCAGGAAGATCCTGAGCTCGCCCTCGAGCACGTAGAAGGTGTCCTCGATGTTGCTGTGGTAGTGCCAGGGCACCTTCTGGCTGCTGGAGATCTGCAGCTCGGTGATGCGGAAGCCCGGGCGCGCCGCGTGCTCGGCGCGGCGCTCCACCTCGTAGAGCGGACGGTCGTCCTTCACGCCCTGGATCATAGCTCGCCGACTCCCTTGAAAAAGGTATAGCAGAAAACCCCGTCGGCCTCGGCGGTGCGGTAGAGCGCGCGGATGCCCTCGTCGAAGCGCTGGGGCGAGATCATGCCGGCGTCGATCGCGCGGCTGCGCACGCCCTCGATCATCGCGGTGAAGGTCCTGCGCGTGAAGCCCTCCACCAGGCGCGGGCGGCTCGAGTCCACGTACACCATGCGGGGCGAGACGCGCACGTTGCGGAGCCGCGCCCGCCGCAACAGCGGGTAGAGCTCGCGGCCGATGTTGGCGTTGCCGCCGGCGGCGCGCTGCAGCTCGACCTGGCAGCCGATGGCGTCGTACGCCGCCTGGCTGTCGGGGTGGAAGTAGGTCGAGCCGTGGTCGCCCTCGATGACGGTCATCGTCCCGCCGGGCCTGAGCAGCGCCTTGAGGCGCTCGAGCGCCTCGAGCGGCCGCGACAGGTGCTCGAGGACGAAGCACACGAACACGTGGTCGAACGACGCCGGCTCGAAGGGCAGGGCGAAGAGGTCGGCCTGCCGGAAGGTCACGTTGGCGAGGCCGGCGGCCTCGACCCTGGCCCGCGCCGCGGCGAGCGAGGCGGCGGCGATGTCCACCGACACGATGCGCGCACCCGGGCTGTGGCGCGCGAGCGTCACGGTCTGCGCGCCGACGCCGCAGCCCGCCTCGAGCACGCTGCTGCCGTCCGGGTAGGCGGTGTCCGAGTGCAGCAGCTCGACGAGCGCGTCGGCCTGGTCCTGCAGGCGCAGGTTCGCCCGCGGGTCGTAGCCGTGGACGTAGTCGAGCTTCATCGGCGCTGCCTGCGCCGTCCGAGCCACGCGCCGATCGAGGCGCCCGCCATCATCGGGACTGCGAGGATCACGAGCACGATTATCCCCAATGGGAGGAGGTTGCCGAAGCCCTCGAGCAGGAGAAGGGTGGCGAACTGGCCGAGGATGAGCGCGAGCGGCCAGCGCCACGCGCGCGTCCTCGCTTGGTAGCCGGCGTAGCCGGCCGCCAGCGTCATGAGCGGAAGGGAGACGAGAAAGTACGACGGATGGTCCCAGGCCTCCTTGCCCCCGAGCAGCAGCCAGGGAATGAGCCAGACCGCCACGGCGAGGCCCCCGGTCAGCGCGTAGAGCTTCAAGCGAGCGCGGCGGCCAGTTCGGTGAAATCGGCCACCACGAGATCGGGCTGATGCGGCGTCTCGCCGAACGGCCGCTTGCGCCGGTCGACGAACGCGGTGCGCATGCCGTACGACTTCGCGCCGATGCAGTCGAAGGCGTGGTTGGCGACGAACAGGATGCCCGAGCGGTCCTCGCCGATGATCTCCTCGGCCTTCGCGTAGGTCTTCCAGTGCGGCTTGAAGTAGCCCGCTTCCTGGACCGAGATCACGTGGTCGAACCTGAAGCCGATGTGCGGCCCGGCGGCCTGCAGCATGTCGCGGTCGCCGTTCGACAGGATCGCGAGCTTGTAGCCCGCGGCGCGCAGCTTCTCGAGCGCCGCGACGACGTCGGGAAACGGCTTCAGCCGCTCGATCGCGCTCACGAGCGAGCGCACCTCGTCCCGGGTATGGGCGATGCCGCAGCGGTCCATGACGTAGGACACCGCGCGCTGGCCGATCTGCCGGTAGGGCGTATGGCCGCGGTCGCAGAGCGCGTCGATCATCGAGTTCTCGAAGTGCGTGCGGCGCCACCAGGTGACGAAGCTCCCCGGCGCGCCGTCCCAGCCTTTCTTCTTCAGGAACGGGGTGACCGCCTCGGTGAGGCCCTTCTGCATGTCGACGATCGTCCCGTACTGGTCGAACGCCAGCGCCCTGATCTCGCGTCTCAGGATGTCAGGCACCAAGCTTCAGCTCCTTGAGGATCCCGGGAACGACCACCGCGGCCAGCAGCGATGCGGCAGCCGCCGCCTCCAGCCCTATGGTGAGGTGCATCGTCGCGCTGTGATCCGCGAAAGGCGCCAGCGCGTAATGCGCCAGGCCGTCGAAGCCCAGCGCGGCATAGGCGGCAATGACGAAACTCCGCGTTGTGCGCGAAATGGACAAGGCTTGCGGCTCCGTACAGGAGAAGGAGCGCGAGCAGGGGGCGCGGGTCAGGGCTTGGCACGCTGGAACGTGATCGAAACGTACCCCGACGCCTTCGCGGCCCCGAACGCCGCGGGCCGGGGCCGGTCCAGGTCCGGCGCGTTGTCGCAGATCATCAGCGCGTCGCCTTGCAGGGCATAGATTCCCTTCCACGTCTTGCCCTTCAGTTTCCCTTGCGTATGCCTGAAGTCGATCGCCGCGGGCTTGGGGCTGGCATCCACGCGGTATGTACCCTCGAAGAGGACCTGGCCGTCCGCGGACAGGATCCGGAAGCGGTTGCCGGTAAAGGACAGGCGATGCCCGACGACATCGTCGGCAGCCTTGCCGTCGCGCTCCGCCTGTGTCGCGAGCCAGGTGCCTTGCAGCGCCGGTGCGGCGCTTCCGGCGGGCTGCGCGAACGCGGGCATCGGGCCGGTCCCGAAGATCAGCCAGAACATCGCCCAGGTGATTCCACGCATCGTCCCCTCCTGTATACGCTATCCGAGCTCCAGCGTCGTCACTCCGAACAGCTTCGCGAGGTCGATCGCCGGATCCGGGCCGGTGTACATCCGCGCAGTCTCGAACACCGGAGTGAGGTTGAGCGCAGCCAGGAACGACGCCGCGCGCGGATTCGCTTCCGGCACGTCGACAAAGATCGGAGCGCGGTCGGGAGCGTGGGCGGCGGCCGCTTCGTACAGGCGCCGTGCGATGACGCCATCCTCGGCAGCCAGGGGGCCGATCTTCCAGCCCTCGCGGCATCGCCGGAGCACCGTGTAACCCGCCAGCCGGCCGCGCTCGCGGGCGACATACGCCCCGGCCATGGGCTGCGCGAGCCAGGAGCGAAGGAACGCGTCGCGCCGCGCGGGGAAGATCTGCCGGTCGAAGTCGGCGATCGCCTCGAACGCCGCTTCTCCGGCACGCTGGACCGAGGCGTGCACCGCGCCGGGCCGGGCCTCGCCCCGGTAGCGGACGTTGCGGTACGCAAGGCGGAACCCGGACCGGGCGTAGTTCGCCTGCTGCGCCACGACGCCGTCCAGCCCGACGTTGTGCCCGCGCAGCCGGGCCATGGCGGCATCCCACAGCCGCATGCCGTAGCCGCGGCCGCGAAACTGCGGACGCACGATGTACAGGCCGACGAACCCGTAGCGCCCGGCGTAGGAAACCGCCGAGATGCACCCGACCGGCTCACCGAGGCGCTCGCCGATGAGAAAGCCGCTGGGGTCGGCCGCGAGGAAGCACTGCGCGTCGTGGACTCCCGGGTTCCATCCCTCCCGGGCGGCGAGGTCGATGGCAAACGCAAGCTCCTCGCTCCGCATCGCCCTGACCTCGACATCCTCGGATCCGCTCATTCCGGATGCGACTGGCCTTGGGCGGCACGCCGCTGCCGTTGCCCCAGGCGTTTCCAGATTATCCACGCGCCCCAGAAAGGCAGAACGAGCACGGACAGCCAGCCGAGTGCGAGCACCACGACCTCCAGGGCATGCGGCAACAGACCTGCGTGCGGACCCGCGAGGAAGAGCACCACGAAGAAGGCGACAACCGCCACGACCAGCAGCGTCAAGAGGTACGTGGCGATGGTCACGAGCACTCTCACGCGTCGTCAGCCGGCCGCCTGGGTGTCATTCGCTCTTGACCCTCGCTGTGGCCACCTCGGACCTGGTCAAGCAAGATCAGCGGCGGCGCCGCGAAGCGGTGGCCTCCGGCGCATTGACGGGTTGGGGCGAATGGGCATTCAGATGCCTTTCAGCAGCGCTTCAACGACTGGTTTGCTGCCCGTGAGCGGGAACGTGGCCGAGAGGACAATCGCGCGATTCCTGCCATCGGTAATCGCGACCTCGAGACTTTCCGCGCCCTGCAGCACTTGATCCAGGACTTTCCGGACCTGGCCTTGCTTGTCGCGGGCCAGGTGCTCCGCATGGAAGACGAAGCCATCTCGCACATACGAGCTCAAGTAGCCGCCCGCGCCTAACGTGTGAACGAAGGGCTTACCACCCTTGGTGATCGTGATCCTCATGAGCTCTTGGCTTCCTACCGGGGCGCCCACACCGTGGAAGTACTCGAAATCGAAGCCTTTGATCGAGCTCATCGGGGAGACCGCGAACTCCAAGGCGAGCACTCCCGTGATGCCCTTGCCGACTCGATCTCGGGTGGCACTGAATCGAAGGCGTGTCGAGCAAGTCGATCCAAGAACCACGGACTTCTGCTCGACGAAGGCTTGCCTGTGTCCGTGCCGATCGGCCTCGTAGCGCCACTGCGACTGAGCGAGTAGCGCGGGTGCGCCCGCGAGGAGCGAAACGAGGGCGATCCCGGTGACCTTGAGCGCCCCGTAGTCACTGAGGAACGCTCGGGCTTGCGAAATGAGTTGCGCCGATGTCATGGGGCCTCGAGCGCAAACATTGCCGCCCAAACGTTCACGATTACGCGCTCCGTTCGTCCTCGGCCCGGCATAGCTCCCAACTTACCGAGATGAGTGCGCTGCGCGTACCCGCCGCAAGCGATTCCAAGTCTTTGGTTTTCGGCTTCTTCATGCCCTCGAGCGTTAGGCCGAGGTGTCCAACCTAACGGATCAGGTTGCCGCGTCAGTCAACAACGCGCTGTTGGGCTGCACCGGGGCGCCGCTGTGCCACTAGGTTGTAGAGCCAGGCGAATACAGCGCCGGCGACCGCGCCATCAACCAGTCCGTACAGCGTGCCCGTGATTACGGAACCCAGGCCGGAGCCGGGACGGTACCCGGGGTAGATGGACGCAGCCAAATCGAGGAAGGCGCGACCGTAACTTGGCCAAATCAGATTTGCCAGAGCTACGATAAGGATCGCTCCGCCCCAGAATACTCCGGCCGTCAAAGCCAATGCGGCGAGGCTCAATCTCATGGTGCCTCCGTTGAGGACAAAGAGGTTCGTTCGGGCAATTCTTCAGGCGCGCGCCGCTCGCGGCGCGTCGCCCTGCGAGCCGCGGTTCGGTGGCGAGTCACTCAATCACCTGATCGGCTCGTAAGAGAACGGACTGGGGGATTGCGATGCCTAGAGCCTTCGCGGTCTTGAGGTTGACGACTAATTCCACCTTGGCTGGCTGCTCGACCGGTAACTCCGTGGGCTTCGCGCCCTTAAGAATCTTGTCGACGTAGATGGAGGCGCGGCGATAGTTCTCCGTGAGCCTGGCCCCGTAGCTCATCAAGTCCCCGCCCGTCTGCTGAGGCGATATCAAGGGCAACTTGTGGGTCAGCGCGAGCTGTGTGATCCGCTTGGCCTCCTGAGAGAAAATCCCGTCGATTGCCATCGCCACGGCATCCATTTTTGCCCTTGCCATGGCAGAGAACGCGCCGTCGATGGCGTCAGCTCGATTCGCTTCGAATACCGTGATCGACACTCCCGCCTCGCGTGCGCCCATCTCAAAGCTTCGAATGACTTGCACGTTCCCGGCGTTGGTGGGATTCACCAGCAGCGCGACCCGAGACAGGCGTGGCAGGACCGCGCGTAGCAGCTCGATTTGCTTCGCGCCGAGATCAGCAGCGATGCTCGACAGGCCCGTGATGTTGGTGCCCGGCCGCGACAGGCTTTTCACGAAGCCCGCACCGACCGGGTCGGCATTCGCTGGGAAGACCAACGGTATCGTCGTTGTCGCCGCCTTGGCTGCCTCAATCGCCTGAGTCGAGGCGGTCACGATCAGATCTGGGCGCCGGGCGACGAGCTCCGCGGCGAGCGCGGGCAGGCGCTCGGCCCTTCCATCAGCGAAGCGCCACTCGATCGTGATGTTTTTCCCTTCGACATATCCCAGCTCCAGCATGCCCGCCAAGAATGCCCCCTCCAGACGATGGCCGCGCACGCGAATCGTGAGATAGCCGATTCTCGGAACGGAACCGCGAGACTGCCCGAGCACCGCTGTCGGTGCCGCAGGGGCCGCCGAAACGAGGAGCGCGATCAACGCGTCACGTCTGTTCATTCGACGCTCGCGGGTGCTTCGTCCAACACGGATACCCGTCGACCTGACAGCGCCAGGTGAGACACCGAACGTCCGCGTTGTGCCGCGCTGCAGGAGGCGCGTAGCGCCGCGACGCAAGCGTCGGTCGCCAACGCGGTGCTAGAGCGCAACCCTCGCATCTCGGCTGTTAGCTTTCGATCGTGACAATGTGCGCCTGGATCTTGCCGTCGACAGCGCCTCGCCCGAACCGCGTGGCGATAGCCTGCGCCGCGATGTCGGTTGCCTCGCCGAGTCGCGCAGGATCGCGGGTCTCGATCTCATTTCTGAGCGGCGTTCCCTGACAGTACGCGATGGCCGGAATTCGGTAGGAGCTTGCTCGGCTGCGCGCCGTGAGCGTGTCGGTTCGCGGCGAATTCTTGAATCCGCCGTTCGCAAGATCTCGCTCGATGACGCGAGGGTCGTGATAACCGTGAGGCGTGCGGGCGAGGAAGCGCGGCGGCTCCTTGGGAAAAAGAGACTCTAGCGCGGTCGTCACAACGTCCGCGAATTCGTTCTCCGTGATCCGATCCCACACGTTGAAGATGAAAATGCCTCCGGGCTCGAGCACCCGGCGCGCCTCCGAAAACGCTTTGGCCTTGTCGGGGAAGAACATGACGCCGAACTGGCACACCACAGCGTCAAACGTTCCGTCCCGGAAAGGTAGCTCCATCGCGTCTGCCTGACGCCACTCCACCGGGCGCTTCGTTCCCACTGCCGAGGCGTGGTCGAGCATCGCCTGATTCAGATCAGTCGCGACGATGGAGACGCTTTCATCCAGCGCCGAGGCCAAAGCGCGAGTCACCACGCCCGTGCCCGCGGCGATTTCGAGCACGCGTGAAGGGGAGCGCGGCTCCAGTCGGTGCACCAAGTCCGCGGCATAGGGTTCGAAGATGAGCGGCACCAGATGCGTGTCGTAGAGTTTCGGAATGGAGCCGGTGAAGATCTTGTCGATATCGGCCATAGGGTCGCCCGTATTCGGCTGCGCTCTAACGT
>DATIGR010000147.1:0-4564 GCA_035454645.1 Burkholderiales bacterium
CGTCCGCGGACGCGCCGGAGGGCGCGAGCAGCGCGAACGCAACGACGAACGGGAAAAGCCAGGATTTGAAGACTGCGGAAACGCGCGCGCTGACCGGCATGGCCGTCCCTCCCCCGAGGCGCCTTTCAAGGCTTGCGAAACACGCTACTTCACGCCCATCCGCAGTGTCAACCCCATGACCCTGATCAAGCCGCGCCGGTCGGTCCAGCCCACAATCGGCTCATGGTTAAGTGGGCATTTGCCATCGCGATGACAGCGGGCACGACAGTCGCCATGGCCCAGGACGGCACCGGCTTCTGGGGCGGCGTCGACGCCGGCCCCGCATTCCTGGAGCGGACGTATTCGCAGACCGGCTCGAGCCGCGATACCGAGTTCGCGCTGGCGTTCCGCGGCGGGTACGCCTGGCATCCGCGCCTGCTGCTCGGCTTGGAGCTCGGCGGCTTTACGCTGGAAGAAGGGGACCTCTGGGATCCGCGGCAGGGCGAGGGGATCCAAACCTTCTACGCCATCGCCCACTACTACCCGGGCGCGGGGTCCAAATTTTTCTTGCGTGCGGGCTTCGGTCACGTGCAGTACTGGAACAACCGGCCGGGAGAAACGGACGCGAGCGACTCCGGCTACGTCCTGGGCGCCGGCTACGAGCTCGCGAGATGGGGCTCCTGGCGGTTCGAGCCGGTCATCGATTTCTCCGGCGGGAAGTTCGACGGCGCGACCTCTCCGCCGGGAGTCGTGCAGGACCAGCGCTACGAGGCGCTTACGTTCCGCCTGGGCATCACCTATCGCTAGTTCGGCTTCGGCACGTAGCGCTGCAGGTCGGCGCCGCTGCGCCTCACTTCCTGCTTGCCGAGCAGGAGCGGCACGGTTTCGTTCGCCACCCAGCGCGGGACGAATTGCGTGTAGCTCGGGCTGAATGGATTGCCGCTCGTGCCCCCCGCCCAGATCGAGGCGCCCCGGTTGCCGTCGGCGGCCAGCTCGAACACCGAGCGGTGCGCGGAGCCGAAGCTGTAGACGAAGTCCTGCGCCGTGGTCGCGCGCACGTTGAACGACGCCGGGTCGACGGTCTGGAAGCCGCCGTCGGTGGGGATCGGCGCGATGCTGAACGGCGCGCCGAGCGGATGATTCAGCGCGACTTTCTGCAGCCTGCCCCATTGATAGTCGTTCTGGCTCGGTGATCCCAAGAGCCCGGCAAGCAGGTCCAGGCCTGCCTTGAGGCTCGCGAGGAGCGCGTGGTCGCGCCGATCGGCGGCTGCCGCGATGGCAGGGTTGGCGAAAAAGTCGATGCCCGAGGCGCCGACGCCGCTGTTCGCCGCGAAGTTGTCGAGCATGTGGCGCAGCGCGGCCACGCTGTCCTGCTCGTCGGGCTTGGGCAGGGCGCCGAGCGGAGTGTCGATGACGCGCGCGATCATGCGCGAGCGCCAGGCGGCGTAGATCGACGCTTCGACGCTCCTCGTCGGCGTGGAGCCGTCCCAGGCGCGCAGGCGTCGAATCGCGGCGGCGACGCCGGGCTCCGTGGCGAGAGCGATGAGCTCGGGCACGCTGCTCGCCGACGCGCGCTCGAAGGCGGCGACGATGTAGGGCCTGAGCACCTGGGCGTCGCGCAGGATGTTGTCGCGCTGCACGGCCTGCATCTCTTCGAACGAGATGCGCTGGTCGCCGGTTTCGAGCAGCTCGCGCAGCCGCGTGTTGACGCGCTGGGCGCGGAAGCCCCGGTTGAACGAGTACGCGAGGTAGAACAGGCCGCCGCCCGGGCGAAACTGGTTGAGCGGATTGTTGTCCTGCGTCAGCCCGAGCGGATCGTTGTTGCCGTTGACGAACCAGCCTGCCGGCGGATTGACGAGCTGAGGCATCTCGGAGAACGGCACCACCTCGTAAGGCAGCGCCTGATGCGGCTGCGGGTTCTGCACGGCGAGCCACTCGTTGCCGCCCTGCCCGTTGCGCACGAACCACGGCGGCGCGCCGCTGACGGTGTAAGCCTGCAGGTCCTCCCTGACCGGCACCTCTCCGGCGCTGAAGAAACCGATGTTGCCTTCGACGTCGGCGTACACGAAGTTCTGCGCGCCGGCGTCGAAGCGCTGCAGCGCCTCGGTGAATTCCCCGAGCGTGCGCGCGCGATTGATCATCAGGAATGCCTCGATCTCCTGCGTCGGCGCGAAGCCGACCCACTGCACGCTCACGGCCGCGCCGCTCGCCAGGTCGAGGCTGACGATCGGCCCGCCGATGCGGCGCGGCATGACCAGCGTCGCCGCGGGCACAGTCGCCGAAGGCGGCACGACCACCACGCCCTCGCCGGGCACATGGGCGCGAAATACCTGCGGGATCGGGATCAGCGGTTCATTGGCGCCCTGATAGCGAGTCGATAAGCCGCTCGGCGAGTCCCCGTCGGGAACGACCTGCTCGCTGAACCAGTCGGTGACGTCGGTGAAGCTGTTGGTCGTCCCCCAGGCGATGTGGCGGTTGTAGCCGTGAATGATGCCCGGGGCGCCGGGGATGCTGCTGCCGAAGACCGGCTCCTCGTCGAGCTGCAGGCCGATGGGATAGAACAGGTTCGGAATATCGAGCGTCACATGCGGGTCGTTGGCGATGAGCGGCCGGCCGTCGCGCGCGAGCGGACCCGAGATGGCCCAGAGATTCGAGCCGCCGCGCGCCTCGCGCGACAGCGCGCCGCGGTAGGCCGGCATGCCGCGTACGCCCTTGTGATGTCCTCGCATCAGCTTCGCCGCGGCCTCGCTTGCTTCCGGGCGTCCCGGGCGCACGGCCCCGGCTTCGAGCAGCGCGCTCACCCCGGCCATCGCGTCCGGCACGGTCGCGTCGGGCTCGAAGGGCGCCGAGCGCCACAGATCCTGATGGAACAGCGCGTTGGCCGGCCCCGGGCCGAACGCGGCCGCATAGCTGAGGAACGCGAGCGTCGCCGCCGTGTCGTCGTCGAACGATTGCCGGAACGTGATCAGCTTGCCGACCGCCACGCTGTCCAGCGCCGACCAGGGCGCGAAGGCCGTGATCCCGAGCGCTCCATATTCGACCGGCAGCGGATGCGCCGAAACCCGGGCGTTTACCCCCTCGGCGTAAGCCTGAAGCGCATTGCGTGTGCGCTCGGACGCGGCGTCATGGGAGCGCTGCGCGGCGCGCCGCAACCCGAGCGTGCGGAACAGCACGTCGGTCGGCAGCGCCGCCGCGCCGACGAGCTCGGCGTAGGTGCCGCTCGCCACGCGCCGGTGGAAGTCCATCTGGAAAAGGCGATCGCGCGCGTGCAGCCAGCCCTGCAGGAAATAGAGGTCGTGCTCGTTGTTGGCGCGCACGTGCGCGATGGTCTCCGCATCGGTGCTGATCGTCGCGGCTTCCTGCAGGCCGGCAAGCCGCACGGGCGGTTGCGCCTGTCCCGCGGAGAGCTGCATTGCAAGGAACAAGAACGCTGCAAGACGTAACGCAGAAGCTCGAATCATGGCGCCCCCTTCACCGGTTGCCGGTGCTGGAGCAAGTCTGGCGCACGAGCGCACGCTCGCCTATCCCATGGTCATGCGAGTCTGCGCAAATAGAAAGGGCGCCCGAAGGCGCCCTTGGGGTCAGACCCCTTTTTGTTTTTTGTACTAGCTGCCGCCGCCTGCGGTAGCCGCGGTCTCGGCGGCCGGCGTTTCGGGAGCGGCCGGCGCGATCTCGGCGAGCACCGGCTCGGCGGCCTGGGCCTTGCGGATGTTGTGGTACGCAAGGCCCGTCCCCGCCGGGATCAGGCGCCCGACGATCACGTTTTCCTTCAGGCCGCGCAGTCCGTCGCGCTTGCCCATGATCGCCGCCTCGGTGAGCACGCGCGTGGTCTCCTGGAACGAAGCCGCCGAGATGAACGAGTCGGTCGAGAGCGAGGCCTTGGTGATGCCGAGCAGCATGTAGGCGTACTGCGCGGGTTTCTTGCCTTCCTTCTCGGCCTTCTCGTTTTCCTCGAGCACTTCCGCGCGCTCGGCCTGCTCGCCGGTGATGAACGTGGTCTCGCCCGGGTCGGTGATCTCCACGCGCCTGAGCATCTGGCGCACGATCACCTCGATGTGCTTGTCGTTGATCTTCACGCCCTGCAGGCGGTACACGTCCTGCACCTCGTCGATGATGTAGCGCGCGAGCTCCTCCACGCCGAGCAGGCGCAGCAGGTCGTGCGGATCGACCGGGCCGTCGACGATCATCTCGCCCTTGTTGACCACCTGGCCGTCGTGCACCAGCAGGTGCTTGTCCTTGGCGATCAGGTACTCGTGCTCCTGCTTGTCGAGGTCGGTGATCACCAGGCGCTGCTTGCCCTTGGTGTCCTTGCCGAAGCTGACGGTGCCGGTGACTTCCGCGAGCATGCCCGCGTCCTTCGGCGAGCGCGCCTCGAAGAGCTCCGCCACCCGCGGCAGGCCGCCGGTGATGTCGCGCGTCTTCGACACTTCCTGCGGAATGCGCGCCAGCACTTCGCCGACCTGCACCTGCTGGCCGTCGCGCACGGCGATGACCGCGCCCACCGGGAAGCTGATGTTGACCGCGTGGTCGGTGGCGGCGATCTTCACCTCGTCGCCCGCCTCGTTCATGAGCTTCACCGAGGGCC
>DATIGR010000148.1:0-25629 GCA_035454645.1 Burkholderiales bacterium
GGCATAGGCGGTGATGCGGAAGAACCATTGGGAGAGCTGGCGCTTCTCGACGACCGCGCCAGAGCGCCAGCCGCGTCCGTCGATCACCTGCTCGTTGGCCAGAACAGTGTTGTCGACAGGGTCCCAGTTGACCCAGGATTCGCGGCGATAGACCAGCCCGGCCTCGTAGAAATCCACGAACATCCGCTGCTGGTGCTGATAGTAGCCGACATGGCAGGTGGCGAGCTCGCGGTCCCAGTCGAGCGACAGGCCCATCATCTTGAGCTGCCGGCGCATGGTCGCGATGTTGTCGTACGTCCACTCGGCCGGGTGCACGCCGCGCTCGATCGCTGCGTTCTCGGCCGGCAGGCCGAAGGCATCCCAGCCCATCGGGTGGATGACGTTGAACCCCTGCGCCCGCTTGTAGCGCGCCACCACGTCGCCCATGGTGTAGTTGCGCACGTGGCCCATGTGCAGCTTCCCCGAGGGATAGGGGAACATGGAGAGACAGTAGAATTTCGGCTTGGCGCGCTCCTCGGTCGAGCGGAACGAATCGCGGCCCGCCCAGAACTCCTGGGCCTCGCGTTCCACGCTCGCCGGTTCGTAAGCCTCTTGCATGTGAAGTTTGGCCAGCCGCGGATTATCGCATCCAGCCGAACAAGGAGATGTCCATGAAGGCTCTGCTACTTGCTCTGGTGCTGGGCGTCGGCTCGCTCCAGGCGGCTGCGCAGCCGGCGGCGGTGATCGAAGGCGTGCAGATGCCCGCCTGGCGCGAGCGCGACGGCCAGCGTGCGCCGCTCGTGCCGGGCATGGAGCTGCGCGCGGGCGACCGAATCCTGAGCGGCAAGGAGGCGCGGGTCGTGGTGCGTCTCTCCGAAGGCAGCGTGGTGAAGCTCGGCGAAAACGGCACGCTGCGCTTCGCGCAGATCGATCCCGCGCGCGAGATCTTCCGCGCGGCGCTCGAGGTCCTGCAGGGCGCGTTCCGCTTCACCACCGACCTGGCGGCGAAGGCGCGCAAGCGCGAGGTGAGCGTGCGCGTCGATACGGTGACGATCGGCCTGCGCGGCACGGATTTCTGGGGTCGCTCGCGCGCCGAGCTGCAGATCGTGTGCCTGATCGAGGGCGCGATCCAGGTCGGCGCTCGCGGCGAGGCGCCGGTGACGATGGACCAGCCGCGGCAGTTCTATCGCCGCGACAAGGGAAAGACCCAGCCGGTCGGCCTGGTCGAGCCCAGGCAGCTCGGCCAATGGGCGCTCGAGACCGACATCGAGGCGGGCAAGGGCGCGCTGCGCCGGGGCGGGAGCTTCAGCGTCGCGCTGCTCAGCACGGGCGATCAAGCGCAGGCGACCCGCGCGAGGAGCGAGCTGCGCGAGGCGGGCTATCCGGCCGAAGTCACGGGCAAGACCACCTACGTGGTGCGCATCCGCCAGCTGCCGTCGCGCGAGGAAGCGCAGGCGCTCGCGAACCGCCTGAAAGGAAGCTTCGGAATCAGCGAACCGAAGGTGATGCCATGAGAAAGATCGCTCTTCTCGCAGCTCTTGCGCTCGCAGCGGGCGCCCAGGCGCAAACCTGGCCGGCCAAGCCGGTGCGCTTCATCGTGCCGTTCCCGCCCGGCGGCTCGACCGACGTAGCCGCGCGCACGGTCGCGGACAAGCTGAGCCGCGCGCTGGGCGCGCAGGTCGTGGTGGAGAACCGCGCCGGCGGCGGCGGCGCCATCGGCGCGGTGGAAGCGGCGCGCGCCGCGCCCGACGGCCACACCCTGCTGTTCGCCGCCGACCCGGTGATCACGCTGCACCTCGTGGTGAAGAACGTGCAGTTCGACACGCAGCGCGACTTCACCGCGGTGACGCAGGTGACGACGCAGCCGATCGCCGTGGCGGTGCACGCCTCGCTGCCGGTGAAGAACCTGCAGGAGCTCGTCACCTACGCCAAAGCGAACCCCGGGAAGCTCTCGTTCGCGCACTCGGGCACCGGCAGCGGCCAGCACATGTCGGGCGAGCTGCTGAAGAAGATGGCCGGCATCGACATGGTGCACGTCCCGTACAAGGGCGGCGGGCCGGCGGTCCAGGACCTGGTCGGCGGCCAGGTGCCGGTCGGCGTGCTCGGCTCGACGCCGCTCATCCCGCACCACAAGGCGGGCCGCATCCGCATCATCGCCTTCACCTCGAAGGAGCGCTTCCCGCCGATGCCCGAGATCCCGACGCTGCACGAGTCGGGCCTCGCCGGCTTCGATACCACGCAGTGGCTCGGCATCCTCGCGCCGAGGGGCACGCCGGCCGAGATCGTGAACCGGGTCTACGCAGAGACGCGCAAAGCGCTCGAGCTCCCGGATGTGAAGGAAAGGCTGGCGCTGGCCGCGCTCCAGCCCGTCGGCAGCTCGCCGAAGGAGTTCGACGCGCTGATTCGAGCCGATCTCGAGCGCTGGAGCGCGGTTGCGCGGGAATTGAAGCTCGAGCCCCAGTAAAATGGCGGCTTGTCGCTTCATCTCGAACACCTCAACCCCGAGCAGCTCGCCGCGGTCACCCTGCCCGATGAGCACGCGCTGATCCTCGCCGGCGCGGGCAGCGGCAAGACGCGCGTGCTCACCACGCGCATCGCCTGGCTCGTCAAAGGCGGCCGCGTCGCACCGTCCGGGATCCTCGCGGTCACCTTCACCAACAAGGCGGCGCGCGAGATGCTGACCCGCGTCGCCGCGATGATGAGCGTCAATCCGCGCGGCATGTGGATCGGCACTTTCCACGGCCTGTGCAACCGCATGCTGCGCGCGCATGCGCGCGAGGCGGGGCTGCCGCAGGCATTCCAGATCCTCGACTCGCAGGACCAGCTCGCCGCGATCAAGCGCCTGCTGAAGAGCATGAATGTCGACGAGGAGCGCTTCGCGGCGCGCGAGGTGCAGTACTTCGTGAACGACCGCAAGGAGGAAGGCGTGCGCGCGCGCGACGTGCCGCCGGCGGACGAGAACACGCGGCGCTTCACCGAGCTCTACGCCGCCTACGACGATCAGTGCCAGCGCGAGGGCGTGGTGGATTTTCCGGAATTGCTGTTGCGCTCCTATGAGCTGCTCTCAAGGAACGAGATCCTGCGAGAGCACTACGCCCGGCGCTTCCGGCACATCCTGGTGGACGAGTTCCAGGACACGAACCGCCTTCAGTACCGGTGGCTGAAATTGCTTGCTTTCCAGCAGTCCTGCTTTTTCTGCGTTGGCGACGACGATCAAAGCATCTACACCTTCCGCGGCGCGCACGTCGGCAACATGGCCGACTTCGAGCGCGAGTTCAGGGTCGCGCGCGTGATACGCCTGGAGCAGAACTACCGCTCGCACGGCAACATCCTCGACGCGGCCAACGCGCTCATCGCCCACAACCGAAACCGCCTGGGCAAGAACCTCTGGACCGCCGCCGGCAAGGGCGAGCCGGTGCGGGTGTTCGAGGGCGAGTCCGACGCCGACGAGGCGCGCTGGATCGTGGAGGAGGTGCAGGCGCTCGCGCGCGAAGGCACCCCGCTTTCGCAGATGGCGGTGCTCTACCGCTCGAACGCGCAGTCGCGCGTGGTCGAGCACGCGCTGTTCTCGCAGGGCATCCCCTACCGGGTCTACGGCGGCTTGCGCTTCTTCGAGCGCGCCGAGGTGAAGCACGCGCTCGCCTACCTGCGGCTCGTCGCCATGCCCGATGACGACAACGCCTTCCTGCGCGTGGCCAACTTCCCGCCGCGCGGCATCGGCGCGCGCACCCTCGAGAGCCTCCGGGACGCGGCGAAGCAGGCAGGGGTTTCGTTGCACCGGGTCGTGGGTGAAGGCAAGGCCGCCGGTTTCAAGAGATTGATTGAAGATCTAAGGGAACAAGCTCAGGGGCTGCCGCTCAAGGAACTGGTCGAGGCGGCGATCGCGAAGAGCGGCTTGATCGAGCACTACAAGACCGAGCGCGAGGGCGCCGATCGCATCGAGAACCTGGAGGAGCTGGTGAACGCCGCGGCGGCGTTCACCGAGGAGGAGCGCGTCACCGAATCGGGCGAGACGCTCGACCCGCTGACCGCGTTCCTGACCCACGCGGCGCTCGAGGCGGGCGAGCACCAGGCGGGCGAGGGCGAGCCCGCGCTGCAGATGATGACGGTGCACTCGGCCAAGGGGCTGGAGTTCGACGTGGTGTTCATCTCCGGGCTCGAGGAGGGGCTGTTCCCCCACGAGCAGAGCGTGAGCGAGCGCGACGGGCTGGAGGAGGAGCGGCGCCTCGCCTACGTCGCGATCACGCGCGCGCGCCACCGGCTGTACCTGTCGCACGCGCAGACGCGCATGCTGCACGGCCAGACGCGCTACAACATGGCGTCGCGCTTCCTCGAGGAAATTCCGCAGCTGCTGCTGAAATGGCTTACGCCGCGCTTTTCCCGCCAGAGAGCCTTCACCCCCGACTTCTCGAGGCAGGTCAAGACGCCTTTTCCCCGTTCCTCGGCGAAGGAAGTGGGGGGCTTCCGGATCGGCCAGAACGTGACGCATCCCAAGTTCGGCGCCGGGGTCATCGTCGACCTGGAGGGACAGGGGCCGGATGTGCGCGTCCAGGTGAACTTCCGCGATCACGGCTTGAAGCTGCTGGCTCTCGGCGTGGCGAAGCTGCAGGCGGCCTAGCTCGTCACTCCCTGCGCGGCGAGCCGGCGCGCGGGAAAGCGCGCCGTGAAGCGGCTGCCCTTGCCGAGCTCGCTCTCGATCTCGAGCGTGGCGTCGTGGCGCGCGAGCGCGTGCTTGGCGATCGCGAGGCCGAGGCCGGTGCCGCCGGTCTCGCGCGAGCGGCTGCGGTCGACGCGGTAGAAGCGCTCGGTGAGCCGCGGGATGTGCTCGGGCTCGATGCCGATGCCGGTGTCCTCGACGGTGAAGCGCGCGCCGTCGGGGCCCGCGTGCCACGCGAGCGTGACCGTGCCCCCGGCCGGGGTATAGCGCACGGCGTTGCTCACCAGGTTGCCGAACGCGCTGGCGAGCTCGGCTTCCACGCCGAGCAGCTCGTCGGGGTTGTCGACGATGGCCTTGATCGCGTGCCGGCCGCCGGAGAGCGCCTCCGCCTCGCCTTTCAGCCGCTCGATCAGCGGGCGCACCGGGACGCGCGCCTCGCTGGAAGCCGGAGGCGCGGCGTCGAGCGCGGAGAGCGTGAGCAGGTCGTCGATGATGCGCTGCATGCGCGCCGCCTGCTCCTGCATCATCGCGAGGTAGTCGCGCTGGCGCGTCGGATCCAGCTTCAGGTTTTGCAGTGTTTCCAGGAATCCCACGAGCACGGTGAGGGGCGTGCGCAGCTCGTGCGAGACGTTGGCGACGAAATCGCGCCGCATGGCGTCGACGCGCTCGATCTGGGTGACGTCGCGCGCGAGCAGCAGCTTCTGCGACTGGCCGAACGGGATGAGCTGCAGCGAGAGCGCCAGACCGGCGCCGCGGCCGATGCGCACCGAGCTTTCCTCGTCCGCGCCCAGGTAATCGACGAACTCCGGCTCGCGCACCAGGTTGGCGATGTTCTGGCCGAGGTCGGCGCGGCCGTCGAGGCCGAGCTGGCGCTCGGCCGTGCGGTTGCACCACTCGATGCGGTTCGCGCGATCGAGGATCACCACGCCGTCGGGCAGCGCTTGCGCCGCGCGGCGCATGCGGGCGAGCGCATCGGCGAGCTCGCGCTCGCGCTTGGCGGCTGCGCGCTCCAAGCGGTGGAGCGCGGCGAGCGCCTCGTCCCAGATGCCCTGGCCCTCGGGCACCTGGCCCGGGAGCGGGTTCGCGAGCCAGCCGTGCAGCCGCGCGAGATGCCGCGTGTGCCAGAAAAGCACGCCGAGCAGCGCGACCGCCAGCGTTCCCCAGCCCCACGCCGCGCCGAAAAGCAGCCCGACGAGCGCCGCCGGCGCCGCCAGCGCGCCGACCACGAGAAGCGTGTTGCGGTAGATCAATCGGTGCGGAAGCCGTAGCCCGAGCCGCGCACCGTGCCGATCAGGCGGTCGTGCCCGCTCGGCTCGAGCGCCTTGCGCAGGCGGCGGATGTGCACGTCGACCGTGCGCTCCTCGATGAACACGTGGTCGCCCCAGACGTGGTCGAGGAGCTGCGCGCGGCTGTAGACGCGCTCGGGGTGCGTCATCAGGAAATGCAGCAGGCGGAACTCCGAGGGCGAGAGCTCGACGCGCTTGCCCCGCGCCGTGACGCGCCGCGTGGCCGGGTCGAGGCGCAGGCCCTCGGCCTCCACCGCGTCGCCCGAAAGCTGCGGCGCGCGGCGCCTGAGCACCGCCTTGATGCGCGCCGCGAGCTCCTTGGGCGAGAACGGCTTGGTAAGGTAGTCGTCGGCTCCGGCCTCCAGGCCCGAGAGCTTGTCCTGCTCCATCGCGCGCGCGGTGAGCATGAGGATCGGCAGCTCGCGCGTGCGCTCGTCGGCGCGCAGCCGACGCGCGAACGCGAGCCCCGACTCGCCCGGCAGCATCCAGTCGAGCACCAGCACGTCGGGCAGGGCGTTGCGGATCGCCGCTTCCGCCTCCTCGGCGCTCGCGGCGCGCAGCACCTTGTGGCCGCTGTGCTCCAGGTTGACCGCCACCAGCTCCTGGATCTGCGGCTCGTCCTCGACCACGAGAACCGTGGCGCTCATCACGCGAATCCGGACTTGGGCGCGCCCGTGTGCCGCACGTCGGTGCCCTTGACGATGTAGATCACGTACTCGGCCATGTTCTTGGCGTGGTCGCCGATGCGCTCGATCGCCTTGGCGATCCACACGATCTCGAGCGCGGTCGAGATGGTGCGCGGGTCCTCCATCATGTAGGTGATGAGCTGGCGCAGGATGGCGCGGAACTCGTTGTCGATGCCGGCGTCGTCGCGGATCACCTCGGCGGCGCCCTCGGCGTCGAGGCGCGCGAAGCAGTCGAGCGTGCGGCGCAGCATCGAGATCGCCGCCTCGGCGGCGTGGCGCACCTCGACCACCGGCGGCGCCTGCGCGCCGCCGCGCTCGCTGATCGCCTTCGCCATGCGCGCGATCTTCTGCGCCTCGTCGCCGATCCTCTCGAGGTCGGTCACCGTCTTCATGATCGCGAAGATCATGCGCAGGTCGCTCGCCGCCGGCTGGCGCCGCACGATGAGCTGGCTGCAGTCGCCGTCGAGCTCGACCTCCATCGCGTTCACCTTGTGGTCGGCGGCGATCACCTCGTCGGAGAGCGCGACGTCGCCGCCTGCGAGCGCGTCGATCGCGCGGCGGATCTGCGACTCGACCAGCCCGCCCATCGCGAGCACGCGCGAGCGGATCGACCCGAGATCGAGGTCGTACTGCTTCGAAGCGTGCTCGTTCAACCGAATCTCCCGGTGATGTAATCCTCGGTTTGCTTCATCTTGGGTTTGATGAAGAGCTCGTCGGTGACGCCGAACTCGATGAGATCGCCGAGGTACATGTAGGCGGTGAAGTCCGAGACGCGCGCCGCCTGCTGCATGTTGTGCGTGACGATCAGGATGGTCACGCGCTCCTTGAGGTCGTGCATCAGCTCCTCGATCGACGCGGTGGCGATCGGGTCGAGCGCCGAGGTGGGCTCGTCGAACAGCAGCAACTCGGGATCCGTCGCGAGCGCCCGCGCGATGCACAGTCGCTGCTGCTGCCCGCCCGACAGATTGTACGCCGGCTGGTGCAGGCGGTCCTTGACCTCGTCCCACAGCGCCGCGTCCTGCAGCGCCTGCTCGACCTTCTCCTCGATGCGGCGGCGCGAGCCTTCGCCGCGCACGCGCATGCCGTAGGCGACGTTCTCGAACACCGACTTCGGGAACGGATTGGGCTTCTGGAACACCATGCCGATCCGCATGCGGACCTCGATCGGATCGACCTCGCGCGCGAGGAGGTTGGTGTTGTCCGGCTGCAGCACGATCGCGCCCTCGTAGCGGTTGCCGGGATAGAGGTCGTGCATGCGGTTGAAGCAGCGCAGGAAGGTCGACTTCCCGCACCCCGACGGGCCGATCAGCGCCGTGACCTTGCGCTCGTGCACCGGCATGTTGATGCTTTTCAGGGCGCGGAACTCGCCGTAGTAGAAGCTCAGCTCGCGCGCTTCCGCCTTGGTGACCAGCTGCTCGCTCATGTGGGTCTCGGGTGCGGACATATTAGATGAGCCTCACCATTTGATGTTGCGCCGCAGCCGGTAGCGCAGCCAGATCGCCAGGCCGTTCATCGCCAGGGTCATGAACACCAGCACGAACCCGGCGGCGGCGGCGTTGGCGTGGAACGCCGCCTCGGGCCGCGAGGTCCAGTTGAACATCTGGATCGGCATCACCGTGAAGGGCGACATCAGCCATTCGAAGGAGATGAACGGCGGCTCGCTCGTCACCGGGGGCGGCGGCAGGAAGGCGATGAAGGTGAGCGCGCCGATGGTGATGATCGGCGCGGTCTCGCCGATGGCGCGCGCCATGCCGATGATGACCCCGGTGAGAATCCCGGCCGAGGAGTAGGGCAGGATGTGGTAGCGCACCGTCTGCCACTGCGTCGCGCCGAGCGCGTACGAGCCCTCGCGGATCGCCTGCGGGATCGAGCGGATCGCCTCGCGCGTGGCGACGATCACGACCGGCAGGATGAGAAGCGCGAGCGTGAGGCCCGCCGAGAGGATCGACTGGCCGAAGCCGAACTGGTAGACGAAAAGGCCGAGCGCGAGCAGCCCGTAGACGATCGAGGGCACGCCGGCGAGGTTGGTGATGTTGATCTCGATCACGTCGGTGACCCAGTTCTTGGCCGCGTACTCCTCGAGGTATACGCCCGCGGCGACGCCGAGCGGCACGGCGAAGAACGCGGTGACGACCATGACGAGTGTCGAGCCGACCCACGCCGACAGGATCCCGGCCTGGCCGGGGCGGCGCGACGGGTAGTTGGTGAAGAAGTCCCATGACAGTCGCCCGAAGCCGTCGAGCGCCATGTCGACGAACAGCGCGACGAACGTGAGCACGCCGATCATCATCGCCACCATGCCGCACAGCGCGAAGATCGCATCCCAGCGCTTTCGCTTTTTGATTTCCGGCTTCAATATGCCTCGCGGAAGGTCTTGCGCAGCATGTGGCCGCCGATGTTGCAGGCGAGCGTGAACAGCATCAGCGTCAGGCCGGCGGCGAAGATCGTCTGGTAGCCGATCGAGCCGTGCGGCAGGTCGCCGAGCGCGACCTGCACGATGTAGGCGGTGATGGTGGCCGCGGGCTCGAGCGGGTTGAAGGTCAGGTTGGGCTGCATGCCGGCGGCGACCGCGAGGATCATGGTCTCGCCCACCGCGCGCGAGATGCCGAGGATGTAGGCGGAGGCGATGCCGGAAAACGCCGCCGGTACCACGACCTTGACCGCGGTCTGGAAGCGCGTCGCCCCTATCGCGTACGAGCCCTCGCGCAGGCTCATCGGCACCGCGCGCATCGCGTCTTCCGAGATCGAGCTCACGTACGGGATGATCATGATGCCCATCACGATGCCCGCGGAGAGCAGGTTGAACCCCGGCAGATCGGGATAGATCCTCTGCAGCAGCGGCGTCACGAACAGCAGCGCGAAGTAGCCGTAGACGATGGTCGGCACCCCGCCCAGCAGCTCGAGAAACGGCTTCGCCACCTCGCGCAGCCGGAACGGCGCGAACTCCGAAAGATAGATGGCAATGATCGTGCCGAGCGGGATCGCGAGCGCGAGCGCCACCATCGAGCTGGTCAGCGTGCCCGAGAGCAGCACCATGATGCCGAAGTGGGCGTCGTCGAAGAGCGGCGTCCACTGCGTGTCGGTGAGGAAATCGACGATCGGCACCTCGGCGAAGAACACCACCGATTCCTTGACCAGGATGTAGACGATGCCCACGGTGGTGAAAACCGAGACCAGCGCGGCGAAGAACAGCACCAGCTCGATCGCGCGCTCGCGCACGATGCGCGCGCGCCGCCGCGCGAGGCGCTCGCCCCGCAGGTTGGCTTGCATCAGCGTGGTCTGGCCAGGCACGGCGGACACTGGGAAAGCTCCGCGATTCTATAGAAAGACAAACCCGCCGGGGACCGTGTTCCGCGGCGGGCGGTTCAGACGAAGCTGCTACAGCCTGGCTTCGCGCTTGAGCAGATCTCCGATGGTGATGCCGATGATGGCCTCGCCGCCGAACACCGTGCCCTTCTTGCCCGTCTGCACGTGTTCCCACGCCGTGCGGTAGGCCGATTCGGGCAGCGGCACGTACTTGACTTCCTTCGCCAGCTTGCCGCCGTGCTTCATGTAGTACTCGACGAACTCCTTGACCTCGGGCTTGGCGAGCGACTTGACGCTCACGTAGATGAAGATCGGCCGCGACAGCGGCGAATAGGTGCCTTTCTCGACCGCTTCCATCGAGGGCGTGACCGGCTGGCCCTTCTCGTTGACGATCGGCACCGCCTTCAGCTTGTCCTTGTTCTCCACGTAGTAGGCGAAGCCGAAGTAACCCAGGCCGTTGACGTCGCGCGACACGCCCTGCACCAGGACGTTGTCGTCCTCCGAGGCGGTGAAGTCGCCGCGCGAGGACTTCGACTTGCCGACCACGGCCTCGGTGAAGTAGTCGAAGGTGCCGGAGTCCGCCCCGGGCCCGAACAGCTTCATGGGCGCATCGGGCCAGGCGGGATTCACCTGGTTCCAGCGCGTCACCTTGCCTTGCGCGCCGGGCTCCCACATCTTCTTCATCTCGGTGACGGTGAGCTGCCGGATGAAGCTGTTCTTCGGGTTGATCACCACGGTGAGCGCGTCGAACGCCACCGGCAGCTCGAAGTACTCGATGCCCGCGGCCCTGCAGTCGTCCATCTCCTTCTTGAGGATCGGGCGCGAAGCGTCGGAGACGTCGGTCTCGCCGCGGCAGAACTTCTTGAAGCCGCCGCCGGTGCCCGAGATGCCGACGGTGACCTTGACCTGCTGCTTCTTCGCCTTCTGGAACTCCTCGGCCACCGCCTCGGTGATCGGGAAAACGGTGCTCGAGCCGTCGATCCTGACGATCCTTTGTTGCGCATAGACGGGTGCGGCCGCCAGTGCAGCGGCGGCGGCGATGGGCCAAAGCCTCATGGGTTCTCCTGTCGAATTTGGACTACCGGCCGACAGGTTACGCAGGGGGTGTTACTGATTTGTGACCGCTTCCTGACCGCCCGGGGTTTTCATGCGAGGCTCGCCACCACGAGGTAGCGCGCCAGGCGGCCCGCGGCCATGAAGCCGAGCGCGGCAGCCCAGTGGATCCTGAGCCATCCGGCGGCGACGCAGAGCGCGTCGCCCACGATCGGCAGCCAGGCGAGGAGGAGAGCAGACGCTCCGTAGCGCTTCACGGGGTTCAGGTATTTGAGCTCTTTTTGGGGAACCAAACGGCCGATCGCGTAGGAAGTCATGCCGCCCGCGGTGTTGCCGGCCGTGGCAATGGCCACCGCGAGCGCGGCCCGGTCGGGGTAGAGGTGAATGTAGGCGAAGAGCGCCGCCTCCGAGGGCAGCGGAATCAGGGTCGCGGCGGCGAAGCTCGCGACGAACAGGGTCGCAAGTTCCGTCATGCTAAATTCGGCCGGCTTTGACCAAGGGCTATCTCGAGCGAATCCTGAAGGCGCGGGTCTACGACGTGGCGAGCGAGACGCCGCTCGAGCCGGCGAGCGCGCTTTCCAAGCGCCTCGGCGATCGCCTGCTCCTCAAGCGCGAAGACCTGCAGCCGATATTCTCGTTCAAGGTGCGCGGCGCCTACAACAAGATGGCGGGATTGCCGCGCCAGCGCCTCGCGCGCGGCGTGATCGCGGCGAGCGCGGGCAACCACGCGCAGGGCGTCGCGCTCGCGGCGCAGCGTCTCGGCTGCCGCGCGGTGATCGTGATGCCGGTGACCACGCCGCGCATCAAGGTCGACGCGGTCGCGGCGCGCGGTGCCGAGGTGGTCCTGCACGGCGACTCCTACGCCGAGGCTTACGAGAAATCCCTCGATCTGAAGCGCAGGCGCGGGCTCACTTTCGTCCATCCTTACGACGACCCCGAGGTGATCGCGGGCCAGGGGACCATCGGCATGGAGATCCTGCGCCAGCATCCGCGGCCGATCGACGCGATCTTCGTCCCGGTCGGCGGCGGCGGTCTCATCTCGGGCATTGCCGCCTATGTGAAGACGATCAACCCGAAGATCAAGATCATCGGCGTGGAACCGGTGGATGCGGACGCCATGGCGAGGTCGCTGAAAGCGGGAAAGCGCGTGAAGCTCGATCATGTCGGCCTGTTTGCCGACGGCGTCGCGGTGAAGGAAGTCGGGCGCGAGACGTTTCGCCTGTGCCGGGCGCTGGTGGACGAGATGGTGCTCGCCGACACCGACGAGATGTGCGCGGCGATCAAGGACGTGTTCGAGGACACGCGCGTGGTGCTCGAGCCGGCGGGCGCGCTCGCGATCGCGGGCGCCAAGGCCTGGGTGGAGCGGCGCGGCGCGCGCGGCCGCACCCTGGTGGCCATCGCCTCGGGCGCCAACACCAACTTCGACCGCCTGCGCTTCATCGCCGAGGAGGCCGAGCTCGGCGAGCACCGCGAGGCGATCCTCGCGGTGACCATCCCGGAGCGCCCCGGCAGCTTCCGCAAGTTCTGCTCGCTGCTGGGGGCGCGCAACGTCACCGAGTTCAACTACCGCATCGCCGACTCCCGGGACGCGCATATCTTCGTCGGCATCGAGGTGCACGGACGCGACGAGACCGCCCGCATCGTGCACAACCTGCGCCGCCACGGACTCACCACGCTCGACCTTTCCGACAACGAGATGGCGAAGCTGCACACGCGCCACATGGTGGGCGGCCGTGCGCCGTTTGCCAAGAACGAGCTTCTCTATCGATTCGAGTTCCCCGAGCGGCCGGGCGCGCTGATGCGCTTTCTCGAGGCGATGCGCGGCGGCTGGAACATCAGCCTGTTCCACTACCGCAACCAGGGCGCCGACCATGGCCGGGTCCTGGTGGGAATCCAGGTGCCGCGCAGCGAGCTCGGCCAGTTTCGGACCTTTCTCAGGAAGCTGGGCTACCCGCACGCGGACGAGACCCGCAACCCGGCGTACAAGCTGTTTCTGCTCTAGCCATGGCCGGCCGGGCGCCCTTCCTGCCGGAGAAAATCAGCCGCTACATCGCCGAGCACGCGGTGCGCGAGCCCGCGATCCTGCGCGAGCTGCGCGCGGCGACCGCATCGCTGCCGAACGCCGGCATGCAGATCGGCGCCGACCAGGGGCAGTTCATGGCGCTTCTGGTGCAGGCCATCGGCGCGCGCAGCTGCCTCGAGATCGGCACCTTCACCGGCTACAGCGCGCTCGCCGTGGCGCTCGCGCTGCCCGAAGATGGCCGTATCGTCTGCTGCGACATCAGCGAGGAGTGGACCGCGATCGGCAAGCCGTTCTGGAAGAAGGCGGGCGTGGAGGAAAAGATCGACCTCAGGATCGGGCCGGCACTGCAAACCCTCAAGGGATTGAGCGGTCCTTTCGATTTTGTCTTCATTGATGCGGACAAGCCCAACTACGCGAACTACTACGAGGCCTGCCTGCCGAGGGTTCGCCGCGGCGGCGTCCTCGCGATCGACAACACGCTGTGGTCGGGCTGGGTGGCCGATCGCGGCCGGCACGACGCCGATACCGCGGCGCTGCGCAAGTTCAACGATCGGCTGCATCACGACGAGCGCGTCGAGATCGCGCTCCTGCCGCTCGGCGACGGGGTCACGCTGGCCCTGAAGAAATAGCTCCTAGCGTTTCCCGGCGAAGTAATTCTCGTCGGCGTAGCACACGGGTGAAGCGAGCGTTCCCGACCCCTGATCGGGCTCGCCGAGGAACACCAGCCCTTCCGGATCGCGCCGGTACACGCCGCGCTCGGTGACCACGTAGTCCATCGGGATATCCCACGCCTGCGGGTGAATGGTGTCGAGCTTCGCCATCTCGTAGGAAATTCCGATCGTGAGCGGTTTCGTCGCGAGGGCCGCGAGCGTGCGGTCGAAAAACCCGCCGCCGTACCCGAGCCGGTAGCCCTGCGCATCCCAGCCGTTCATCGGCAGGAGCACCGCCTCGGGCGTCAACTGTTGTGAATCGGCGGGAAATGGGATGTCAAGCGGTCCCTTGGCGAGCACGATGCCCGGATGCCACTCGCGGAAGATCAGTGGAGTTTTTGGCGCTACGACCACCGGAAGCGCGGTCAACGCCCCCCGCTCCCGCAGCGTTCTGGCAAGATGGCGGGCGTCGTATTCGCCCCTGATCGGCCAGCAGAAGGCGAGGCGGCAACGGACAAGGCCGGGAAACGAGCGCTCCAGGTGGCCGTCGATGCGGCGGCGCCAGGAGTCGAGCGTCCCGGGGGCCGTCGCGGCGCGCGCAGCGATCAGCCGCTCGCGCTCCGAGCGGCGCCAGGCTTTTAGCGCAAGAGGATCCATGGGGGGACGCCCAGTTTTATGATTTTCAAGGTTTTCCGCAACCTCCTGGCAGCGCTTTGCTGCGTCCAGGCGCTCGCGGCAGGCGCCAAGAACTCGAAGGATTCCGCCGACGAGGCGCTGCTCACCGCCTGGGACGCCTACCGCGCCGGCGACCCGATCAAGTTCGCCCGCGCGACGAGGAACCTCGAAGGCCACGTGCTCGAGCCCTGGCTCGACTACTGGCGGCTGTCGATGCGTCTCGAGGACGCGGAAAACCGCGAGGTGCGCGAGTTCTTCGCCACGCACGCGAACCAGTACGTGGCCGAGCTCGCGCGCGCCGACTGGCTGCGCGTGCTCGGCAAGCGCGGCGAATGGCCCGAGTTCGAGCGCCAGGCCGCGCGGTACAGCCGCGAAGACCTCGAAGTGAGCTGCTACCGCTCGCTCTCGCGCCTGGAGCAGGGCGACGACTCGGCGCTCGGCGAAGCGACCGCGATGTGGCTCGAGCCGGCCGAGCTGCCCGAGGGTTGCCAGCGCCTGAGCAACGTCCTCGTGGCGCGCGGCCGCCTCTCGGTCAGCGACGTCTGGCGGCGCGTGCGGGTGCTGTTCGAGCACGGCCAGATCACGGCGGCCAAGACCACGCTCGCCCTGCTGCCGAAGAACGAAGCGCCCGACGAGCGCATGCTGGCCGAGGCCGCGCGCCAGTCCAAGCGCTTCATCGAGCGCCTGCCCAAGGTGCTCGACACGCGCGCGGCGCACGAGGTGGCCGTGCTGGGCGCGATTCGCTACGCGCGCAACGACCCGGCGGGCGCGGCGGCGGCGCTCGAGGGGCCGCTCGCCGAGCGGCTGTCCGACGCCGAGCTCGAGTTCCTGTGGGGCATCGTGGGCTACGAGGGCGCGCGCGAGCATCACAAGGAAGCGCTGCAGTGGTTCGCGCGCGCGGGCGACACGCCGCTCGAAGATCGCCACCTGGCGTGGAAAGCGCGCGTGGCGCTGCGCGACGGCGAGTGGAAGGTGGTGCGCGATTCGATCGACCGCATGTCCTTCGGCATCGCCCACCAGCCGACCTGGGTGTACTGGTACGGCCGCGCGCTCGCGGAGCAGGGCGAGGAAATGGGAAGCCGCGCCTACTTCCTGAGAATCGCCGGCCAGACCGACTTCTACGGGCTGCTCGCGGCCGACGAGCTCGGCTATACGCTCGCGCTCCCCGACATCACGCACGTGCCGACCGAAGAGGAAGTGGCCGCGGCCGCCGCCGAGCCCGGGCTCAAGCGCGCGCTCGAGCTCGTGCGCCTCGGCCTGCGCGTGGAGGGCGTGCGCGAGTGGCTCTTCACCATCCGCTCGTTCGACGACGAGCGCCTGCTCGCCGCCGCGGAGCTGGCGCGCCGCCACGGGGTCTACGACCGCGCGATTCACACCGCCGACCGCACCTCGCGGCTGCACAACTTCTCGCTGCGCTACCCGATGCCGTACCAGGAGGTGTTTCGCAGCTACGCCGCCACGCACGGCGTGGACGAGGCCTGGGTGCTCGGCCTGGTGCGCCAGGAGAGCCGGTTCAACACCGAGGCGCGCTCGAGCGCGGGAGCGGCCGGCATCATGCAAGTCATGCCTCGCACCGCACGCTACGTCGCCTCGAAGATGGGCATGCGCAACTACCGGCCGAAGACCGTGACCGAAATCGAGACCAACGTCACGCTCGGCACCGGGTACCTGAAGCTCGTCATGGAGCAGCTCGGCCACCCGGTCCTCGCCTCCGCGGCCTACAACGCCGGGCCCAAGCGCGCGCGGCGCTGGCGCGACGACAAGCCGCTCGAGGGGGCGGTTTATATAGAATCGATCCCGTTCCCCGAAACGCGCGACTACGTGAAGAAGGTGATGGCCAACGCGGTCTACTACGCTGCGGTGCTCGAGAAGAAGCCGGTCCCGCTCAAGACACGGCTCGGCGTGATCAAACCCCCCGGGGCCTGGGAGCCGCCGGTACTCGAGGAAGAGCCCGCGCCGGCCACGCCATGACGCCGAAGAGGGTGCTGGTCGTCGGCGGCTCGGGCTTCATCGGCCGGCATCTCGTCGCCTCGCTCGCCGCCGCCGGCCTCGACGTCACCGTGCCTTCGCGCCGCCGCGAGCGCGCGAAGCATTTGATCCTCCTGCCGACCGTCGACGTGGTGCAGGCCGACATCACGGCGCCCGGAGCGCTCGAGCGCCTCTGCTCCGGCAAGCAGGCGGTCTACAGCCTCGTCGGCGTGCTGCACAGCCGGCGCGGGCGGCGCGATCAGCGCGGCCCGAACGACTACGGGCCGGATTTCGCGCGTTTCCACGTCGAGCTGCCGCAGGCGATCGTCGCCGCGTGCCGCAACACCGGCGTGCGGCGCCTGATTCACGTGAGCGCCCTCGGCGCCTCCCCGACCGGCCCCTCGGAGTACCTGCGCTCGAAGGGAATCGGCGAGCAGGCCGCTCTCGCCGCCGAAGACCTCGATGTCACGGTGTTTCGCCCTTCGGTGGTTTTCGGGCCGGAGGACGCGTTCCTGAATCAGTTCGCCTGCATGGCTCGCTTCCTGCCGGTCATGGCCGTGCCTTGCCCTGAAGCGAGGTTCCAGCCGGTCTACGTGGGCGACGTGGCGCGCGCGCTGCATTTCGCGCTCGACGAGCCCGAGGCGCGCGGCAAGACCTTCGAGCTGTGCGGGCCGCGCGCCTACACCCTGAAGGAGCTGGTGAGGTGGGTGTGCACGGTGACCGGCCGGCAACGCCTCGTCATCGGTCTGCCGGACCGGCTTTCGTACCTCCAGGCGTGGATGCTGGAGCACCTGCCGGGCAAGCTGATGACGCGCGACAACTACCGCTCGATGCAGGTGCCGAACACCTCCGATGCGCCTTTCCCGTTCCGCCTGCAGCCGCAGGCGCTCGAGGCCGTGGCGCCGGGGTATCTCGCGCTCGACAGAACGGGGTTCCGGCCGCGCGAGCGCTATCCCCAGCTTCGCTGGCGCGCGCGCCGCTAGGCGCTGCAAATGCCGACCGACGCGCTGCTCGCGGGCCCGGTCCGCGTCGTCAACGTCGGGCTCGAAGGCTTCGCCCGCGACCTCGCCGCGAATGGCGCGGCCGTCGTTCAGGTGGACTGGAAGCCTCCCCGATTCGCCTTCGACGAGAAAGTCGAAGCCGCGAACCGCGAGGCGCTGAGGCGCATTCTCCGCGCGGAGCCGGTGCTCACCGACGTACGCCGCGCCGGCGAGCTGATCCCGCAGCTCGACGAGCGCCGCCTCCTGCTGCATGCCGGGCCGCCCATCGCCTGGGAGCGCATGTGCGGGCCGCTGCGCGGCGCGATTTGCGGGGCCGCGGTGTTCGAAGGCTGGGCCCCCGACCTGGCGGCCGCGGAGCGGCTCGCCGCCTCGGGCGCGATCGAGTTCGCGCCCAACCATCACTTCGGCGCAGTCGGCCCCATGACCGGCATCACCACCCGCAGCATGCCGCTGCTCGTGGTGCAGAACCGCAGCTTCGGCAACTGGGCCGCCTGCACGATCAACGAGGGCCTCGGCAAAGTCATGCGCTTCGGCGGCAACGACGCGCAAGTGCTGGCCCGGCTCGCCTGGCTGCGGGACGATTTTTCAGTCCTGTTGAAGAAATCACTGAACCTTGTGGGTGGGATTCCTTTAAACCCCTTGATTGCGCGCGGCCTTGCCATGGGCGACGAGATGCACCAGCGCAACGTCGCCTGCACTTCGCTCCTATTGCGCGCCCTGGCGCCCAGCCTCGCAAGCGCCGCGAATGGGCCTTCCTTGAAAACGTCGTTCGAGTTCATGGCGGGCAACGACCAGTTCTTCCTCAATGTGGCGATGGCGATGGCGAAGAGCATCCTCGACCCGGCGCGCGGCATCGAGGGCTCGACGATCGTCACCGCGATGGCGCGCAACGGCACCGACTTCGGCATCCGCATCGCCGGGCGCGGCGAGGAGTGGTTCAGCGCGCCGGTGGAAATGCCGCAGGGACTGTACTTCCCGGGGTTCAGCGCCGCCGACGCCAATCCGGACATCGGCGACTCGGCGATCCTCGAAGCGGTCGGTCTGGGCGCGTTCTCGATGGCGGCGGCGCCCGCGGTCGCCGGGTTCGTCGGCGCCGGCGGCTTCGCCGAGGCGCTCGCCGCGACGCGCGCGATGGCCGAGATCGCCGCCGCGCGGCATCCGCAGTGGAGGATCCCGGCGCTCGAATTCGCCGGCGCGCCGGTCGGGATCGACGCGCGCCGCGTGGTCGAGACCGGGATCGCGCCCGCCATCAATACCGGCATCGCGCACCGCCGCGCCGGCGTGGGCCAGGTCGGCGCCGGCGTGGCGCGCGCGCCGCTCGCCTGCTTCGAAAGCGCGCTCGGTGCCCTCGCTCGTCCTTAACCGCGTCGAGCGCGGGCGCTACCTCGACTCGGTCGCGCTGATGCGGCTGTCGCGGCGCCTCGGCGCGCTTCCCGGCATCGAAGCCGCGGCGCTCATGATCGGCACTCCTTCCAACAAGGCGCTGCTGCGCGAAGCGGGACTGCTCGGCTCCGAGGGCGAGCACGCCGGGCCGAGCGACATCCTCATCGCCGTGCGCGCCGCGAACGCGGACGCGGGTCGGGCGGCACTCGATTCGGCCTTGAGCCTCGGGCCCGAACCCCCCCAGACCTTTCTCCGTGCAGGAAGCCTCGCCGGCGCGCTCGAGCTGATGCCGGGCGCGAACCTCGCGCTCATCTCGGTGCCGGGCGAGCTCGCCGCGCTGGAGGCGAGAAAGGCGCTCGGCTCCGGGCTGAACGCGCTCGTGTTCTCCTCGGGCGTGCCGCTTGAAGAGGAGCGCGCGCTCAAGCGCCTGGCGAACGAAAAAGGACTGCTTCTCATGGGGCCCGATTGCGGCACGGCGCTGCTTGCGGGCACGCCGCTCGCTTTCGCGAACGCGGTGCCGCGCGGCGACATCGGCATCGTGTCCGCCTCCGGCACCGGCCTGCAGGAGGTCTCCTGCCTGATCGCACGGCTGGGCGCCGGTGTCTCGCACGGCATCGGCGTGGGCGGCCGCGACCTCGACGAGCGCGTCGGCGCGCTCGGCACGGCTGCGGCGATCGACGCCCTCGAGCGCGATCCGGGCACGAAAGTGATCGTTCTCATCTCCAAGCCGCCGGCGCTGCGCGTCGCCGAAGCGGTGCTCGAGCGCCTCGCGCGCTGCGGCAAGCGATCGGTGGTCTGCCTTCTGGGGCTGGACAAGCCCGGCCTCGCGCGCACGCTGCACGAAGCCGCGGAAATGGCGACCGGAAGAAAAATCGAACCCGTGAGAACCGAAGCGCGCCGGGTACCCGGAAAAGTCGAAGGACTGTATTGCGGCGGCACGCTGTGCAGCGAAGCCGAGCTCGTCTTCCGGCGGCGCGGCCTGCACGGCCACCGCTTCGTCGACCTGGGCGAGGAGCGCTTCACGCGCGGCCGGCCGCACCCGATGATCGAGCCCGAGCTGCGCAACGAGCAGGTCGCGCGCGCGGCCGCCGATCCCGAGGTCGGCGTCATCCTGGTCGACGTCGTGCTCGGCTACGGCGCCCACCCCGATCCCGCGGGAGTGCTGCTGAAGCAAGATCTCTCCTCCAAGGCCGTGGTTGCTTCGGTGGTCGGCACCGAGCGTGATCCCCAGGTGCGCTCGCGGCAGGTCGAGCGATTGCGAGCCGCCGGCGTGGCGGTAGCGCCCTCGAACGCGCTGGCGGCCGAATGGGCAGCCGCGCGCGTCGGTTACTGAGCGGTGCGCGCGACCGCCACGACCCCGGCGAGCGCGTCCCAGCCGGAGGTGTGGCCCACGGCGTCAAGGCGGGCGAGGCTCGGATGCAGGTCGGGAGCCTCCCACGCCGAGAGATCGGCGAGCACCTCGTGCAGCGCCTCGTGCACCTGTCCCGACGCGGCGGCCGCGAGGTGCGCCGCGCTGATCTCGCTCGTGCGCGCGGCGAGGCGCGGCTCGAGCCAGCGCCACAGCGAGTCGGCCTGCGCGCCGCGGCCCAGCCAGCGCAGGGCCACCAGCACGCCGCCGAAGTAGTCGTCGCCGGAGGGAGTCAGCCCGGGGCCCAGCCCGATGAGCTGCGACGCTTCGTTGGCGAGCGCATGGCCGGCGAGCCAGCGGTCGATCGCCTCCAGCGCGGGCTGGGCGTGCACGCTGAGCGCGTTGTGCACGCCGAGGATCGTGCACCCGAGCCCCTCCTCCGGGACGTGGCCGTCGAGGCAGGCGCGCAGCGCGTCGAGGTGAGGGTGCGCCTCGCCGCGGAACGGCGGCGGCTCCCACAGCACGGCGTTCTGGAGCGCGACCACCGCAGTGTCGCCGATCGCGGGCTCCTTGAAGTCGGCGACGAGCGCGTTCAGCGGCCCGCGCCCGAGCATGGCGTCGCCGATGCAGGCGTACTTGCGGCCGAGATGCAGGTAAAAGCTGCGGCGGAATACGGCGCACACCTCGCCTTCGCCGAGCGCCAGCGCTTCGCGCGCGGCGCGCCCGGCGACTTCAGCGGTAAACCGATAGCGCGGCATCGACCGCGGCGCCGCGCGGCAGCTTGAATCCTTCGGCGGCGAGAACCGCATCGAGCGCGCCGAGCGTGACGAGCACCGCGTCCTGGCGCGCGTTGTAGCCCATGGTGCCGATGCGCCAGATGCGGCCGTGCAGCGGGCCGAACGAAGTGCCGATCTCGATGTTGAAGTGCCCGAGCAACGCGCGCCGCACCTTCTCGCCGTCGACGCCCCGCGGGACGTGCACGCCGGTCACGCTCGGCATCTTGTGCTCCCGGTCGCCGAACAGCTCGAGTCCCATGGCCCTCAGACCTGCGCTCAATGCATCGGATGCGAGAGCGTGGCGCGCGAACGCCTTCGGCAGCCCCTCCTCGAGCAGGATGCGCGCGCATTCGCGCGCGGCGTAGAGCATGCTGGTCGCCTCGGTGTGGTGGTTGAGCGCCCGGTCCGACCAGTAGTCCATGATCATCGCGAGGTCGAAATAGTTCGAGCGGATGAGCGCACCTTCGCCCTGGGGTTCGTCGTTCCGCCGCAGGCCCTGCTCGACGTGCTTTCTTCTTTGAATGCGCTTCTCCGCGCGCTCGTTCAGCGTGAGCGGCGCGCTGCCCGAAGGGCCGCCGAGGCATTTCTGCAATCCGGCGCTCACCACGTCGAGCTGCCAGGCGTCCACCGGCAGGTCCATGCCGCCGAGCGTCGCGGTCGCATCCACGTAAAGGAGCGCCTCATGCTGCCTGCAGAGCTTTCCCAGCTCCGCGAGCGGCTGCGCCATCGTGGTGGAGGTGTCGCCGTGCGCTACCGCGACGACTTTGGGTCTGAAAGAGCGAATCTCGCGCTCCAGGGTCTCCGCGGGGAAAACCGTTCCCCATTCTGTTTCCACGGCGCGAACCTCGGCGCCGCAGCGCCGCGCGATCTCGACCTTGAGGTGCCCGAAGCGGCCGAACACCGGCACCAGCACCCGGTCGCCCGGCTCGATCAGCGAGACCAGCGCCGCCTCGATGCCGGCGCGCGCGGTGCCGTCGACGAGAAGCGTCCAGCGGTTGCGCGTCTGGAACGCCGCGCGGTAGAGCTCGGACAGCTCTTTCATGTACGCGCGGAACTGCGGGTCGAATTGGCCGAGGAGCTGCGCGCCCATGGCGCGAAGCACGCGCGGGTCGGCGTTGATCGGCCCGGGGCCCATCAGCAGCCGCGGCGCGGGATGGAGCTGTTCAGCCATGGGGATGGTGCTTGAGCCAGTGGCGGGCGATGTCGATGCGCCGCGCCACCCACGCTTTCTTTGTCCGTACGTACTTGAGGAAGCGCTCGAGCGCGGCAAACCTTCCCGGCCGGCCGGCGAGCCGGCAGTGCAGCCCGACCGACATCATGCGGCCGCCTTCGGCGTACAGCACGTCAAAGCTGTCCCTCAAGTAGCTGAAAAAATCGTCTCCCGAGTTGAAGCCCTGCGCCGTGGCGAAGCGCATGTCGTTGGCGTCCAGCGTGTACGGCACGACGAGCTGGGGCTTGCCGCTTTTGTCCAGGTATCGGGTGTCGTACCACGGCAGCTCGTCGTTGTAGTCGTCGGCGTCGTAGACGAAGCCGCCGTCCTCGACCACCAGGCGGCGCGTGTTCGGGCTGGTGCGGCCGGTGTACCAGCCAAGCGGCCGTGCGCCCGTCAGGCGGCGCTGGATCTCGATCGCGCGCTGCATGTGCTCGCGCTCGACCTCGAGGGGCACGTACTGGTAGTTGATCCAGCGCCAGCCGTGGGCTGCGATCTCGTGCCCGGCCTTGAGGAAGGCCTCGACCGCGGCCGGGTTGCGCTCCATCGCCATCGCGATGCCGAACACCGTGAGCGGCAGCTCGTAGCGCGCGAACAGCTTGAGCAGCCGCCACACGCCGGCGCGCGAGCCGTACTCGTAGATCGACTCCATCGACATGTGGCGCACGCCCTCGAGCGGCTGGGCGCCGACGATCTCGGACAGGAACGCCTCCGACGCCTTGTCGCCGTGCAGGATCGAGTTCTCGCCGCCTTCCTCGTAGTTGAGCACGAACTGCAGCGCGAGGCGCGCGCCGCCGGGCCATTTCGGCCGGGGCGGCTTCGCCCCGTAGCCGACGAGGTCACGCGGGTAGTCGGAGGTGCTCAATGAAATCGAACAGCACGCTTGCGCCGGCCGCGGCGTCGGCCTCGGTAATCGCCTCGAGCGGGCTGTGGCTGATCCCGCCCTTGCAGCGCACGAACAGCATGCAGATGTCGGTGATCGCGGCGAGCGCCATGCCGTCGTGCCCGGCGCCCGAGGGCAGGCGGCGCACCGCGAACCCCTGGCGCTCGACCGCGCGCTCCATCTGCTCCGTGAGGCGCGGCGCGCAGGCCGTGGACCCGAACTCCTGCAAGAGCTCGATCTCGCTTTCGAGGTTTCTTCTCCTTGAAATGCCTTCCACTTGCGCACGGATCGCCGAGACCGCGCGGTTCCGCAGCTCGTCCCGGGGCGCGCGCACGTCGATGGTGAACATCGCTTCCCCGGGAATGACGTTGATCGCGCCGGGCTTCGCCTCGATGCGCCCGACGGTGGCGACGAGCTCGGCTTGGCCCTTGACCACGTTCTCCACGGCGAGAACGCATTCGGCGGCGCCGGCGAGCGCGTCGCGGCGCAGCGGCATCGGCACCGTGCCCGCATGCCCCGCCGCGCCGCGCAGCGTCGCGCGCAGGCGGGAGAAGCCGTTGATCGCGGTGACCACGCCGACCGGCAGGCCCTCGGCCTCGAGCACCGGCCCTTGCTCGATGTGCAGCTCGGCGTACGCGAGGACCTCGCCCTTCCTGCGCGCCACCTCCGGAATGCGCGCCGGGTCGAGCCGGAATGCGCGCAGCGCCTCGGCGATGGTGCTGCCCTGCGGGTCCTTCGTCTTGAGAACTTCCAGGTCGAGCATGCCCGCGACCGCGCGGCTGCCGAGGAGCGTGGTGCCGAAGCGCACGCCTTCCTCGTCGCCGAAGCCGATGACCTCGATCGCGAAGGGCAGTTTCGTGTTTCCCCGGCTCAGAGCATCAACGCATTCGATCGCGGTGACGACGCCGAGCATGCCGTCGTAGCGCCCCGCGTCGCGCACGGTGTCGAGGTGCGAGCCGAGCATCAGGCAGGGAAGACCGGGGCGGCTGCCTTCGTAGCGCCCGGCGGCGTTGCCGATGGCGTCGAGCCCGGCCTGCATGCCGGCTTCGCGCATCCAGCCGAGCACCTGGTCGCTCGCCGCGCGCGCTTCGGGGGAAAGGAACACCCGGGTGAGTCCCCCGGGAAGCTCGGAATGCCGCGCGAGCGCGTCGCAGCGCTCCAGGATGCGCGCGGGGTCGAGCATGCGCCGAGTGTACACTAGGGTGCGTGGCGCTCGAGGAGGTGAACGCGCTCGGAAAACGCCAGTTCGTCGCGCGGCTCGGCGGCGTGTTCGAGCACTCGCCGTGGATCGCCGAGCGCGCGTGGCACGAGCGGCCGTTTTCTTCCGTGGAGGGATTGCACACGGCAATGACCGAAATCCTTCTGAACGAAACCCTCGAGAAAAAGCTCGAGGTGGTGCGGGCGCACCCCGAGCTCGCCGGCGCAGGAGCGCTGACGGCGGCTTCGACCGGCGAGCAGGCGCGGCTCGGGTTCAACGCGCTTTCGAGGAGCGAGCTCGACGAGATGAACCGGCTGAACCGCAGCTACCGCGACAAGTTCGGCTTCCCCTGCATCGTGGCGCTCAAGCTTCATGCCGACCGCGAGAGCGTGATGGCGGAGATGAGGCGCCGCCTCGCGAACGATGCCCGCACCGAGCTCGCGAACGCGCTCGAGCAGATCGGCCACATCACGCGCGCGCGGCTGGAGAGAATCGTCGATGGGTAAGCTCACCACCCATGTGCTGGACACCGCGAACGGCAGGCCGGGCGCGGGGATCGCGATCGACCTCTCGGTGCTCAAGGCGGGCGAATGGCAGGTTCTCAAGACCGTGCGCACCAACGCCGACGGCCGCACCGACGCGCCGCTCCTCGAGGGCGAGGCGTTGCGCGCGGGCGCCTACGAGCTCGCGTTCCATCTCGGCAGCTATTTCAAGGGGCGGGGGTTCCTCGATCTCGTGCCGGTGCGCTTCGTGATCACCGACCCGGCCGCGCACACCCATGTTCCGCTGCTTTGCTCGCCGTGGGGCTACACCACTTACAGAGGGAGCTGAAAGCCATGTTCCGTACATTGCTGCTCGTTGCGCTATTGCTGCCCGAAGCTCTGCAGGCACAGGCCTGGCCGGCGAAGCCGGTGCGGGTCATCGTCACCTTCTCGCCGGGGGGCTCCTCTGACATCGTCGCGCGGCTACTCGCGGCGCCGCTGCAGGCCGAGCTCGGTCAGTCGGTGATCATCGACAACAAGCCCGGCGCCGGCGGCACCATCGGCGCGCTCGAGGCGGCGCGCGCCGCGCCCGACGGCTACACGCTGCTGCTCTCGAACAGCGCGCCGATCAGCATCTCGCCCGCGATGCAGGACCAGCCGCGCTACGACCCGGTGAAGAGCTTCAGCCACGTCTCGTACATCGGCTCGGTGGCGAACGTGTTCGTGGTGCATCCGTCGGTTCCCGCCAGGTCGCTGCGCGAGCTCGTCGGCTGGATCAAGCAGCAGCCCGATGCGGTCAACTACGGCTCGGGTGGCATCGGCTCGATCGGCCACATCATCGGCGAGACGCTCAAGAAGGAGCAGGGGCTCAAGATGGAGCACGTCGGCTACAAGGGCTCGTCGCCGATGCACAACGACCTCCTCAGCGGCACGATCAAGCTCGCGATCGACACGCTGCCGCAGAACGTGCCGTTCATGAAGGACGGCAAGCTGCGCGCGCTCGCCGTCACCTCGCCGGCGCGCGCGCCGATGGCGCCCGACGTGCCGAGCGTGCAGGAGCTCGGG
>DATIGR010000149.1:0-7200 GCA_035454645.1 Burkholderiales bacterium
GAGGAAAGGCCCGAGTGGCGGGCCTGGACCGACGATTACTCGAACCTGATACAGATTCTCAAATAGCCCGAAAAAGGGGTCAGGACCCTTTTCCAATAAAAGGGTCCTGACCCCTTTTTCATCTACTTCAGGATCTGGATCAGGTTGGAGTAGTCGTCGGTCCAGGTGCGCCAGTCGGACCGCACCTCCGGATCGACCGCGCCGCGCTCGACGATCTCCTTGCGCTTGAGCGCCGCGGGGTCGCGCGACACCAGCACCCAGTCGGTGCGCGAGCGCTGGTAGTCCTCCTCCTCGTCGGGATCGTCGCGCACCAGCACGGCGTGCACGCCGTGCTCCTTCGCGAGCCGCGCCACGACCGGGACGAGGTCGAGAAAGCGGTTCGAGACGTGGAACGCGACGATGCCGTCGGGCTCGACGTGGCGCAGGTACACCCCGAGCGCCTCGCGCGTGATGAGGTGCACCGGGATCGCGTCGCTCGAGAAGGCGTCGACCGCGAGCACGTCGAAGTGCCGCGGCGGCTCGCGCTCGAGCGCGAGCCGCGCGTCGCCGAGCGCGAGCTCGATCTTCGCCTTGCTGTCGGCCAGGTAGGCGAATTCATGCAGCGCGACCCGCATCACGCGCGTGTCGATCTCGTAGAAGCGGTACACGTCGCCCGGCCGCCCGTAGGCGGCGATCGTGCCCACGCCGAGGCCGATGATGCCGACGCGCGCCGGGCGCTCGCCAAGCGAGCGGATCGCGCCGCCGATGCCCGAGCCCTGGTGGTAATACGTGGTCAGCATGGCGCGCTTGCTCTCGTGCAGGAACTGCTCGCCGTGCATGATCGCGCCGTGCACCAGGCGCCGCAGGTGCGATTCGTCGCCGTTGACGCCGTACTCCTTGACGCGCAGCACGCCGTAGAAGCTGCGCGAGGCGACGCGCACGTCGCGCTGATAGCGCATGCTGTCGTAGGCCGCGCACGCCGCGATGCCGAGCAGCACGGCGAGGCTGAGGTAGCGCGGCACCGCGCCGAGCCGCCCGAAGCACAGCGCGCCGAGAGCCGCGAGCACCACGAGCCCGATGCCGAGCTCGTAGTAGCCGCTGAAGGCGAGCGGCGCCGCCACCGCGACCAGCACGCCGCCGAGCGCGCCGCCGGCCGCCACGACCAGGTAGAACGCGGTGAGCCGCCCCGGCGCCGGCCGCAGCCGGTAGAGCTCGCCGTGGCAGAACAGGCACCCCAGGAACAGGCCCGGCAGGAAGATGCCGAGCTGGACCGGAAGGTCGAACTGGAAATCGTCGTCGACGATCAGCCATCCCATGGCGCCGATCCACACCAGCAGCAACCCCCACAGCCACTCGGCCCGGTACCAGCCCTTGCCCTCGAAGGTGAGGATGAAGCTCAGGAGGTAGAGCGTGAGCGGCGCCAGCCAGAGCAGCGGCACCGAGGCGACGTTCTGCGTCAGGTGGTTGGTCACCGCCAGCAGCAGCACCGAGCCCGTCGCGGACAGCACGATCCAGAGCGCCGCGTCGCCCCGGGCGAGCGGCGCGGCCCGGGTGCTTTCTTCCTCCGGCGCCTTCCCGGGAGGCGTCAGCCAGGCCACCGCCGCGCACAGCAGCGCGAACGCGGCGAACAGCCACGACCACAGCGTCACCTGCCCGGCGCCGCCGAGCCGGGGCTCGAGCAGCAACGGGTAGCCGAGCAGCGCGACCAGCGAGCCGAAGTTCGAGACCGCGAACAGGCGATACGGGTTCTCGCCGGGGCGCGCGCGCGCGAACCACGCCTGCAGCAGCGGGCTGTTCGCCGCGAGCAGGAAGTACGGCAGGCCGACCGCCGCGCCGAGAAGGAGCAGTATCCAGAGCACCGGATCCTCGCTGCCCGAGGGCTTCCACAGCTCGCTCGGCGCGATCGGCAGCGTCGCCGCCGCGGCGACGAGCAGAACGCTGTGGATGAGCGGCTCGAACCCGCGGCGCGAATACCGGGCGAGCAGGTGGGCGTAGGCGTAGCCCGCGAGCAGCAGCGCCTGGAAGAAAAGCAGGCACGTCGTCCACACCGCGGCGCTGCCGCCGAACCAGGGCAGGATCAGCCGCGCGATGATCGGCTGCACCAGGAACAGCAGGAACGACGACAGGAAGATCGTGACCGCGTAGAGCACTAGCGGATTTCTTTCGCGAACGGCCGGCCGAGCATCCAGGCGGCGATCGCGTCGACGGTCTCGGCCTCTTTTCCGAAAAAGCCGTGCTGCGAGAGCGGCTCGCAGGGCCCGCTCTGCGCGGGCTTGCCGCCGCTCACGGCTACGAGCGGGTAGCGGCGCGCGAGGCGCTCGGCCTCGAAGTACGGCGTGGCGCCGCAGCCGTCGTCCTGGTGGTGGACGAAGAGCAGCGGCATCCTGATTTTCGACCAGCCGAAGCCGGCGAGCACCGACTGCCGCCCCCGGGTATCGCCGAAGAAAAGCGAAGAGGTGAGCACCGCCCCGGCGAGCTCGGCCTCGAGCGCGGCGGCGAGATAGGCGGCCGATACGGTGCTGCGGCTCGTGCCGACCACGAACACCGGCAGCCCGGGATGGCGCTTCTTCATCTCGGCGGCGACCGCGCGCACGTCGGCGGCGTGGGCGGCGCCGGCGCGGAAGTTGTCGCTCATCCCCTCGCCCGCCTGCTGGTCGCTCGGGTTGTCGAGGATCACCGGCAGCACGCCGTTGCGGATGAACTCGCGCCGCGCGCGCGGCAGGAAGTTCCCCTGCTGGAAGCGGATCTGCCCCTGCTCGCGCCGCAGGCTGATGTTTCCGCCGCCGCCGGCGAGGAGCAGCGCCACCGCCTCGGGCTTGCGCTCGCCCATGTTGGCGATGAAGAACGAAAGCGTGACGCCGGGGCGGGTCTGCAGGGTGACGATTTCCTGCGCCGCGGCGCAAGCGGCCGCCATCCCGAGCCCCAAGAGAAGCAGGAGCTTCAAACGCGCTTCGCGAGCTCGGCGGCGAGGCCGGTGTAGCGGCCGGGCGTGAGCGCGAGCAGGCGCTTCTTCGCCTCGGGTGGAATCGGGAGCGCTTTGACGAACGCGGCGAGCTGGCGGCGCTCGAGGCGCTTGCCCCGGCTCAGCGCCTTGAGCTTGTCGTAGGCGTCGGGCACGCCGTGGCGGCGCATGACCTGCTGCACCGCTTCGGCGAGCACTTCCCAGTTGGCGTCGAGGTCGGCGGCGAGCCGCGCCCGGTCGACCTCGAGCTTGGCGAGGCCACGCAGGCAGGCGCCGTAGGCGAGCAGCGTGTGGCCGAGCGCGGTTCCGACATTGCGCAGCGCCGTCGAGTCGGAAAGGTCGCGCTGCCAGCGCGACACCGGCAGCTTCTCGGCGAGGTGGCGCAGCAGCGCGTTGGCCACGCCGATGTTGCCCTCGGAGTTCTCGAAGTCGATCGGGTTCACCTTGTGCGGCATGGTCGAGGAGCCCACCTCGCCCGCCTTCACCTTCTGCCGGAAGTAGCCGAGCGAGATGTAGCCCCACACGTCGCGGTCGAGGTCGAGCAGCACGCTGTTCGCGCGCGCGTAGGCGTCGAGCAGCTCGGCGAGCCAGTCGTGCGGCTCGATCTGCGTGGTATAGGGGTTGAACTCGAGCCCGAGGCGCTCGACGAAGCGCCGGCAGAAGCGCTCCCAGTCGAACCCCGGGTAGGCGGTGACGTGCGCGTTGTAGTTGCCGACCGCGCCGTTCATCTTGCCGAGCACCGGCACCGCGGCGATGCGCGCCGCGGCGCGCTCGAGGCGGTGCGCGAAGTTCGCCATCTCCTTGCCGAGCGTGGTCGGCGTCGCCGCCTGGCCGTGCGTGCGCGAGAGCATCGGCAGCGCGGCATGCCTGCGTGCCAGATTCCTGAGTGAATTGATCACGTCGTCCAGCTTCGGCAGCATCACCCTCGCGCGCGACTCGCCGATCATGAGGGCGTAGGCGAGGTTGTTGATGTCTTCGGAAGTGCAGGCGAAGTGGATGAACTCGAGCGCGCGCTGCGCCTCGGCGTTCTTCGCCAGCTTCGCCCTCAGCCAGAGCTCGATCGCCTTGACGTCGTGGTTGGTCTTCGCCTCGATCGCCTTGATTCCGGCCGCATCGCCTTCGGAGAAGCTCTTGACCAGGGACGCAAAGCTGGCGGCGGTTCTTCCGGAGAAGGGCTTCAATTCCCTGATCGCGCGCTCGGCGGCGAGCGCCTGCAGCCAGTCGAGCTCGATGCGCGTGCGGTAGCGGATGAGCGCCTGCTCGCTGAAGTAGCCGCGCAGGGGATCGGCGCCGCTGGAGTACCGCCCGTCGAGTGGCGACAGGGCGGCGAGCGGCGATGGCATGGGACTCTATTATAAGGGGATGCGAATTTCGCTCTCCGCGCTGAGCCGCGAAGCGCGCGCCTGCCGCTCCTGCGAGAGCGAGCTCCCGCAAGCGCCGAAGCCGATCTTCCGCGTGGGAAAGCGGGCGCGGCTCCTGATCGTCGGCCAGGCGCCCGGGCGCCGCGTGCACGAAACCGGCATCCCGTGGAACGATCCCTCGGGCGAGGTGCTGCGCGGCTGGCTCGCGCTCGAGCGCGAAGCGTTCTACGACACCTCGCGCGTCGCGATCGTTCCGGTCGGGCTGTGCTATCCCGGCACGCTGAACGGCGCCGATCTGCCGCCGTGCCGCGAGTGCGCGCCGCTCTGGCAGCCGCGCTTCCGCGCCGCGCTGCCGGAGATCCGCCTGACGCTGCTGGTCGGCAGCTATGCCCAGGCTTTCTACCTCGGGAAGCGGCGAAAGCAGACCGTAGGGACAACGGTACGGGCCTACCGCGAATACCTTCCGGAGTTCTTCCCGCTGCCGCACCCGAGCTGGCGCAACATCGGCTGGCTCGAGCGCAATCCCTGGTTCGCAAAAGATGTGCTCCCCGCGCTGCGCCGCCGGGTGCGGACCGTATAATCGCGCCCGCCGCCATGAAGCTCCTCGCGTCGCCCGCAAGCCCTTACACCCGCAAGGTGCGCATCGTCCTCACCGAGAAGCGAATCGACTGCGAGATCGAGCAGGTCGACGTCGCGCCGGTGGACAACCCGGTAAATCCGCACAACCCGCTCGGCAAGATCCCGACCCTGGTGCTCGACGACGGAGCCGCGCTCTACGACTCGCGCGTGATCGTCGAATTCCTCGACGGCAAGTCGCCCATCAGCCGCCTGATCCCCGACGACCTGCGCGAGCGCGTCGCGGTGCGGCGCTGGGAGGCGCTCGCCGACGGCGTGCTCGACGCGGGGCTGCTGGTGCGCTACGAGTCGCTGCGCGACAAGAAGGAGCGCAGCCAGGCCTGGAGCGACAAGCAGCTCGCGCGCATCAAGCGCGGCATGGCGCAGATGGCCTCCGAGCTCGCCGAGCGGCCCTGGTGCCACGGCGAGCGCTACTCGCTCGCCGACATCGCGTTCGGCTGCTGCCTCGGCTGGCTCGACTTCCGCAAGCCGGGCGAGGTCGACTGGCTGCGCGAGTACCCGGGCCTTACCAAGCACTACGACAAGCTGATGGCCCGGCCGGCCTTTTCCGACACCGTCCCCCAGGCCCCTAGGTAATCACCCCTCCGCCCAGGCAAACCTCGGCGTCGTAGAGAACGACGGATTGACCGGGCGTGACCGCCCACTGCGGAGTGCTGAAGTCGACCTTGATCTCGCTGTCGAGCACTTTCGAGAGCGTGCAGGGCGCGTCGGCTTGCCTGTAGCGAGTCTTCGCCGTGTGCGTGGAAGGCGCCCCCGGAGCCTCGCCTGAAACCCACGCCGCATCGGCGGCCGAAAGCGTTCTCTTCATGAGCAGCGGGTGGTCGTGGCCCTGCACGACAACCAGGGTGTTGGTCTCCGGATCTTTCGCCGCGACATACCACGGCTCGCCTTTGCCCCCGATGCCGATGCCCTTGCGCTGGCCGATCGTGTAGAACGCGACCCCCATGTGCTCGCCCACCACCTTGCCGTCCGGGGTTTTCATGGGTCCCGGAGCCCGCGGCAGATAGCGGTTGAGGAACTCGCGGAACGGGCGCTCGCCGATGAAGCAGATCCCGGTCGAGTCCTTCTTCGCGTGCACCGCGAGCCCGGCCTCGCGCGCGACGCGCCGCACCTCGGTCTTCTTCAGCTCCCCCACCGGGAACATGACGCGCGCAAGCTGCCCCTGCGTCAGGCGATGCAGGAAGTAGCTCTGGTCTTTCGAGGCATCCTTTCCCCTGAGAAGGGAAAAACGCTCTCCTGAAAAACCTACTCTTGCATAGTGCCCCGTGGCGATCTTCTCGGCGCCCAGGCGCATGGCGTGATCGAGGAAGGCGCGGAACTTGATCTCGGCGTTGCACAGGACGTCCGGGTTGGGGGTGCGCCCGGCGGCGTACTCGCGCAGGAACTCGGCGAACACGCGCTCCTTGTACTCGGCGGAGAAGTTCACCGCCTCGAGCTCGATGCCGATCGTGTCGGCGGCGGCCGCTGCGTCGATGAGGTCCTCGCGCGTGGAGCAGTACTCGTCGGTGTCGTCCTCGCCCCAGTTCTTCATGAAAATGCCGACGACCTCGTGGCCCGCGCGCTTCGCAAGCAGCGCCGCTACCGCCGAATCCACGCCGCCGGACATTCCGACCACCACTTTCACGCGAATTCCCTCGACAAGAGCTCCAGGGGGAAGTTCCGGCCGGCCAGGAAGTCCTCGACGCACTGCTCGACGAGCGGCGAGCGCTGTTCCGCCCTTCTTGTCTTCAGCTCCCTGGGCGTGAGCCACTCCAGCGAAACGATCTCCTGGTCGAGCCCGCGCGCGGCGTCCGCGCCTTCAAGGTTTCCGAGGAAGCAGAATCGAAGGAACGTGAGGTCCTTCGGCGCGTAGTGCCAGCGGTAGATGCCGACGAGTCCGGTCGGCTGGAAGCGATGCGCGGTCTCTTCCAGCACCTCGCGCCGGCACGCGTCCGCGAGCGACTCGCCCGGGTCGAGGTGGCCGGCCGGCTGGTTGAGGACCAGACGCCCTTCGACCCGCTCTTTCACCAGAAGGAATTTCCCATGCTGCTCGATGACGGCCGCGACCGTCACCGAGGGCTTCCAGATGCTCATGCTGCCTTCTTCGTGTTCTTCCGGATGAAGTCGGCCATGCGCTGTACGCCGGCCTCGATCGCCTGCCGGGAGGCGGCGTAGGAGAAGCGCAGGTGCTGGCCTTCGCCGGGCACGCGCACGCCGAAATGGATGTCGGCGAGCACCGCGACGCCCGCCTCGTGCAGCAGGCGCTTCCTGAACTCCTCGGAG
>DATIGR010000150.1:0-9295 GCA_035454645.1 Burkholderiales bacterium
GGCAGCGTGCGCGAAGCCGACGGGCGCCTGCGCGTCAGCGTCGAGCTCTCCGACGCGATGAAGGGCACGCTCCTGTGGTCGGAGCGCTACGACGGCGAGGGCAAGGAGGTGTTCGAGATCCAGGACCGCATCGTGCGCAACATCGCCGGCGCGCTCGCCGTCAAGCTGAGCGTGCTCGAGCAGCGGCGCACCGCGGCGAAGCCGCCGGAAAGCCTCGAGGCCTACGAGCTCGTGCTGCGCGCCCGCGAGCTGATGCGCGCGGTGCAGCGCCTGGAGAACCGCGAAGCGCGCGCCTTGATCGCGCAGGCGATCAAGCTGTCGCCCAACTACGCCGAAGCGCACGCGGCGGCGGCGTTCGCCGAGGTGCAGCGGGCGCTGTTCGGCTGGGTGGAAGATCCCGCCGACGCGCTGCGCCGCGCCGAGGAGGCGGCGCGCCGCGCGCTCGCGATCGACGACCCCGGCGCCAACGCGCGCGCGCACGCCATTCTCGGCAGCATCCACAGCTTCACCGGCCATTACGAGGCGGCGCTCGCCGAGGTCGATCGCGCCATCGAGCTCAACCCGAGCGACGCCCTCGCGCGCTCGGTGCGTGGCGGGGTCCTGCTCTGGACCGGCAGGATCGAGGAGGCGATCGCGGCGAGCGAGGCGGCGCGGCGCTTCGACCCGCGGCTCTCGGCCGAGGGGATGTTCAACCTCGCGCTCGCCTATTACCTCGCCGGCCGCTACCGCGAGGCGGTGCAGACCGCGGTCGCAGTGGAGCCGGGCAGCCGCACCGTGTTCCTGCGGATAGTGCACGCCGCGGCGCTCGCGCAGCTCGGCGAGGACGAGGTCGCGCGCCGCGAGGCCGGGGAGGCGCGGCGCCTCGATCCCTTTTCCGACCTCAGGCTATTCGGCCGGCGGCTGGTGAATCCGGCGCACCGCGAGCAGATCCAGCAAGGCCTGCGCAAGGCAGGCCTCTAGCCTACTTGTGCTGTTTCCAGTTCTGCTGCGACTTGGCCAGCAGCGAGGCGTCGCTCTCGAATCTCTCGCGCGCCTGCGTGCTGGAGAAGACGTAGAGCTTGCCGTCGACGATCTTCCACACCGTGGGGTCGGCGTGCGCCTTCACCCCGAGCGCCATCCCGGTGGCGCACAGCCCGCTGTACTGCGGCGTATAGCGGTCGGGGCTGGCGGCGAAGCGCTCGCGGTTCTTCTGGCTCGCGAAGAGGTAGCGCGCGTCGTCGAAGTCGTAGTTGAGGGCGGTCGATCCCTTCACCGGCCGGCCTTCGGTGAAATAGGCCACCGGGTCGTGGCCCTTCAGGCTGACCGACGGCGCCTGGGCGAGGAGCGGGCCGCCGAAACAGGCCGCGGCCAGCGCGAGCAACAGCTTTTTCATCCAGCCTCCTTCCGATACTTAGTCGGGCGATGACGCGCTATCTTACGCCCATGAGAATCGCCACGGAGGAAGCCTGGGCCCCGCGGGAGCTGTTTGCGCGCTACCGCAAGCTGCTCGAGGAAAAACCGGCGTCCTGGGACCCGGGCTTCCGCAGCCTGTGGGGATTTTTTCTCGGCGCCACGCCGCGCGCGACCCAGCTCGTCGAGCGCATCCAGGACCTCGGCGCGCGGCGCCTCGCCGACATGGACGCGAGCGGCATCGCGAAGCAGCTCGTGTTCCTGACCGCGCCGGGTGTGCAGGTTTTCGATGCCGCCACCGCGGTTTCGCTCGGCCGGGATCTGAACGACCATCTTCTTCAGGAAACCAGGAAACACCCCGATCGCTACGCCGCGCTTGCGGCGATCGCGCCGCAGGATCCCGCCGCGGCGGCCAGGGAGCTCGGGCGCGCGATCCCGCTCGGCTTCAAGGGCGCGGTGGTGAACTCGCACACGCAGGGCGAATACCTCGACGACCCGAAGTTCTGGACGATCTTCGAAGCCGCCGAGGCGCTCGACGTGCCGCTGTACCTGCATCCCAACACGCCGCCGCCTGCGATGATCGGGCCGTTCCTGCCGCGCGGCCTCGACGGCGCGATCTACGGCTTCGCGGTCGAGACCGGCCTTCACCTGCTGCGCATCATCGTCGCCGGCGTGTTCGACCGCTTCCCGAGGCTGAAGATCGTGGTCGGCCACCTCGGCGAAGGGCTGCCCTTCTGGCTGTTCCGCCTCGACTTCATGCATCGCTCGATGGTCGCGTCGAAGCGATACGAGGGCGCAAAGCCGCTCGAGCATCCGTTGAGCCATTACCTCAAGAACAACGTCTGGGTGACGACGAGCGGCATGCAGTGGGCGCCGGCGATCCTCTTCTGCCAGCAGGTGCTCGGCGTCGATCGCGTGATGTACGCGATGGACTACCCCTACCAGTTCGTGCCCGAGGAAGTGAAAGTCACCGACGAGCTGCCGATCTCCGGGGAGGACCGGAAGAAGCTCTACCAGCTCAACGCCGAGCGCGTGTTCCGCCTCTAGGAAAAGGGGTCAGGACCCTTTTCCAATAAAAGGGTCCTGACCCCTTTTCCTAGCGCTCGAGGATCGCGGTCACGCCCATCCCGCCGGCGGCGCAGATGGAGATCAGGCCGCGGCCGGAGCCGCGCTCGGCGAGCTGCTTCGCGAGCGTGGCGACGATGCGCGCGCCGGTGGCGGCGAACGGATGGCCGAGCGCCACGCTCGAGCCCTTGGGATTCAGCTTTTCACGCGGGATGGCGCCGAGCGGTGCCCGGTTGAGCTTTTTTCTGCAGAAGTCTTCCGATTCCCAGGCCTTCAGCGTGCACAGCACCTGCGCGGCGAACGCCTCGTGGATCTCGTAGATGTCGAAGTCCTGCAGCTTGAGGCCGGCGCGGTCGAGCATGCGCGGCACGGCGTAGGCCGGGGCCATCAGCATGCCCTCCTTCGGGCCCGCCATGCCGACGAAGTCGACCGCCGCGGTCTCGGTGAAAGTGATGTAAGCCTGAACAGGGATTTTTCTTGAAGAAGCCCATTCCTCCGAGCCGAGGAGCACGCAAGCAGCACCGTCGGTGAGCGGCGAGCTGTTGCCCGCGGTGAGCGTCCCGGCCGGGCCCGGGTCGAACGCGGTCCTGAGCGAGGCGAGCTTCTCGAGCGAGGTGTCGCCGCGAACGTTGTTGTCGGTCTGCAATCCCTCGAAGGGAACTACAAGGTCCTTGAAAAACCCCGACTGCCAGGCCGCGGCGGCGTTCTTGTGGCTCGCGAGCGCGAGCTCGTCCTGCTCGCGCCGGCCGATCGACCATTCCTTCGCCATCTCCTCGCAGTGCTGGCCCATCGAGAGCCCGGTGCGCGGCTCGGCGATGCCGGGCGCCTTGGGGGCGAGGTCGCGCGGGCGGAGGCTGCCGATGCTCTCGAGCTTGCCGCTCCAGGACTTGTTCCGGGCGAGGGAAAGCACGGCGCGCTGCAGCCCGGGGCTGTAGGAAAGCGGGATGTCGCTTGCGCTGTCTGCGCCGCCCGCGATGCCCGAGTCGATCTCGCCCGCGGCGATGCGGTTGGCGAGCTGCGCCACCGCGGAGAGGCTCGTGCCGCAGGCGCGCTGCAGGTCGTAGGCGGGCGTCGTCGGGTCGAGCCCGCTGCCGAGCGTGCATTCGCGCGCCAGGTTCCAGTCGCGCGAGTGCTTGATCACGGCACCCGCGGCCACTTCTCCCGGTCTTTGACCTCTTAGCTCAAAACGCTCCACCAGGGCTTTCATGGCCGCCGTCAGCATGTCCTGGTTGCCGGCCTCCATGAAGGCGCCGTTGGCGCGGGCGAAAGGGATGCGGGCAGCGCCAAGAATGGCGACGCGGCGTGGAATATCGGCCATGGGAGGACTCCGGTTATCGGGCGAAGACCTTTCTCAACTCGCTGGAAGGGACGGCCTCGGCCAGCCAGGTAAAGCCGCCTCGTTCCTTCATTTCCCGCGCGCCCTTCATCATGTGCGCGAGCGCGAGGCGGCACAGGGCGCCGCCGACGCTGATCCGCTTCACTCCGGCTTGCGCCAGCTCGGCCGCGGTGATCGCCGGGTCGAGCCCGCCGATCACCACGTTGAGCGGCCGGGCGAGCGACGAGGCCACGGTGCGGATCGTCGCCAGGTCTTTCAGTCCCGGCGCGTAGAGCACGTCCGCGCCCGCCTTCTCGAACGCCTGCAGCCGCCGGATGGTGTCGTCGAGATCGCGCCTGCCGTGCAGGTAGTTCTCGGCGCGCGCGGTCAGCACGAACGCAAAGCCGAGCGAGCGCGCCGTCTCGACCGCAGCCTGCACGCGCTCCACCGCGAGCTGGAAATCGTAGATCGGCTTTGCTTCGTCGCCGGTCGCGTCCTCGATCGAGCCGCCGACCACGCCCGCGCTGGCGGCAAGCCTGATCATCTGCGCCGCGGCGCGCGGCTCGTGCGCATAGCCGTTCTCCAGGTCGGCGCTCACCGGCAGGTCGGTCGCCGCCGCGATCGCGGCGCAGTGGTCGAGCAGCTCGCGGCGGCTCACCGCCCCGGCTCCGTCCGGACGCCCCAGCGAGCTCGCGAAACCGAGACTCGTGGTCGCCAGGGCCTCGAACCCGAGCGCGGCGAGCAGCTTCGCCGTGCCGGCGTCCCAGGGATTCGGCATGATGAAGGCGCCGGCGCGCTCGTGCAGCGCCCGGAACGCGGCCGCTCTTTCTGCCTGGGCTCTCATGCCGGTATATTAGGCCGCATGGAGGAAGCCCTGCTGCTGGCGAGGGTGCAGTTCGGGCTGAACATCGCCTTCCACATCCTGTTCCCGAGCATCACCATCGGCCTCGCGTGGCTGCTCGTGGTGTTCCGCCTGCGCTACGAGCGCACCCGCGACCCGGCCTGGCTGGAAGCGTACAGGCTGTGGGTCAAGGTGTTCGCCCTGTCGTTCGCCATGGGGGTCGTCTCGGGCATCACCATGAGCTTCCAGTTCGGCACGAACTGGCCGGGCTACATGAACAAGGTCGGCAACGTCGCCGGGCCGCTGCTCGCCTACGAGGTGCTGACGGCCTTCTTCCTCGAGGCGACCTTCCTCGGCGTGATGCTCTTCGGCATGAACCGGGTGTCGGGGCGCGTGCACCTCGCCTCGGGCGTGATCGTCGCCACCGGCACCATGCTGTCGGCGTTCTGGATCCTCGCGCTCAACTCCTGGATGCAGACCCCCGCGGGGCACGTCGTCCAGGACGGCGTGCTGGTCGCCGGGAGCTGGCTCCAGGTCATTTTCAACCCCTCGTTTCCGTACCGGCTCGCCCACATGCTGCTCGCTTCGGCGATCACCGCGGCGTTCCTGGTGGCGGGGCTCTCGGCGTGGCGCCTGCTCAAGGCGGCCACCGACGCCTCGGCGGGCAAGACGCTGCGCTTCGCCGTGCGCCTCGCCGCGGTGCTGGTGCCGGTGCAGATCGTGGTCGGCGACCTGCATGGCCTGAACACGCTCGAGCACCAGCCGGCGAAGATCGCCGCGGTCGAGGCGCTGTGGGAGACGCAGAAGGGCGCGCCGCTCACGCTGTTCGCGATCATCGACGAGGACGGGAAGCGCAACCGCTACGCCGTCGAGATCCCCAAGGCGTTGTCGGTCATCCTCAAGCACGACCCCGACGGCGTCGTCAGGGGCCTGGAGGAATTCGGCGACGATCATCCGCCGGTCACGCCGGTGTTCTGGTCGTTCCGCATCATGGTGGGAGTCGGCGTGCTGATGCTCGCCCTCTCGTGGACCGGCCTGCTGGTCCTGAGGAGAGCAGCCCCGCGGTGGCTGCTTTGGGCGTTCGCCGCCTTCGCCTTCTCCGGCTGGATCGCGACGCTCGCCGGCTGGATGGTGACCGAGATCGGCCGCCAGCCCTGGCTCGTCACCGGGATCCTGCGCACCGCCGACGCGGTGGGCGCGGCGAGCGGCGCCGCCCTGGGCGCGAGCCTCACCGCCTATGTGCTGACCTACGCGGCGCTGCTTCTCTCCTATATGGTGGTGATCACCCACCTCGCCGGGAAAGGCTCCGAATGATCGATCTGCCGGTCGTGTTCACCGTGCTGATGGGCGTGTCGATCCTCGCCTACGTGGTGCTCGACGGCTACGACCTCGGCGTCGGCATGCTGATGCCGGCGGCGAGCCGCGACGAGCAGAACCGCATGGTCGCCTCGATCGGGCCGTTCTGGGACGCGAACGAGACCTGGCTCGTGCTCGGCATCGGGCTGCTGCTGGTCGCGTTCCCGCTCGCGCACGGCGAGATCCTCGGCGCGCTCTACCTGCCGGTGGCGGCGATGCTCGTCGGGCTCATGCTGCGCGGCGTGGCGTTCGAGCTTCGCATCAAGGCCGAGGGCTGGCACCGCGAGCTCTGGAACTGGCTGTTCTGGGCGGGTTCCACGCTCGCCAGCCTCGCGCAGGGCTTCATGCTCGGGCGCTACATCACGGGCTTCGCCCCGGGCATGGGCTATTGGCTGTTCTCGCTCATCGTCGCCGCCAGCCTGTGCGGCGGCTACGTGCTGCTCGGCGCCACCTGGCTCGTGCTGCGCACCGACGGCCCGCTGCAGGCAAGAGCGGTGGGCTGGGCGCGCTGGGGCCTCGCCTGGGTGGCGCTCGGCGTCGCGCTGGTGAGCCTCGCCACGCCGCTCGTGAGCGATACGGTGCGCATGAAGTGGTTCGACTTCCCGCGCACGCTGGGATTGATGGTTCTGCCGCTGAGCACCGTGGCCACCGGCGTCTGGGTATGGTTCTGCCTCGGAAGATCGGAGTGGAAGCCCTTCGCCGGCGCGGTGGCGATCTACGTCCTCGCCTTCATCGGCCTCGCCTACAGCCTGTTCCCGTACGTGGTGATCGACCGCCTGACGATCTGGGAGGCGGCGGCGCACCCGAGCGCGCTCGCGTTCGTGCTCGTCGGCACGCTGATCGTGCTGCCCTTCATCATCGGCTACACGATCTATGCCTACCGCGTGTTCCGCGGCAAGGCGCACCCCGACGACTACGGCCACGGGAAGTTCACCTAGAGAAGCTCGCGGCGATCTTCAGATGCCGTAGAGCTTGGGACAGGTGCGGCAGGCCTCGGGCGCGGGCAGCTCCTCTTCCGGCGCCGCGCCCGCGGCGGTACCGAGCAGCGCAAGCCCCGCGCCGGCGACGCGCCGGGCGAAGCGCGCGCGGAACGCCCGGTAGGCCGGGCTCTCCCAGATCTGCATGAGCGGCCGATGGTTGACGTTGCCGAAGCGCACCACCGGCGTCTCGAGCGGCCGGCCTTCGAACACGCGCGGGATCTCGTCCGGCCCCGCGAGCGAGGTGTAGACGCACGGGGACACCGAGCCGTCGGCGCCGATGTACAGGATCTTCAGCGGGTTGAGGTCGCAGACTGCCATCTCGCGCTGCTGCAGCCGGTAGGGGCGGAACGCGATGCCGGCCGCGCGCGCGGCCGCGGCGGCGGCTTCGACCGCGGCGCCCAGTGCCGGCGCCGGCGGCGCGGGGCCGTACGCGCGCAGCGCGTCGAGCTCGGGCGTGATCACGTAGTCGAGGTTGGTCGCGACCAGCTCGTCGGCGCCGAGCTCGGCGGCGAGCGTCACCGCCTGCGGCAGCTCCACGAGGTTCGCGCGCGTCATCAGGTAGAACACTTCGAGCTTCGGCGCCGGATTGCCGCGCGCGCGGCGCAGCGCCGCGAAGCCGCGCAGGTTCGCCTGCAGCCCGGCGAAATCCGAGCCGACGCGGATCGCCTCGTGGGTCGCGGCGCGCGCGCCGGCGATCGACACCGCGACCAGGTCGACCCCGAGCTCGAGCAGCCGCTCGCCGTTCGCGGTCGTGAGCCGGGTGCCGTTGGTGGTGAAGCCGACGCGGCAGCCCGCCGCCTTCGCCCGCGCCGCCATGTCGAAGAAGCGCCGGTGCAGCAGCGGCTCGCCCCAGCCCTGCAGGTGCACCCACCTCACCCGCCCGAAAGCCTCGGCGACGCGCTCGAAGGTCTCCCAGGGAAGGTCGCGCGCCTCCCAGCGCTCGCCGAGCGCCGCGACCGGGCACATCACGCACTTCAGGTTGCAGCGCGACGTGACCTCGATCTGAAAGGCCTCGAAGGGCCGCGCCGGAGCGCGGCCTCCGAGCCAGGCAATCATCAGCCCATGCTACTACTTGATCTCGGGCAGCGGGAAGATGACGCCGCCGAACAGCAGGTAGGCGATCAGCAGCGTCCACACGATGTTGACCGCCTGCGCGCCGAGGAACGCCGCCGCCGGCCGCCCGCCTTCCATCGTGGCGAGGTCGACGAACTTGGTCTCCAGGCCGATGCACACGAACGCGAGCGCGAACCACCAGGTGCGCAGCTCCCCGAGCACCGAGCGCGTGCCCGAGACCATGTCCCCCGGCAGGAAGAACGAGAACAGCGCCGAGGCGACGAGGAAGCCGAGCACGAACTTCGGGAAGCGCTCCCAGATGATGCCGGCGCTCGGCTGCTGGCCGCCGGCCTGCGCGCCCGCCTTGTACGTCCACCACACCACGAGGATGAACGCGGCGACCCCGATCAGCGCGTTCTGCGAGAACTTGACGATCACGCCGACCTTCATCGCCACGTCGCTGATCAGCGCCCCTGCCGCCACCACGGTCGCGCTGGTGTCGAGCGTGCCGCCCATCCAGGCGCCGGCCACCATGTCCGGGATGTGGAACGCCTTCACCAGCCAGGGCATGATGATCATCATCGGCACAGCGACGATCAGCACCAGCGAGGTGACATAGGAGAGCTTTTTCTTGTCGCCCTGGATCGCGCCGCAGGTCGCGATCGCCGCCGACACGCCGCAGATCGCCACCGAGGACGAGAGCATCGCGGCGAAGTCGTCGTCCACGCGCAGCTTTCGCGCCATCCAGAAGCAGACGTACCAGACCACGAAAACCACGAGGATCGCCTGCAGGATGCCGAGCACGCCCGCCTGCAGCACTTCCATGAAGAGCAGCCCCGCGCCGAGGATCACGAGGCCCGTCTTGATGTAGTACTCGGTCTGCACCGCGGGCTTGAGCCATTCCGGCGTGCCGATGGTGTTGCTGATCAGCAGTCCGAGCAGCAGCGCGAAGATGACGTACTCGACGCCGTACTCGACGAACAGCCCGTTGCCCGCGAGCATGCGCCCGAGCCACGCCAGGATGAAGACCACCGGGAAGCCGAGCATGAACGCGCCCACCTTGCCGCCGATCAGCGCGAAGCCGATCGCGCCGATGATGAGGCCCGCGATCCCGATGACGAGCCCCTTGTTCAGGTTGGCGCCGGCGAATACCTTGCTCGCCTGCGCGCTGGCGTGACCGCGAATCTCGGAGCCGAGCGAGCCGGCGACCGTGTTGCGACCACCCGCCTTGGCGACGTCCCCCGCCGATTTCTCGATCGCCTTGCGCTCGTTCTTCTGCAGAGCCGTCCTCAGCTC
>DATIGR010000151.1:0-10629 GCA_035454645.1 Burkholderiales bacterium
GCGGTGGTGTCGCTGCTCGTCGGCGGGCTGCTCGCCATCGGCGTGGTGCTCACCCGCTGGCAGGCGGTGCACCTGCTGCCGCCGGACATGTTCTACCAGGTGCTCACCGCCCACGGGCTCAACATGCTCGTGTTCTGGATCATCTTCTTCGAGATCGCGGTGCTCTATTTCGCCGCTTCCACGCTGCTGCGCTGCCGGCTGGCGACGCCCAGGATGGCCTGGCTCGGGTTCTGGCTGATGGTGCTCGGGGCGCTGGTCAACAACTACTCGGTGCTGCGCGGCGACTCGAGCGTGATGTTCACCTCCTACGCGCCGATGGGCGCGCATCCGACGTTCTACCTGGGCCTCATCCTGTTCGCCGTGGGGGCGCTCATCGCCTGCTTCGTGTTCTTCGGCACGCTGGTGGTGGCGCGCTCCGAGCGCACCTACCGCAACTCGGTGCCGCTCGTCACCTTCGGCGCGATCACCGCGGCGATCATCGCCGTCTTCACCATCGCCGCCGGCGCGATCATCCTGATTCCGACCTTCCTGTGGTCGGTAGGCCTGGTCGAGCACATCGACTCGCTCATGTATCGCACCATCTGGTGGGCGTTCGGCCACTCGTCGCAGCAGATCAACGTCGCCGCGCACGTCTCGGTGTGGTATGCGATCGCCGCGATCGTGTTCGGCGCCAAGCCGATGTCGGAGAAGGTGAGCCGCGGCGCGTTCCTGCTCTACATCCTGTTCCTGCAGCTCGCGAGCGCGCATCACCTGCTCGCCGACCCCGGGCTCACCTCGAACTGGAAGATCTTCAACACGAGCTATGCCATGTACCTCGCGGTGCTCGCCTCGATGGTGCACGGCCTGACGGTGCCCGGCTCGATCGAAGTGGCGCAGCGCAAGAAAGGCTACACGCAGGGCCTGTTCGAGTGGCTGCGGAAAGCGCCCTGGGGCAACCCGGTGTTCTCCTCGATGTTCATCTCGCTCATCGGCTTCGGCTTCCTCGGCGGGATCTCGGGCGTGATGATGGGCACCGAGCAGCTCAACCTCATCATCCACAACACGATCTACGTGCCGGGCCACTTCCACGCCACGGTGGTGGTCGGCACCACGCTCGCCTTCATGGGCCTGACCTACTTCCTGATCCCGGTGCTGTTCCGCCGCGAGCTCGCGTTCCCCACGATGGCGAAGGTCCAGCCCTACGTGTTCGGCCTGGGCATGAGCGCGGTGGCGCTGTTCCTGATGGGCGCGGGCACGCTCGGCGTGCCGCGCCGGCACTGGGACATCGGCTTCGCCGGCAACCCCTTTGCCTACGAGTTCCCGGGCGCCGCCTGGCTGATGATGGCGCTCGCCGGGATCACCGGGCTGCTGGCGATCATCGGCGGCGGCATGTACCTCCTGATCACCGTGTGGTCGGTGTTCCTCGGCAAGCGGATCGAGACGCCGGGCTTCCAGCACGTGCGCGCGCGCGACGGCATGGCGAGCGCCGCGCCCGCCGCGGGACCGGTGATCGCCGGACACGGCTCCGCCGGCATGATCGCCCCGGGCACGTTCGTGCTCGCGCTGGTGTTCCTCACGGCGTTCGTGCTGTACTACTTCGTCAACTGGAAGTACCTCTCGACGGTCTGGCCGCTCAGGTAAGCCGATGCGCGCGGTCCTCAATCTCTTCAAGGTCAGGATCGGCGTAGCCATCGCCCTGGCGGCGGCCGCCGGCCTGGCCGTGGAGCAGGGAACAAGACTGGGTTTTCTTGAACAACTTGTTCTTGTGGTTTCAGTGCTGATCGCTTCGGCGGCCGCGGGCGCGTTCAACCAGTACGTCGAGCGCGACCTCGACATGAAGATGGCGCGCACGAAGAACCGGCCTTTCGTGACCGGGACGCTGCAGCACGGCCCGTTCTGGCTCTGGGTCATCGGCGCGATGACCGCGGCGTCGGTTCTTGCAGCCGTTCTTTCCAGCAACTGGATCGCGGCCACGTACGTGTTCCTCGGCGCGTTCACCTACGGCGTGGTCTACACCGTGTGGCTCAAGCGCCGCACCTGGTGGAACATCGTCGTCGGCGGCCTCGCCGGCAGCTTCGCCGTCCTGGCGGGCGCCGCGGCCGTATCCCCGGTCCCCGGGCCGGAAGCGCTCGCGCTCGCCGTGGTCCTGTTCCTGTGGACGCCGCCGCACTTCTGGAGCCTCGCCATCGCCTGCCGCAAGGACTACGCCGCCGCCGGCGTGCCGATGCTGCCGGTGGTGGTCGGCGATGCGCGCGCCGCGCGCGCGATCTTCGCCAGCGCCGCGCTGCTGGTGGGCGCGTCCCTGGTCCCGTTCTTCTTCAGCATGGGAATCACCTATTTCGCGGCCGCGCTGGCCGGGGGCCTGCTCTTCCTCCTGCGCTGCAGGGCTCTGGTCCTGCGTCCCGGCCGCGAAACCGCCCGCGCCGCGTTCCTCGCCTCGCTCGTGCAGCTCTCGGCGGTGCTCTTGGGCGCGATGGCCGATGTGGCGCTTCCTTAGCCTTTTACTGATTTCCTTCACTGCCCAGGCTTTCGACGAGAAAGCGGCATTGCGGGAAAGCCAGGCGGCGATCGGCCGCCAGATCGGAAACTACAAGTTCATCGATTCGAGCAACCGTGAAGTCCGCCTCGCCGATCTGCGCGGCAAGCCGCTGGTGGTCAGCTTCATCTACACCGGCTGCTTCCAGGTCTGCCCCGCCACCACGCAGTTCCTCGCCGGCGCCGTGAAGCAGGCCGAGCGCACGCTCGGCCCGGGAACGTTCCGCGTCGCCACCATCGGCTTCAACCTGCCGGTCGACGACCCGGCCTCGATGCGCGGCTTCGCGCGCAAGTACGGCCTGTCCTCGCCCAACTGGCTGTTCCTCACGCCGGAGGCGGACACGCTCCAGGCGCTGACCCGCGACTTCGGCTTCCGCTACGAGGCGACCGCGGCCGGCTTCGACCACCTGCTGCAGGTGAGCATCCTCGACCGCGACGGCCGCGTCTACCGCCAGGTCTACGGCGACTCCTTCGACGCGCCGCTGTTCGTCGGGCCGCTGCTCCAGCTCGCGCAGAACGCGCCGGTGGCGCAAGGCAGCCTCGAGGGCGCATGGGAAAAGTTCAAGCTCCTGTGCACCGTCTACGACCCGGCCGCGGGCCGCTACCGCGTGAACTACGTGGTCGTGATCGAGCTCCTCGTCGGCGCAAGCGTGATGCTCGCCGGCATCGGCTTCGTGCTGCGCGAATGGCGCCGCCGGCGTTTGACCCAAGTCAAATCTGCACGGAGCCCGCGCCCTAGCATCGGCTAGTGCTCCGCCGGATCCAAGCCGCTGCGCAGTGGTGCTTCGTCAAGGTCGAGGGGCTGTTCAACCTCGCCTTCGGCGAGAAGCTGAACCCGCTCTACCACGTCGGCCAGATCTCGTACTACCTGATGTGGCTGATCGTCGCGAGCGGGCTCTATCTCTACGCCTTCTTCGAGACGAGCGTGACCGGCGCCTCGGCCTCGGTCGAGGCGCTGACGCGCGACCAGCCCTGGGCGGGCGGGGTGCTGCGCTCGGTGCACCGCTACGCCTCCGACGGCGTGGTGCTCACCATGCTGCTGCACATGCTGCGGCACTGGGCGTTCGACCGCTATCGCGGCTTCCACTGGTTTTCGTGGGTGAGCGGCGGCGTGCTGCTGTGGCTCGTGTACGTCGCCGGCATCAACGGCTACATGCTGCCGTGGGACCGCCTGGCGAAGTTCACGGTGATCGCGACCGCGGAGTGGTTCGACTGGCTGCCGGTGTTCAACGGCACGCTGGTGCGCAACTTCATCTTCGAGCACAACGTGAACGATCGCCTGTTCTCGCTGCTCTCCTTCATCCACATCGGCGTGCCGCTCGCGGTGCTCGCGCTGCTCTGGGTGCACACGCAGCGCGTGCCGCAGGCGCGCACCTCGCCGCCGCTGCCGATCATGGTGACGCTGACCGCAGCGCTGATCGTCCTCTCGGTCTTGAAGCCTGCAATCAGTCAGGCCGAGGACAAGGGCGGGCTCGGCTTCGACTGGTTCTACCTGCCGGTGCTCGCGCTTCTGTACCGCTGGACGCCGGGCGAGGTCTGGCTGCTCGTGGGCGCGGGGACCGTGCTGCTCTTTGTCCTGCCCTGGCTGCCGCCGAAAAAGCGCGGCGCCGGGCGCTACATGCTGGTGCGGCCCGACAACCGCATCATCGCGGTGCGCGCGGGCGAGACCCTGCTCGACGCCGGCCTGCGCGAGGGCATCGCGCTCCCCTTCGACTGCCGCAACGGCGGCTGCGGCGAGTGCAAGGCGACGCTGCGCTCGGGGAGCGTGGACTTCGGCGCGCACCAGCCCGGCGTGCTCACCTCGGAGGAGCGCGCCGCGGGCAAGATCCTGCCTTGCGTGTGCACCGCGCTCGACGACGTCGAGATCGAGTACCTGCCCGCCGCAACGCCCGGCGCTGCCGCGCAGCGGCCGTGGTCCGCCACCGTGGAAAGCCTGCAGCGCCTGTCGCCCGACGTGATGCAGGTGATCCTCAAGCTCGACGGCGGCGGGCGCATCGCGTTCTACGCCGGCCAGTACATCAACATCGTGCTCGACGACGGCGCGAAGCGCAGCTTCTCGTTCGCCACCGCGCCCTCCGTGAGCGAGCGCATCGAGCTGCACATCCGGCGCATCCCCGGCGGGCGCTACACGACGCACGTCTTCGAGCGCATGCGCGCCGGGGACCGCGTGCGCTTCGAGGGACCGCTCGGCTCGTTCTTCCTGCGCGAGGACTCGGCCAAGCCGATGATCTTCGTCGCCGGCTCGACCGGCTTCGCGCCGGTGAAGAGCATGCTCGAGTACGCCTTCGGCCGCGGCGTGAAGCGCAGGATGCTGCTCTACTGGGGCGTGCGCCGGCCGGCCGACCTCTATCTGCGCGAGCTGCCGGAGAAATGGGCGCGCGAGCACCCGAATTTCAGCTTCGTGCCCGTCATCTCGCACCCGGCGCCCGAGGACCAGTGGAAAGGGCGCACCGGCCTGGTGCACGAGGCGATCCTCGCCGACTTTCCCGACCTGGGGGGCTACCAGGTCTATGCGTGCGGCTCCGCCGCCATGGTGGAGGCCGCGCATCCCGCCTTCAAGGCGCAGGGGCTCGGGCCGGACGACTGCTTTTCCGACGCCTTCGTGCCGCGCGCGGCCGCCGAGATGGCGCGCCTCGGAGGCGCCGCATGAAAGCGCTGCGCTTCGCCGCCCAGCTCGCGCTCTATGCGCCGCTGATGGCGATCCTCGCCTACTTCTCCACCGAGCCGCGCTTCTCGGTGATCGCGCCCGGCGAGGCGCTGGTGCGCGTCTCGTTCATCCACGCCACGCAGCGCAGGCAGGCGTGCCGCGAGCGCACGCCGGAGGAGCTCGCCAAGCTCGCGCCCAACATGCGCGCCGCGCTCGACTGCCCGCGCGAGCGCTCGCCGCTGCTGGTCGAGCTCGAGCTCGACGGAAAGCTGGTGCTGCGCCGCGAAGTCCAGCCCTCGGGTCTGCGCCGCGACGGCAATGCGGTGGTGTACGAGCGCATGGCGCTGCCGGCCGGGCGCCACCGCATCGTCGCGCGCCTGCGCGACCGGGCCGAAGGCGGTTTCAACTACCTGAAGGATGAAACGGTGGAGCTCGCGGGCGGACAGACGCTCATCATCGACTTCAACGCGGCCAGGGGTGGCTTCGCATTCCTCATCTGATGAGACACCTCGGCGCGCTCGGCTTCCTGCTCTTCTGGATGCTCGCGGCGAGCGGCATCTATCTCTACGTGCGCTTCGACACGAGCGCCGCGGGCGCCTACGACTCGATCGGCGAGCTCGAGTGGTGGTTCGGGGGCGTGCTGCGCAGCGTCCACCGCTACGCCGCCGATGCCTTCGTGGTCGTCACCGTTCTTCATCTTCTGCGGGAAGCCTGGCTCGGTCGCTGGCGCGGCTTCCGCGCCTTCACCTGGATCTCCGGCATCCCGCTCCTCTGGCTGCTCTATGCCTCCGGCGTCATCGGCTACTGGCTGGTGTGGGACGCGCGCTCGCAGTTCTCCTTCCGCGCGACCATGGAATGGATGGGCCTCGCCGCGCGCGTCGGCGAAGCGCCCGATCGCCTGTTCTCGCTTTTCGTGTTCCTGCACATCGGCCTGCCGCTCGCGCTGCTCGCCGGAATGTGGGTGCACGTGCAGCGCCTCGGCCAGCCGAAGACCGTGCCGCCCCGCGCGCTGACCTGGGGATGCGCGGCGCTCCTCCTCGCCACCGCGGCGCTGCGTCCGGCGGTCTCGGAGCCGCAATGGGACTCCGCGCGCGCCGCGCGGGATGTCGCGCTCGACTGGTTCTACCAGTTCATCCACGCGCTCATGTACGCCACCTCGCCCGCGGTCTTGTGGGTTCTGGTCCTGGGAATCTCGGCGCTTCTTCTTCTACTGCCTTACTTCTCGAGAAAGGAACAAATCGTCGCCGCGCAGGTCGATCCGGCGAACTGCAATGCGTGCGGCCGCTGCGTGGCAGATTGTCCTTACGAGGCGATCATCCTTTCGGAAAACAAGGCGTCGGTCTTCGCGTCGCGTTGCGCGGCCTGCGGCATTTGCGCCGGCGCCTGCCCCTCCTCGACGCCCTTTCGCAGCATCCGGCACCTCGTGTCGGGCATCGAGCTTCCCGATCAGACGATGCAGGAGCTGCGCGGCAAGGTGCAGGCGGTGCTTGCTTCAGGATCGCGCGAGCTCGTCTTTGCCTGTCAAACCCGCGCCAACCCGGGTGTGATCGCGCTGCGCTGCCTCGCCATGCTGCCGCCCTCGGTCGTCGAGTACGCGCTGCGCCGCGGGGCGCGCGGCGTGAGGGCCGTGGGCTGCGAGGGCGAATGCGCGTACCGGCTCGGCATGGAGCTGTGCGAGGAGCGCTTCGCCGGCCGGCGCGAGCCGCACCTGCGCGCGACGGTCAACGTTCAAAGGAACAACAATGAATATCGCTTCGTCCTGGCTCGTTGAGAAAAGGGTCCTGACCCCTTTTTCGCTGCCGGTGCCTCTGGATGCGCGCCGCGCGCTCGCCGCGGGCTGGCTCGCGCTCGCGATCGGCGCGCTGCTCGCGTCGGGCGTGTTTTCCGTCCTGCTGGTGCTCGCACGTGCGCCGTACGTGAAGGACTTGTTCCCGCTCGCCGACTTTTTCCGCGTCGCGCTCGTGGTGCACGTCGATCTCTCGGTGCTGGTGTGGTTCTCGGCCTTCGCCGGGCTGCTCTGGAGCCTGCACGGCGCGCCGCGCCTTCTGTGGCTCGGCTGGGCGGGCCTCACCGGCGCGAGCGCCGCCACGCTGGCGATGTGCCTCGCGCCGTTCCTGGAAGGCGCAGTTCCGTTGATGAGCAATTACATCCCGGTGCTCGACGGGCCGCTCTTTCTGCGCGCGCTCGTGCTGTTCGCGCTGTCGGCCGCGCTGGTCGCGGGCCGCGCGCTCGCCGTGGCGCCCAAGGTCGGCACCCGGCCCGACGGCGCAGCCGCGCTGCGCTTCGGCCTGAGCGCCGCCGCGATCTCCGCGGCGGTCGCGCTGCTCGCCTTCGCCTGGTCGTACGCCGGGATGCCGGCCGGCATCGAGCGCAAGGCGCACTTCGAGGTCCTGTTCTGGGGCGGCGGCCATGTGCTGCAGTTCACCTGGACGCTCCTCATGTTCGTCGCCTGGCTGTGGCTCTCCGAGGCGATCGGCGCGCGCATCGCGCTTTCGCCGCGCATCGCCATTCTGCTCTTCGCCGTCGCGCTCGCCTCGGTGTTCGCGACGCCGGTCCTCTACCTCGCGTACGACGTGGTGTCGATCGAGCACTACCGCATGCAGACCTGGCTGATGCGCATCGGCGGCGGCCTCGCCATCGTGCCTTTCGGTCTTGCGGTGCTCCGGGCCGTCCTGACGGCGCCTCGCGCATCCGCCGCGACTGCTCCCCTGAAGGCGTCTCTGATCTGGTCGCTCGCCCTGTTCGGCGCCGGCGGGCTGATCGGCCTCGCCATCAGCGGCAGCAACGTCAAGATCCCCGCCCACTACCACGGCAGCATCGTCGGCGTGACGCTCGCCTTCATGGGACTGGTCTACTACCTGCTGCCGCGCATGGGGTTCGGACGCCCGCAAGGCCGCCTCGCCACGCTGCAGCCCACGCTTTACGGCGCCGGTCAGCTCCTGCACATCGCCGGGTTGCTCTGGTCGGGCGGCTACGGCGTGCAGCGCAAGGTAGCCGGCGGCGAGCAGGTGCTGCGCACGACCGAGCAGGTTGCCGGCATGGGTCTCATGGGCCTCGGCGGCCTGCTCGCCGTGGCCGGGGGGATACTCTTCGCGGTGGTGGTCCTGCGCTGCCTATGGACATCGTCTACTTCACGCTCATAGCGATCGGCCTGTACTTCGGCGCCGACCGGCTGCTCGACTACCTCGAGCGCGCGCGCGGCAAGCGCTTCGAGAACCGGCAGGTGGTGTTCTTCGCCATCATCCTGCCGCTCGCGCTCGTGACGTTCTGGCTGGTGCGGGTGCTGTCCGGACCGCCGGCGGGCTAACGCGCGGCGCCGCGCGCTACCTCTTCTTGTAGGGGAAGCGCCTCTTGGCGAAAGCGGGCGGAGCGCTGTCGAGATGGCGGTAGTTGATCCGGCCGCGGGTCACGTCGTAAGGCGACATTTCCAGGTTGACGCGGTCTCCGGCGATGATCCGGATGCGGCGCTGGCGCATCTTGCCCCCGGCGTACGCCAGGACGTCGGCGCCGTTCGTGAGCTTGACGCGGAATTGCGTGTTCGGCAGCACCTCCTGGACGGTGCCTTCCATCTCGATCATCGCTTCTTTGGCCAAAATGCCTCCGGGTTCAGATCGCCTTGATGTTGGACGCTGCCGGACCCTTCGACCCCTGCGTGACGTCGAACGAGACCTTCTGCCCTTCCTTGAGGGACTTGTAGCCGTCCATCTGGATCGAGCTGTGGTGGGCGAAGAGATCTTTGCCGCCGTCGTCCGGCGTGATGAAGCCGAAACCCTTGGAGTCGTTGAACCACTTAACGGTACCTGTTGCCATGTTCATGCTTCCTTTGCTTGATGCTGCGAGGCGAATCCGGGCCGCGCGTACGGGCATGACGATCAAGTGAGGAACTGAACGGCCACTTCGGCACCGCTTGCGCGGCGGGTAGGGACTGCGCACTTCACTGCTTGAAGATCACTGCGCGGACACTCTAGCACACATCCGTACGCATGAACCGCTTTACGCAGGGATCAGCCGCTGCGCCGGGTAGGTGCCCGCCGAGTGCGCGTTCCACACCGCGGCGGCGAGCAGCACCACCGCCCCGCTCTGGTGCGCCACCGCGAGCGGCAGCGGCACGCCGTGCAGCAGGGTCAGGATGCCGAGCGCGGCCTGGGCGGCGAATGCCAGCAGCAGGACGTGGCTCGCCACCCGGTGGCGCGCCGGCCACCAGGCGAGCAGCACGAGCAGCGCGATCAGCCAGAAGAACGCCCGGTGCACGAACTGGACGCTCGCCATGTTGTAGAGGAAGTTGTGCCACCAGGGGTCGAGCTTGAGCAGATCGGGCGGCACGAGCTGGCCGTTCATGAGCGGGAAGGTGTTGTAGGCGTAGCCGGCGCGCAGCCCGGCGACCATGGCGCCGGAAAGCGCCATGGCGAGAATCAGGTACGGCAGCGCGAGCGGCAGCTTCTCGAACGGGCCGAGCCGGGGCGAGACGAGCTGCAGCGCGATCCACAGCTCGGCGGCGAAGATGACGAGCGCGAGGCCGAGGTGCGCGCTCAGGCGCAGCGGGCTCACCTTCGGGTCGTCGATCAGGCCCGACTTGACCATGTACCAGCCCAGCACGCCCTGGGCCGCGCCGAGGACGAAGATCGCCCAGAGCTTCACGGTGAGCGAGCGCTCGAGCATCTTGCGCAACTGGAAGAAAACGAGCGGCACTACGTAGACGAAGCCGATGACGCGCGCGAGCAGACGGTGGGTGTATTCCCACCAGAAGATCCCCATGAAGCCTTCGAGCGTCATGTTGGGGTTGACCTGGCGGAACTCCGGCGTCTCGCGGTACTTGGCGAACAGCGCGTCCCACTCCTCCGGCGACAGCGGCGGCAGGATGCCGATGAGCGGCTGCCACTCGACGATGGAAAGCCCCGAACGGGTAAGGCGCGTCAGCCCGCCGACCAGCACGATGGCGAAGGCGAGCGCGGCGCAGAAGAACAGCCAGGCGGCGACGATGCTGCGGTGTCGATCGGTCATGGCAGACATGATGCCTGCATTGGTATATGTTTGCCCGACCCCCCCCCTGGAGGAAATCGTCATGCGCGCGTTTAAAAGGTCCTTGATTGCCGCGGGAGCTGCTGTTTCTTTGGGAACATCGGTGCAGATCGCAGCGCAGCCCATCCAGACCGATGCCTACGCGACCAGCGGCGCGGCGAACGCGATCTGGAAAAACCCGTTCGGGCTGTGCTGGCGCACGAGCTCGTGGACGCCGGAAAAGGCGATCGCCGAGTGCGACCCCGACCTGGTGAAGAAGCCCGCGCCGAAACCCCAGCCGATGGCGGCGCCCTCCCCGGTCGTGGCTCCGCCGCCGCCCCCGCCGCCTGCGCCCGTGGCTGCACCGCCGCCCCCGCCGCCCGCGCCCGTAGCGGCGCCGGCACCGGTCGTCGCGCCTCCTCCCACCCCGGCGCCGGTGCGCGACGTCGTGGTGCTCAAAGGGGTGAACT
>DATIGR010000152.1:0-28811 GCA_035454645.1 Burkholderiales bacterium
ATCAACCCGAAGCCCAGGTCGCGCGGCGTCGTCGGTGAGGGCGTGGCCGTCAGCCCGTTCGAGCTGTGGATGGCGCGCCATTTCTACTTCCTCATGCCCGAGCCGTTCTCGATCGTCGTCCAGGTGGGGCTGCGCGACGGCACCGTGGCGGTGTTCGACGTCAACGTGCCGCAGGAGCCCTTGCGCCGCTTCGAGTCGCTCGCGCCGATCCTGCTGCTGCTGCTGCTCGTGTGCTTCGGGCTGGCGGCTTTTCTCGTGCGCATGACGACCCGCTCGCTCGACCGCCTGGCGCGCGCCGCCGACGCCATCGGCCAGGACCCGGCGATCGCGCCGCTACCCGAGGCCGGGCCGAGCGAGATCCGCCGCGTGATCGCGGCGTTCAACCGCATGCAGGAGCGCGTGCGCCGCTATCTTGTCGAGCGTGGCCGGCTGCTCGGCGCGATCTCGCACGACCTGAAGACGCCGATCACCCGCCTGCGGCTGCGCGCCGAGATGCTCCCCGACCCGGAGCTGCGCGCGAGGATGCTGCGCGACCTCGACGAGATGCAAACCATGGTCGGCGAGACGCTGAATTTCTTCTCCAGCGTGGGCAAGGACACCGAGCGTCAGCCCGTGGACGTAGGCGCGCTGATCGAGAGCGTATGCGAGGACCGGCGGGAAGCCGGCCAGGCGCTCACGGTGCGCGGCGTGCCGCTCGCTCCGTACCGGGCCGATCCGCAGGGGCTGCGCCGCTGCCTCGACAACCTGATCGAGAACGCGATCCGCTACGGCGGCTCGGCCGAGATCGAGATCGCCGACTCGGCCGATCAGCTGCGGGTCGCGATCCGCGACGGCGGCCCCGGCATACCGGAGGCGGAGCTCGAGCGGGTGTTCGAGCCTTTCTACCGGCTGGACGACTCGCGCAACATGGACAGCGGCGGCACCGGCCTCGGCCTGAGCATCGCGCGCAACATCGCCCGCTGGCACGGCGGCGACGTGAAGCTCTCGAACGGCGCCCGCGGCGTCGTCGCCGAGCTCGCCCTGCCGCGCTAGACTCTCCGCATGCAGCTCGAGCTGGTGATCGGCAACAAGAACTATTCGTCCTGGTCGATGCGGCCCTGGGTGCTCCTGCGCCAGGCCGAGATCCCGTTCGAGGAGGTGCAGCTCAAGTTCGACCAGGACACGAAGGTCGTCGGGGTCGAGAAGTACTCGCCGACGCGCAAAGTCCCGGTACTGCTCATCGACGGCGAGCCGGTGTGGGACACGCTGGCGATCTGCGAGACCGTGGCCGAGCTCTACCCGGAAAAGCGCCTGTGGCCTGAGGACGAACGCGCGCGCCGCGTGGCGCGCTCGGCGTGCGCGGAGATGCACTCCGGCTTTCAGGCGCTGCGCAGCAAGATGCCGATGAATATCCGCGCGAGCCACCCCGGAAAGGGCATGACGCCCGAGTCACGCAAGGACGTCGAGCGCATCGTCGCCCTGTGGACCGACTGCCGCGAGCGCTTCGGCGGCGCGGGGAATTTCCTCTTCGGTCGTTTTTCGATCGCCGATGCCTTCTTCGCGCCGGTGGTGTTGCGCTTCACGACCTACGCGGTCGAGCTTCCTCCCGCCGCGCGGGCGTACTGCGAAGCGGTGCGCTCGCTCGCCGCGGTGCGCGAGTGGTGCGAGGCCGCGCGGCGCGAGACCGAGTTCGTCGCGGCCGACGAGCCCTACGCGACGAGGTGAAGATTTACCTCGTCGGCGGAGCCGTGCGCGACGAGCTGCTCGGCCTGCCGGTCAAGGAGCGCGACTACGTCGTGGTCGGCGCGACGCCTGAAGAGATGGTGCGGCTGGGGTTCAAGCCGGTCGGCAAGGACTTCCCCGTGTTCCTGCACCCCGAGACGCACGACGAATACGCGCTTGCGCGCACCGAGCGCAAGAGCGGACGCGGCTACAAGGGCTTCACCGTCTACGCCGCGCCCGAAGTCACGCTGGAACAGGACCTCAAGCGCCGCGACCTCACCATCAACGCGATGGCGAAGGCCGAGGATGGAAGGCTGATCGATCCCTTCGGCGGAAAGAAGGATCTCGAGCAGCGCATCTTGCGCCACGTCAGCGAAGCATTCGCCGAAGACCCCGTCCGCATCCTGCGCGTCGCGCGCTTCGCTGCGCGCTTCGGATTCTCGGTTCACTCAGCCACGCTGCAGCTCATGCAGCAAATGGTGCGGACGGGGGAGGCGGACTTTCTCGTGCCGGAGCGGGTATGGCAGGAGTTTTCGCGCGGCCTGGCCGCGCCCCATCCCGAGCGCATGCTCGAGGTCACGCAGCGCACCGGGCTGCTGGCCAAGGCGTTTCCTGAAATCAAGGCGTGGCCGGGGCGATTCTCGGGCTCGGTGCCGGTGCGCTTCGCAGTCCTGGCATGGCCTCTTGGAGAGGAGCAAGTGCAGTCCCTCTGCGAGCGGCTGCGCGCGCCGAGCGAGGTTCGGGACCTCGCGCTGGCCGCAGTTCGCAACAAGGAGGGACTGAAGAAATCGACGCCGGACGCATTGCTCGGTGTGCTCAAAGGCGCCGATGCGTTCCGCCGCCCGGAGCGCTTCGCCGAGCTCCTCGAGGCGGCGCGGCTCGCGGAGCCGGGCATCGATACCGCGCGCGCAGAGCGTGCGCGCGCCGCGGCGGCCGCGGTCGACGCCGGCGCGATCGCCAAGGCGGCGCAGGGCGCGGACATCGGCCGGCTCGTCGACGAGGCGCGGCTGAAGGCGATCAGAGCACTCGGCTGATCAGCCAGACGAGCAGCGAAAACACGAGCGTGCTGGCGAGGGGAATGTAGTAGATTCGGCCGCGCACCGGGACGCGGAAGTCCCCCGGCAGCCGCCAGGGGCCGAAGCGCGGCGCAAGCACCGCGAAAATCACCAACACCACCAGCACGGTCACGAGCCACTTCAACATGATCGAACTCTATACCTGGAGCACGCCCAACGGCCGCAAGGTTTCCATCATGCTCGAGGAGTGCGGCCTGCCGTACCGCGTGCACAAGATCAACATCGGCACGAACGCCGAGCAGTTCACGCCCGAGTACCTGAAGATCAACCCGAACGGCAAGATTCCGTCGATCGTCGATCCCGACGGCCCCGGCGGCAAGCCGCTCGCGATGATGGAATCGGGCGCGATCCTGATCTACCTGGCGGACAAGACCGGGAAGTTCTTCCCGCAAGAGTACAAGTATGAAATCCTGCAGTGGCTCATGTTCCAGATGGGCGCAGTGGGGCCGATGTTCGGCCAGGCGCACCATTTCATGCGCGCGAAGAAGGACGAGATCCCGTACGGCAGCGAGCGCTACGGCAACGAGGCCAAGCGGCTGTATGGCGTGATGGACCGCCGCCTGGAGAAGTCTCAGTTTTTTGCAAACGACTATTCGATCGCGGACATCGCGATCTATCCCTGGGTGGCGCGCCACGAATGGCACCGGGTGGACCTCGCCGCGTTTCCGAACGTCCGGCGCTGGTACGACGCGGTGGGGGCCCGGCCTGCAGTGGTGAAAGGGATGGCCGTCCCCTAAACTAGCGCGCGATGACGAGCGCCGACCTCGCGAAGATCACGCTGTTCCAGGGCGCGCGCGACGCCGAGCTGCGCGAGCTCGCGCAGCGCGCCGAGCGGCGCTCGCTTCCCGCCGAGGCGACCTTCATCCGCGAGGGCGAGCGCGCCGACCAGCTGTTCCTGATCCTCGCCGGCAAGGTGAAGGTCTATCTCACCGACGCCAGCGGCAAGAAGTTCGTGGTCGACGTGCGCGGCGCCGGGCAGTACGTCGGCGAGATGATGCTCGACGACAGGCCGCGCTCGGCTTCGGTGCGCACGGTCGAGCCGAGCGAGCTCGCGGTCATCTCGCGCGCCGACTTCCAGGCCTTCCTGCTCAAGCACCCCGAGGTCGCGCTGCAGGTGATCCGCAATCTGATCCGCATCACGCGCACGCACAACGTGCGCACGATCGAGGACGTGCACACGCGCGCCGACCTGCAGGTCTACATCGAGCAGCTCAAGGCCACCCGCGGGCAGGACCTGCCGAGCGTGAAGCGCTGGGCCGTCGCGAAGCGCTGGGCGCTGGTCGCGCTGCTCGCGTTCGCGATCGGGCAGTACTACTTTCTCGACGTGCTGCTCGAGATGGTGTCGCTCGGCGGCGGCGTCGCCGTCGGCGTGCGCCGCTAGCGCTGCCGCGGCATCAGCCGCCCGGCTTGCGCGCGTGTCTTGCCAGGAAGGCGTTGATCTCCTCGACCGCGAGCCGCGGCTCGCCGGGCACGGGCTTGGAGCCCACCACGCGGTTCATCCACTCCATGTTTTCCTGCATGCGCGCGACCACGCGCGGCCACTCGGCGGCGGTGTAGCGCCGCGGGTCGGGAAGCACGTGGCACTGGTTGCACGCCAGGCGGAACGCCTCGCCGGAGGGCTGGTAGACCTCGGGGTAGCGCGCCGGGTCGAGCGGCTTCTGCGCGTGGCGCTGCAGGTACGCGACGATCGCCTTCGTCTCCTCGGCGCCGGGCGCCTTCACCCCGGCCATCATCTCGGCCATCAGCGTTCCCAGGTTCCCCTTGCCCTCCATGCGCAGCACCATGCGCCGCACGATGCCCGGCCATCTCGCGGCGTGATGCATCGCCGGGTTGGGGAGGTTGTGGCACTGCACGCAGTAGGCGAGCACCAGCTTCGCCCCGTTCGATTGCCGCTGCGGCAGCCGTGCAGCGTCGAACGTGGGCGGCAGGATGCGCTCGAGCAGCGGCCCGTGCGGGCTCGCCTCCCAGCGCTTCTTCGCCTCGGCGATCTCGTCGGCGCGCGCCGGCGAGAGAAGCAATAGCAGAATGAGAAACCTCACAGGCTAGAGCGTATGTGAACGATCCCCACGTGAAAACCCCAGGAGCGGAAGCTTGACCCCGCGGCCGGCCGCGAGCACCTTGAAGAGCTCTCCCATCTCGTTGGGGGAGAGCAGGACCTGGGCCTCGGCGGCGATCGGCGCGTAGTGCAGCGCGTTCTCCAGGTTCGCCTGCGCCAGCACTTCGGTGATGCCGCAGTTCACCAGGAATTGCGCTTGCGTCGCGTAGCCGAGGACCTCGAGCCCGCCCTCGTGCGCCGCTTGCGCGAGCGCGCTGAAGTCCACGTGCGCCGTGATGTCCTGCTCGCCCGGCCGCTCGAACGGGTCGCCGTGCGCGCGATGCCGCGCGTGGCACATCAGCGTTCCCATCGAGCGTTGCGGGTGGTAGTACTCGCGCGACGGAAAGCCGTAGTCGATGACAAAGACCGCGCCCGACTCGAGCCGCTCCGCTACGGTCCGCATCCAGGCGCGCGCCGCGAGCCCGATCTCGCTCTCGTAGGGCGCAGGGACGTCGATCGCCCGAGCCGCTTCGAGCACCGTGCCGCGCGCCGGCTTCTCCGCCCACGTCAGCTTCTCGGAAAAAGCTACGCCGCGCTCGACGATCCCCGTGTCGCGCCATCCGACCGTGTGAACCGGCATGGCGTCGACGACTTCGTTCGCGATCACCACGCCGCGAACAGCGTCGGGGAGGCGCTCGAGGAACTTCACCCTGCCGCCGAGCCGCGCCGCCTGGCGCGCGCGCAGCGCAGCGCTCGTCTCGAGGATCAGGTACTCGCGGTCGAGCTCGGCCGTGAGCACCTCGGCCAGCGCGCCGCTGCCGGCGCCGAGCTCGAGGATCGGCCCATCGAGCTGCGCGAGCTGCCGCGCGAGCGTGCGGCCGAAGAGCCTGCCGAGCTCGGGCGCGGTGACGAAATCGCCCGGCGCACCGAACTGGCGCTCGCCGCGGCCGTAGTAGGCGCGCAAGGCGAGCTCCATGTAGCGGGCGAACGCAATCCACCCGCCGGCGGCGGCGATCTCTGCGCGCAGCTCCTCAAGCACCCGGGGAATCTAACCTAGAATCAGAGCGTTCATGGACGACTCGCTGGCAGGCAAGGCGGCGCTCGTAACCGGCGGTGCGCGCCGCGTCGGCGCGGTAATCGCGCGGCGCCTGCATGCCGCCGGCGCAGCAGTGCTCATCCACTACCGCGATTCCGAGGCCGACGCCGCGCGGCTCGCATCCGAGCTCAACGCGGCGCGCCCGAAGAGCGCGGCGAAGGTCAAGGCCGAGCTGCTCGCGCCGGTGGCGCCGCGCGCGCTGATCGGCGCCGCGCTCGACAGCTTCGGGCGGCTCGATATCCTGGTCAACAACGCGTCGAGCTTCTTCCCGGTCGCCGTCGGCGCCATGGAGCCCTCGCACTGGGAGGAGCTCGTCGGCTCGAACCTGCGCGCGCCGCTGTTCATCGCCCAGCACGCGGCCCCGGAGCTCGCGAAGAACGAGGGCTCGATCGTCAACATCGTGGACATCCACGCCGAGCGGCCGCTCAAGGGCTACGCGCTCTACAGCATCGCGAAGGCGGGGCTCGCCGCGATGACGCGCTCGCTCGCGCTCGAGCTCGCCCCCCGGGTGCGGGTGAACGGCGTCGCCCCGGGCGCGATCGCCTGGCCGGAAGACGGGCAGTTCACCGACGAGGAGCGCGCGCGCATCCTCGCCACCACGCCGCTCGCGCGCATCGGCGCGCCGGAGGACATCGCGCGCGCGGTGCACTTCCTCGCCTGCGCGCCCTACGTCACCGGCCAGATCCTCGCCGTGGACGGCGGCCGCTCGATCTTCATCTAGCGAAGGAATCCGCTCATGGCCTGGCTGTGGCTCACGCTCGCCGGTCTGCTCGAAGTGGTCTGGGCGATCGGCCTCAAGTACACCGACGGCTTCACCCGGCTCGTGCCTTCGGCGATCACCGTGGCGGCGATGATCGGCAGCGTCTACTTCCTCGCCCTCGCCGTGCGCACCATCCCGATCGGCACCGGCTACGCCGTCTGGACCGGCATCGGCGCGGTCGGCGTCGCGATCCTCGGCATGATTCTGTTCGGCGAGCCGAAGACGCTCCTTCGAGTCGGCTCGATCCTCCTGATCGTCATGGGCATCGCCGGGCTCAAGTTGGTGACTCCTTAGGTAAACTCGCGTTCCTTATGCGCGCGCAACCCGTCCGCCTGCACCGCGACCCGCGCAAGGCCGACTACGAGCTCGGCAAGCTCGCCAAGCGGCTGCGCCGCCAGGCGGGCCAGGCGATCGCCGACTTCGACATGATCGAGGCGGGCGACCGGGTGATGGCGTGCCTGTCGGGCGGCAAGGACAGCCATGGGCTCCTGGACGTTCTCCTGTCGCTCCAGGAAAAGGCCCCGGTGCGGTTCGAGCTGATCGCGGTCAATCTCGACCAGAAGCAGCCGGGGTTCCCGGCGGATGTGCTTCCGGAGTACCTGAAATCGCGCCGGGTCGAGTTCCGCATCGTCGAGCAGGACACCTACTCGGTGGTGAAGCGGGTCATCCCGGAAGGGCAGACGATGTGCTCGCTCTGCTCGCGGCTGCGCCGCGGGGTGCTGTACCGCGTCGCGGGCGAGCTCGGCGCGAACAAGATCGCGCTCGGCCATCACCGCGACGACATCCTGGCCACCTTTTTCCTCAACCTGTTCCACGGCGGGCAGCTCAAGGCGATGCCGGCCAAGCTGCGCTCCGACGACGGCCGGCACGTCGTGATCCGGCCGCTCGCCTACGTGGCCGAAGCCGACCTCGCCGCCTACGCCGAAGCGAGGCGCTTCCCGCTCATCCCGTGCACGCTGTGCGGCTCGCAGGACAACCTCGAGCGCAAGCAGATCGGCGAGATGCTGCGGGACTGGGAGCGGCGCCAGCCGGGGCGCATCGAGTCCATCGCCCGCGCCCTGACCGAGGTGCGCCCCTCGCACCTCCTCGACCGCAAGCTCCACGATTTCTCAGGCTTCAGGTAACTTTCTGTCATCCGGCGGGTCCTACAATGCGTTTCGGTAGTGAAGACCATGAAGCACCCTGTCGCTAAGTTCATCGGCCGCTCGAGCCTCATCGGCTTGCTCGCCTTCATTGGTGCCTCGGTCACGGCCGAGAACTCCGAAACCGCGGCCGTCGATCCCGCCAAGGTAGACGAGGCGGTGGTGCAGGTCTGGGGGGCGCGCAGCCGGGGCGCCAAGGGCATCTTCGGCGTGCACACCTGGGTGGCGGTCAAGCCCGAAGGCGCGGCGGAATACACGGTCTACGAGGTGGTCGGCTGGCGCCTGCGCTGGTCCGAGAGCGCGCTCGTGATCCGCAACCGCGCGCCCGACTCCTGGTTTGGAGCGCCCGGGGAGCTCTACGCCGAGAAGCGCGGCGCCGGCGTCGAAAAGCTGATCGAGCGGGTCGAGGCGGCGGCGCGCGAGTATCCCTTCGCCAAGGACTACACCCTGTGGCCGGGTCCCAACTCCAACACCTTCACCGCATGGATCGCGCGCGCGGTGCCGGAGCTCGAGGTCGACTTGCCGGCCACGGCGATCGGCAAGGACTACATCGGCTCGGACCTGATCTCCAGCGCGCCGAGCGGCCGCGGCTTCCAGTTCTCGTTGCGCGGGCTTTTCGGCGTGGCGGCAAGCGGCGTCGACGGCCTGGAGCTCAACATTCTGAGCCTCAACTTCGGCTTGAGCTCCTCCGGCCTCAAGCTCCCCCTCGTCGGGCGCATCGGCGCGCCCCGCATCGAGGCTTCCCTGCCGGCGGCGCAGCCCGCTTCCCTACCGTAGCGGCCAGGGCATCTCGACCAGCTCCTGCAGCAGCCCGCGCGGGAAGTCGAGCACGAAGAGATGCGACATGGCGGCGAGAAACACCACCGCCGAAGCGGTGAGCAGAGCGTTGCGCGCGATCGGCGAGCGCGCCTCGAGATGCAGGAACGCCGCGAAGAACAGCGCGAGCCCGATCACGAATCCGGCGAGGCCGCTCGCGGCGAGCAACGCCGCGATCCAGAGCAGGTAACGGCCGAGCGCGGATACACCGGCAACGGTTTCCGTCTCGGTATCGAAGATCACCGGGCTCGCGCGCGGCCCGCGCCAGATGACGGCGGCGACAAGAACCGCAGTCAGAAGCGCCGCGACCGCGATGCCGAGCGGGAACGCCTTGGCGAGGAACGACCAGCGCTGCAGGTCGAGCACCGCGTACCCGAATAGCGCCGTCAGGGCGATCGCGAACGCGAGCTGCGGCCGGATATCGCGCACCCGCCCGCTCGAGCCGCCTTCGTCGATCTCGGCGCGGCCATAGCGTGCGCCGGCCCACATCGAGGCGGCGGTGATCGCCGCGATGATCAGCACCCCGGGCCGCAGCACCCACGCCGAGCCGTGGAACTGGATCGCCTGGTAGAGATAGTTCTCGGCCCCGGGGGCGAGCACGAAGCCCACGATGAGCGGCGGGCGCGGCCAGCCGAAGCGCCGCATGTAGAGGCCGAGCACGCCGATCGCGAGCAGCGCGAGGATGTCGCCCCAGTGGCTGGTGGCCTGGTACGCCGCGAAGAAGATGATCATCAGCATGAACGGCGCGACGTAGGCGTACGGCAGCGTCGTGATGCGCGCCACGAAGGGCGAGGCGGCGAAACACAGCCCGGCGCCGACCACGTTGGCGATCGCCAGCGTCCAGATGATGGTGTAGACGAGGTCGAGCTGCGTTTCGACCAGCATGATTCCCGGCTGGATGCCGAGCAGCACCATGCCGCCGAGGAAGATCGCGGTGCTGCCGGAGCCCGGGATGCCGAAGAGCAGCGTCGGCACCAGCGCGCCGCCGGCAACGGCGTTGTTCGCCGACTCGGGCGCGAGCACGCCGCGCACATCGCCGCGCCCGAACTGCGACTTGTCCCTGGCGAGCTGCACCGTGTGGCCGTACGCCATCCAGTCGGCGACCGAGCCGCCCAGGCCGGGCATGGCGCCGATCAGGCAGCCGATTCCCGAGCAGCGCAGCACCACGCTCCACTCCCTCACCGTGTCGCGGATGCCGCGCAGCCAGCCGCGGCCCAGCATCGCGACCTGCGAGATCGCGGTGTGGCGGCGGAGCAGATCGATGATCTCCGGGATCGCGAACAGGCCGAGCGCCACCACCACCAGCGGCAGGCCATCGACCAGATACTCGAGACCGACGACCAGGCGCCATTCTCCGGTCGCCGGCGCCGCGCCGACCATGCCGAGGAGTAGTCCGAGCGCGCACGACAGCAGGCCCTTCAGGAAGCTCGAGCCCGACAGCACGCCCACCATGCCGAGCCCGAGCACCGTGAGCATGAAGAGCTCCGCAGACGAGAACGCCAGGATGATCGGCCGCGCGACCACGATGAAGCCGGTGAGCACGAGCGCGCCGAACAGGCCGCCGAGCATCGAGCTGAAGAACGCGGCCGAAAGCGCGCGCGCGGCCTCGCCGCGCTTCGCCATCGGGAAGCCGTCGAGGATCGTCGCCTGCGAGGCGGCGCTGCCCGGGATTCCCATCAGGATGGAGCTGAACGTGTCGCCGGTCGGGACCACGGCGAGAAGGCCGATGAGCAGCGCGAGCGCCGACACGGTGTCCATGCCGTAGACGAACGGCAGCAGGATCGACATGCCGGCGATGCCGCCCAGTCCCGGCAGGATGCCGACGATCAGGCCGACGCCGACCCCGAGCAGCATGTAGAGCACATGCGTGCCGCTCAGGACGTTCGCCAGCGCCGAGCCGACGACGTCGAGCAAAGCCGGGCTACTTCGCTTCGAACTTGACGTTGAAGCGGCGCGTGAGCCAGTCACGCACCCAGGCCTTGGCCTGTGGATCGATGCTCAGGGCGACCTTCACCGCCTCCTGCGCCGCCGGCCCGACCGCCTGCTCGTAGTCGCCGAGCTCGTCGCCGGCCTTCTGCTTGAACGCGGGCGTCTTCACCACCTTGTCGAGCGCCTGCACGTAGGTGTCGACGATGTCCTTGGGCGTGCCCTTGGGCAGGAAGATCGGCTTTTGCGCCGCGAAGCCTGCGACCACGAACGCCTTGAAGGCCTCGTAGGCGGTGCCGGAGGGCTTCTTGCCATGGGCCATCTCGTAGGCCTCGGCGAAGTGCGGCAGGTCGGGGAATGTCGGGTCGCGCACGAACTCGCCCTTGGCGTTCAGGACTCCCCACGAGAACAGCGGCACCGCCTTGCCCGCCTTGATGAGCGGCACGACGTTGCGCAGGTAGGCGGAGGAGGTCTGGTAGTCGATCAGCGACTCGCCGCGCTCGAAGGCGACGCGCGCCGGGCCACGCGCCAGGCCGAACACCGGATCGACGTCGAGCCCCATGATCTCGAAGGCGAGCACCGGCACGAGGTCGAGCGACGTCGGCCCCTGGCTGCCGTACTTCATCTTCTTGCCGCGCAGCTTGCCGATGTCGCGCGCGCTCTGCGCGCCGAGCGTCGGGTTCACGTAGACCACTCCGCCGGTGGGGGAAACCAGCACCGGGATCAGCTCCTTGAGCTCGTAGCGCACGCGCGGGTCGTCGAGCAGATACGGCAGCTGAGTGCTTCCCGAGGTGCCGAGGATCGAGAGTCCGTCGGCCTTGGCGCGCTGGACGAACTGGTTGGTGCCGGTGATCGAGCCGCCGCCGGGCACGTTCTTCACCACCACGGTCGGCTTGCCGGGAAGCGCCTCGGCGAGGAACGGCGCGAAGAAGCGCGCCCACACGTCGGACCCGCCGGCGGTGGGGAACGGGATCACGAACTCGATGGTCTTGCCGCTGAAGTCGGCTGCCCTGGCGGCGGCCGGGTAAAGCGCCGCAGCCAGCACCAAACCGGCCGCAAGAAACCCCGGGCCGGCAAATCGTCGATCACGCATGGCTCTCCTCCTTGTTTTCATCCTAGCTGGTCTTGACGTAGCTTGCCTCCAGGCAGACGTTGAGCACCGCCTGGCGCTTTTCCTCCTTGACGATTCTAAGCGCGCGCTCGAGCGTGGGCATGAGCTCCTTCGGCTCGCTCACGCGCTCGCCGTGGCCGCCGCTCGCCTGCACGACGTGCTCGAAGCGCGGCGAGGGCTCGAGCGTGGCGAAGGGCGGCTCGCTCTCCGCGGCGGCGAAGCCCTTCGGGTAGATGGAAAGCGTGGAGCGGTGCACTGCCGCCCAGCGGGCGTTGTTGGCGATGACGAAGAGGACCGGCAGGCGCATCGCCTCGGACACGTAGTGCGCCGCGGTCGGGTTGCCGAACATGTAGGCGCCGTCGCCGAGCGCGCAGATCACGGTCTTGTCGGGGGAAGCGAGCTTCGCGCCGAGCGCCGCTCCCATGCCCCAGCCCAGCCCGCCGGCCGAAGGGTTGCCGAAATAGCGGCCCGGCTCCCTGATCACCATCTCTTCGAGCACGGTGGGGTACTCGTTGACGAGGATCGTGCTGTCGTCGAGCACCTTGTTGACGCATGCGGAGAGCCATTTCCCGGTGATGCTGGCGGGCAGGGGATCGACCCCGGCTCTTGCCCTCTTGCGGATGTCGTCCGAGACGAGGGAAACCGCCTTGCGGCGCTCCTCGATGCGCTTGGGCGAGACGGCCTGCTTCTGGGCGGCGCGCCAGAGCGCCTGCAGGGTGGGGGCGACCGCGCCGGTGAGCGCGAGATCGGCGCGGAAGCCGCGCAGCGGGTAGGAGGCAAACAGCGGGTCGGGGCCGATGTGGATCACCTTCGCCTGCGGCCTCGGCTTGCCTTCCTTCGGGATCCAGGGCACGTCGCAGTCGACGACCAGCACGACGTCCGCTTCCCTGAGCAGCGCATGCGGATCCCAGCCGCAGTGCATCGGGTGCTCGGTGGAGAGCGCGAGATGGCGCGGGCGGTAATGCACCACCGGCACCGCGAGCATCTGGGCGAGCTGCTCGATCGCGCGCGCCGAATCCGCGGTGCGCCCACCGCTCGCCGTGATGAGCAGCGGATGCTGCGCGGCGCCCAGGAGCTTGGCCGCCTCCTCGAGCGTTTCCGGGTCGGCGGCCGGGGCCGACGCGGGAGAGATGGTGGGTTGCAGAGAAAAATCCACGGGAAACGAGGAGGCGAGAACTTCTCTCGGCAAAGTCACGTACACCGGCCCCTGCGGCTCGCTCTTCGCGATGGCGAGCGCGCGGTCGAGCACGGCTTCGACCTGCTCGGCGTGGCGCAGCTCGTAGTCCCACTTGACGAACTCGCGCAGCATGCCGCCCTGGTCGAAATGCTCCTGCGCCCAGTGGATGTAGTTGTTGCGCGCCGCGGGCACTGCGCCCGACTCCGTGATCGGCGTGCGGCCGGCGGTGAACAGGATCGGCACGTTCTGGCGCGCGGCGTTGATCAGGCCGTTCAGCGAGTTCGCGCTGCCGACGCCCACGTGCACCATCATCGCCTGCGGCCGTCCGGTCACCATGGCGTAGCCGTGCGCCATGGCGATTCCCATGTTTTCGTGCGGCACGATCACGATCTGCGGCAGGCGCCAGCCGAGCTTCTGTCCCTTGGCATAGGCCTCCACCACCGGCGCGAAATCGGTGCCGCCGTTCGCGAACAGGTACTCGATGCCGCGCGCGGCGAGCAGTCCGAGCCAGGCGTCGGCTGCCGTTTCGGGTTTGAAGGTGACGGGGTGGTCGGGTTTCATGCGGGAATGGTAATCCTTAGCCACGCCTCGCCGGGCGAGCGCTCGACGACAGCCCTGTTGCCCCTGATGCGGTAGGTGAGGAAGCAGACCTCGCGCACCTCCGACAGCGCCTCGGGCCGGAAGATCGCCGCGCAGGTGCCGGGGCCGCGCGCCGAAGGGGCGAGGAGCCCGCTCTGCGCGCGCTTCCAGAGATAGCGCCCGAGCTCCCGGGTAAAGGCGTAGTCGTTGCGCTCGACCAGGCGCGGCTCGGCTGCGGCGCGCAGGTCGATCAGGATCGCCTCGCAGCGCACCTGGAACACGCGTCGTTCGCCGACGATTTCCCTGTCGGTTGAGAAGCTGTCGGTCACGAAGCGGTGCCAGTGGTACAGAGTCTCGTAGACCGTCGTCTCGAGCTCGAGAGCGCCGTACCACACGCCGTACTCCAGGCCGTCGGAGTAGCGCGTCGCCTGCCAGTTATGCGGGGCGAAGGGGTAAGTGATCACCGTGCCGTAGTCGAACGGCCGGGTGATGAGGGGCGCGGGGCTCGGGATGCGGGTCGCGCTCTCCGCAGCAATAGCCACCTCCCTATCCGCCGCGTCGCGCGCAAGGTCGTCGAACAGGTCCTGCGAGACGCGGATGCCCTTGATGTTGCGCAGCAGGCTGCCGCGGTAGTCGGCGACCTGCCGGACCAGGCTTTCGAACACCTACCGGCCGCGCTCGAAGTCCAGGTAGCGCCGCACCGCGAGGATGCCCTCGTAGCCGTGGCGCTTCATGATGTCGAGGGGCCGCGCGCCGGCGAAGCGGCGATTCGGCGCGCTCACCCAGCGGTAGGCGAGATCGCGGTCGTGCGGAAACATGATGCGCAGGGCCTTGTGGATGCCGAGCAGGTGACCGGCGCGCGCGAGCAGGTCTGCGCTGTCGGCCAACGGCTCGCCGCGCCGGTAGCGCGCGATGGTCGAGCGCGACTGCACCGAAAGGCCGAGCAGGGCGGCCTGGTCGTTGAGCGGGACGCCCCAGTGGTCGAGGAGCGAAACCACCAGCCTCGCGAGCCTTTCCCGGCTGCCCCGGGCGTGGAGATCGACTTGCGGTGCAGGCTCTTGCATGTCCCACATCGTACATTGTGTGTTCTATCTGGTACATACGGTTTGCGTATTGTCAAGGTGAGCTTGACAGCATAAGCTTGCCGGCGATGAATTGCGCCGAGCGACTGGTCGAGCTTTTCGGCAGCCAGGCCGAAGTCGCGCGCGCATTCCAGCTCGATCGCGCGGTGATCCACAACTGGGTGAAGACCGGCTACGTGCCGGCGCGCTGGGCGGGCGAAGTCGAGCGCGTGACCGAAGGCCGCATCAGCGCGCTCGAGATCATCAACGAGGCGAGCATCAAGAATCCGGTGCGGGTGAAATCGCGCCCCGAGAATTTCGGCATTTTTTCGGAGGAAAACATGGGCCAGTACGCGCCGACGAAACGCATCCAGTCCTTCCATCCGCCGCAGCGCACGCTGATGGGCCCGGGTCCGACCGAGATCCATCCGCGCGTGCTCACCACGATGAGCCAGCCCGCGATCGGCTATCTCGACCCGATCTTCGTCGAGATGATGGAGGAGCTGAAGGCGCTGCTGCGCTACGTCTACCAGACCAAGAACGCGCTCACCTTCCCGCTGTCGGGGCCGGGCTCGGTCGGCATGGAGTACTGCTTCGTCAACATGCTGGCCCCGGGCGACAAGGTCATCGTGTGCCAGAACGGCGTGTTCGGCGGCCGCATGCTCGAGAACGCGATGCGCTGCGGCGGCGACCCGGTGCTGGTGGAGGACAAGTGGGGCGAGCCGGTCGATCCGCAGAAGCTCGAGGACGCGCTGAAGAAGAACCGGGACGCGAAAGTGGTCGGGTTCGTGCACGCCGAGACCTCGACCGGCTGCCAGTCGGACGCCAAGCTCCTGACGCAGATCGCGCACAAGCACGGCGCGCTCGTGATCGTCGACGCCGTCACCTCGCTCGGCGGCTCGCCGGTGAAAGTCGACGAGTGGGAGATCGACGCCATCTACTCCGCGAGCCAGAAGTGCCTGTCGTGCACGCCGGGCCTGTCGCCGGTCTCGTTCTCCGAGCGCGTGGTCGAGCGCGTGAAGAAGAGAAAGGACAGGATCCACAGCTGGTTCATGGACATGAACCTGCTGCTCGGCTACTGGAACGCGAGCACCCGCACCTACCACCACACCGCGCCCACCAACTCGCTGTTCGCGCTGCACGAGGCGCTGCTCCTCATCCGCGAGGAGGGGCTGGAGAACTCCTGGGCGCGCCACCTGCGCCATCATGTCGCGCTCAAGGCCGGCCTCGACGCCATGGGGTTGAGGTTCCTGGTGAAAGAGCAACATCAATTGCCGCAGATGAACGCCGTCATCTGCCCGGAAGGCGTGAACGAGGAGCAGGTGCGGCGCACGCTGCTCGGCGAGTTCGGCCTGGAGATCGGCGCCGGCCTCGGGCCGCTCAAGGGCAAGATCTGGCGCTTCGGCCTGATGGGCTACAGCTGCCGCCCGGACAACGTCATGCTGTGCCTCTCGGCGCTCGGCTCGGTGCTCTCCGACCTGGGCCTGCCGGTGCACGTCGGCGACGCCGAGGCGGCGGCGCACGGCGCGTACGCCCAGATGCACGTCAAGGACGCCCAACGCAAGAAGCGCGCCGCCTAGAATAGAAGAATCGATACTCTGACCCACGCGCTGTCGGGCGCGCTGGTGGCGCGCGCGAGCGCTTCGCCCTTCGCGCCGCCGCGCTCGATCCCGCGGCGGGTGGCGGCGGGGTTCTTCGCCGCGGCCGCGCCCGACCTCGATTTCGTCATCGGTTTCGTCGGGCCGGTCGAGTACCTGCTGACGCACCGCGGCGTCACGCACTCGTTCGTTCTCCTGCCGGTGTGGGCGCTTGCCCTGTCTTGGCTTCTGGCGAAGCTGCTGCGCGAGCCCGGAGGCTGGCGCGCGCTCTACGGCGTGACCGCGCTGTCTTTGGGCGTCCACATCGTCGGCGATCTCATCACGAGCTTCGGCACCATGATCCTCGCGCCGCTCTCCGACTGGCGCGCGGCGATCGGAACCACGTTCATCATCGACCTCTGGTTCAGCGGCATCATCCTTGCCGGGCTGATCGCTTCTGCAGTCTTCTACAGGTCGAAAATCCCGGCGGTCGCGGCGAGCGTCGTCCTCGCGGGCTACGTCGGCTTCCAGTACGTGCAAAGGCAGCAGGCGTTCGAGCTCGGCGAGCAGTACGCGGCATCGCTCGGCTTGCAGAGTGCGAAAGTGGCCGTTCACCCCAGGCCGGTATCGCCGTTCAACTGGACGGTGTTCGTCAGCGACGAGGAGACGCACCGCTTCGCGCACGTGAACTTCGTGCGTAAGGAGCCGCGGCGCTACCAGCCCGGCGACGGCTTCATCGCGCGCATCGACTCTCCGTACCTGCCGGTGGAGCAGGCGATCTGGGTGAGCCGGCCGCGCTACGGGGCCACCGACCAGGCCCTGATCCGGGAGGCGTGGAACTCCGGGGAGCTCGCGTTTTTCCGCTGGTTCGCCGACCTGCCGGCGTTCGACGGCATGGGCCAGGGCTCGACCTGCGTCTGGTTCACCGACTTGAGGTTTCTCACGCCGGGGCGCGAGACGATGCCGTTCCGCTACCGCGTCTGCCGCGACCGCCCGGGCGCGCCATGGCGCCTGGTCATCTCCTGACCTGCCGCAGGAAACGCTCGGCGACCAGCGCCTGGCCGGCATAGACGTCGAGCACCGGCTGCATCTTCTCGCCGAGCGCGTCGAGGCGCTCGCCCGGCGCCGGATGGGTCTTGAACATGAGCGCGAGCGCGGAGTCCTGCGCGTTCAGCGCCTGCAGCGTCTGCAGCACCGACGGCAGTCCGTAGGCGTCGTAGCCGGCGCGCGCCGCGATCACCACGCCGAGCCGGTCGGCCTCGAGCTCGTCGGACTTGTCCAGCCCGCGGCCGTACATCTCGGTGCCGAAGGCGATCAGCTTGTCGCGCGCCGCGCCGGCGCGCTCGCGCAGCGCCGCCGACAGCGCCTCGCCGGCGAGCGCGCTCTGCGCGCCCTTCTGGATCGCCCTGAGATGGTGCTTCCTCAGCACGTGCGAGATCTCGTGGCCGAGCACCCCGGCGAGCTCGGCCTCGTTGCGCATCCGCTCGAGCAGCCCGCGCGTGATGAAGATCGTGCCGCCGGGCACCGCGAAGGCGTTGACGTGGGGCGAGTCGAGCACGCCGAACTGCCACGGCAGGCTCGCGCGCTCGGTCTGCGCCGCGAGCCAGCGGCCGACGTGGTTGACGTAGCGCTGCAGCGCCGGGTCGGGCGCGAGCGGCGCCGCGCCGAGCAGCCGCGAGGCGACGTCGCGCCCGATCGCGATCTCCTCCGGCTCGTCGATGTCGCGCACCGCCTTGCCGACGTTCTTGACCGTGTCGATCATGCGGTTGACGTCGAGGTTCGGCAGCCGGAACTGGGCTTGCGCATCGAAACAAGCCACTGCCGCGCTAACAAGCAGAAAAATTCTCATGGCTTCGGGTACGGCACGGCCCGGGCCGAAAGCCTGCCCTCGGCGGCGAAGCTCTCGGCGGCGCCGCGGTCGGCGGCGAACGTCTCGAGCTTCGCGAGCTCCGCCGGGTTGGGCTGCGCCGCGGCAATCTGCTCCGCGTCGAGGCCGCGCACTCCCGTCGTGACCTGCGTGCCGCTCGTCCCGGTGCGCGCCACGTTGAAGAGCTCGGACACGCCGCTCGTCCCGGGCTTTGCGGCGGTGCTTCCGCCGAAGCGCAGCGCGAGCATGCGCACCCAGCCTTCGCCGGCCGGGGCCTTGACGCGCGTCCAGCCGCTCCTGCGCTCGAGCGCCTCGACCGCGGTGTTCTCGGCGAGCGTCGCCAGCGTCGCCGCATCGGCTGCGGGCTCCTGCTTGAGCTCGCTCGCGCGGATGACCGTTGCAGGCTCCGCGGCGGCCAGCACGGGAACCAGCAGGAGAAGACCCAGGACCTTCATTGCTTTCGTCTCGGCTCGAACAGCTCCACGGGCTGGGCGCGGCCCTTCACGGCGAAGGTACCGCATGATACGAAATCGAACGCGCCGGCGCAGCGCTCCATGGTGTCGCGCGACACGAGGATCCTGCGCCTGGCGTCCCGGGTCAGGCCTTCGATGCGGCTCGCCAGGTTGACCGTGTCTCCGATCGCGGTGTACTCGAGGCGCTTCTCGGAGCCCATCAGGCCGACCACCGCCGGCCCGGAGTGCAGCCCGATGCCGACGTCGAAGTCGGTGTGCTCGGCGCCCAGCTCGCGCTTGAAGGCCTGCAGCGTGTCGGCCATGTCGAGCGCGCAGGCGACCGCGCGGCGCGCGTGGTCGGGATCGTCGAGCGGCGCGCCCCAGAGCGCCATGATGCAGTCGCCGATGAACTTGTCGAGCGAGCCGCCGTGGCGGAACACCACGTCCACCTGCAGCGAGAAGTAGCGGTTGAGCAGCGCGATCACCTCCTCGGGCTTGCGCGTCTCCGAGAGCGTGGTGAAGCCGCGGATGTCGGAGAACAGCAGCGTGACGTCGCGCCGGCCGGTGTCGATGCCGCCGCGCTCGACGAGCTGGCGGGCGACGTGCGGATTGGTGAAGCGGGAGAACTGCGCCATCGCCTCGCGGCGCGTGCGCCGCTCGCGCAGGTATTCCGCCAGCGCCGCCGCGGCATAGAAAGTCCACGCCGCGGCAAGCGGGACGAGCAGGGGCAGGAGAACGAGCCGGCCGACGAGCATCCATTGGCCGGCGACGGCGAGCGCGGTCGCAGCGGCGAGCGCGGCGCCGCTCGCCCGCATGTCGATGCCTTTCTGGAACGCGAAATAGAGCAGCGCGACGAGCACGATGCCGATCGCCGCCGGCCACCACGGCGGCGCGTAGTGCATGGCGCGGCCGTTCTTCAGGTTCTCGATCGCGGTCGCCAGGATCTCGATACCCGGCTGGGTGGGCGAGAGCGGCGTCAGCCGCAGGTCGCCCAGCCCTGCCGCGGCCACGCCGACGACCACGATCTTGCCGGTGAACTCATCGCGCGGCCGCCCGCGATTGGCGCGCTCGAAATCCTGGTACAGGTCGCTGAAGGACACGCGCGGCAGCTTCTCGGCGCCGCCGCGCCAGGCGAGCACCAGGTCGTCGGCGTCGGGGACCGGGAAGCCGAGGTCCATGGCGACGCGGGCGGGCAGCGACGGCAGGTCCCAGCCGCCGACGCGCTTGCGCAGCTCGTAGCGCCTGCCGACGCCATCGCCGTCGGCGAGGAAATTGATCGTGCCGGTGCGCCACAGCCTTGGCGGCAGCACGAGCGGCGGGACGACTGCGAGCCGCGCTTCCGGGTCGGCGCCGGGCCCGCGCACCAGGCCGAGCAGCGGCGCGAGCTGGCTCGCGCGCGCGCCGTGCGGCGTGTCGAGCCGCACCATGGGGAAGTAGAGCGCGACGCCGTCGTGGCGCAGCGCCGCGTCGACGAACGCCTGGTCGCTTTCGGGACGCACCCGATCGGCCTCGGAGAACAGGATGTCGAACACGATCGCCCGCGGGCGCTGCGGCGCGAGGCCGTCGATCAGCGTGGCGTAGACGGCCCGCGGCCAGGGGAAGCGCCCCGCGATGTCTTCCATCTTGACGAGGCTTCTCTCGTCGATGGTGACCAGCACGACGTCGGGATCGGGCGCGACCGAGGCGGCCTGGCGCTTGACGAAGGCGTCGAGCAGGCGGCTTTCGAGCGGCTTCGTCCATTGCGCGGCGAAAAGCTCGAGCCCGAAAATGCCGAGCACGGCGAGAGCGAACGCCGCGAGCCCGCGCCTCATCGGCCGGCCATCACCTCGCGCAGCGCGTGGAAGAGATCCACGCTCGCGTCGATCTCGTCGCGGCTGATCGACACGCTCTCGACGTTGATGCCGAGCGGCACATGGCTCGCATAGGCGCCGTCCAGGATCCGGCGCAGGTTGTCGCGGCAGATTTCGATCGACTGGGCGAGCGGGCTCGCCGCGCCGAGGATCGCGCGCTCGGTCTCGGCCGACACGTTGACGCCCAGCCAGCGCAGGAAAGCGAGCGTCTTGTCGCGCCCGCAGGGCGCGAAGGTGAGGATGACGCGCTTCGGCGCCGTGCCCGCGCCGCGGCAGTCGCGCAGGTAGTCGGCGAGCAGCCGCTGCGTGGGCGGCGCGTGGTAGACCGTCTGCGAGATGAAGTAGCCGCAGCCTTCGATGCCTTTCGCGAGGAGCCGCGCCGCTTCGCTGCGCTCGGCGTCGTGGCGCTCGGCGATGACCACGCCGCCGACCACGAAGCGGCCGGTCTCGGCGGCGATGCGGATCGCGCGCGAGAGTGCAAGCGGATACGCTCGCGCGGAAGCGGGCCGGCCGACGATGGAGAGAAATTCCATCCTGTCTCTCGATTCCTCGAGCCACGAGCGCCATTGCGGCTCGTCCAGCATGCCGAGCGCCTTGTAGACGATCGCGGGAAGCCGGAAGAACCTCGCGTAATCGCGCGGATCGATCGTGCCGGTGAACGGGAACGGCCGCGGCAGCTGCGTGCGGCCGGTCTCGTCCTGGATGTCGTAGAGGACTACGCCGTCGAGCGGCAGCGCGGCGAGGCGCGCGGCGAGCTTGTCGGCGGCGGCCGCGACCTGCTCGGGCGGGGTCCCGAGCCGGGGCGGCGTGGTGCCGTAGAGGAAGACGCTCTGCCCGGGGTCAGGCAGCTTTGCCCGCAGATCCATTCACGAACGGCTTGAGCGCGGCGTAGATCGCCCGGTTCACCGGCGCTTCGAGCCCGGCCTCGGCGCTCATGCGCGCCACCGCGCCGCACAGCCACGGCGCCTCGAGCCGGTTGCCCGCCTCCAGATCGTGCAGCATCGAGGCGCGCATCTCGGCCGGCAGGGAGTCGAGAAACCCCATCTGTCTTGCGACGAAGTCGTCGGCGAGCCCGACGCCGCGGCGCCGTGCCAGCGTCCAGGTCTCGCGCATCGCCTGCTCGAACATCCAGCGCAAGTCGGGGTCTGTGCGCACCACGCCGAGCGGAGCGCGCGCGAGCGCGGTCGTGCCGCTCACCGCGACCAGGAAGGCGAATTTCTCCCAGTTGACGCGCACGATGTCGTCGGCGAGCTCGGCGTTGATGCCGGCCGCCTTGCACGCCCGGAGGAACGACTCCGCGGCGGCCCGCTGCGCGGGCATGACCGGGCCGAAGCTCAGCCGCGCCATCGTGCCGGTGTGCTCGATGACGCCGGGTGCGGCGATGCGCGTCGCGATGTAGGCAGAGCCGCCCATCACGCGCTCGGCGCCGAGCACCCGGGCGAGGCGCTCGATCGACTCGACGCCGTTCTGGAACGGGATCACCACGCCGCGGCCGGCGACCGGCCGGATCTGCTCGGCCGCGCCCTCGGTGTCCCAGAGCTTGACCGCAAAGATCACCACGTCGGCCTCGCCGGCCTCGCGCGGGTCCTGGAACGCCCGCACCTTGAGCTGCGCGTCGCCGAGCGCGCTCTTCAGCTCGAGCCCCTTCGAGCGCAACGCTTCGAGATGGCGCCCGCGCGCGATGAAGCTGACCGGGTTCCCCGCCTGCGCAAGGCGCGCGCCGAAGTAGCCGCCGACGCCGCCGGACCCCATCACGAGGATGCGCATGGCTCAGTACCGGTAGTGATCGCTCTTGTAGGGACCTTCCTTCGGCAGCCCGACGTAGCGCGCCTGCTCGTCGGTCATCTCGGTGAGCATCGCGCCGAGCTTGGCGAGCTGCAGGCGCGCCACCTTCTCGTCGAGCCGCTTGGGCAGGATGTAGACCCCGACCGGGTACTTGTCCGTCTTGCCGTAGAGCTCGATCTGCGCGAGCACCTGATTCGCGAACGACGAGCTCATGACGTATGACGGGTGGCCGGTGGCGCAGCCGAGGTTCACCAGGCGTCCTTCGGCGAGCAGGATGATCCTCTTGCCGTCGGGGAAGACGACGTGGTCGACCTGCGGCTTGATGTTCTCCCACTTGCAGGCCTTGAGCGCGGCGACGTCGATCTCGTTGTCGAAGTGGCCGATGTTGCACACGATGGCGTTGTTCTTCATCCGCTTCATGTGCTCGTGGGTGATCACCTTGTAGTTGCCGGTAGCGGTGACGAAGATGTCGGCCTTGTCCGCCGCGTACTCCATCGTGACGACCTTGTAGCCTTCCATCGCCGCCTGCAGCGCGCAGATCGGGTCGATCTCGGTGACCCACACCTGCGCCTGCAGCCCGCGCAGCGCCTGCGCCGAGCCCTTGCCGACCTCGCCGTAGCCGCACACCACCGCGACCTTGCCCGCGATCATCACGTCGGTCGCGCGCTTGATGCCGTCGACGAGCGACTCGCGGCAGCCGTAGATGTTGTCGAACTTGGACTTGGTCACCGAGTCGTTGACGTTGATCGCCGGGAACAGCAGCCGCTTCTCCTTCGCCATCTGGTAGAGGCGGTGCACGCCGGTCGTCGTCTCCTCGGTTACGCCCTTGATGTCCTTGGCCATCTCGGCGTACCAGCCGGGCTTGCGCTTCTTGATCGAGTTGAACAAGGCGACTTCTTCCTCGCTCTTCGGATTCGCGAGCAGGCCCGGATCCTTCTGCGCCCGGATGCCGAGGTGAACCAGCAGCGTGGCGTCGCCGCCGTCGTCGAGGATCATGTTCGGCCCCCTGCCCGCATTTCCTTCCCCGGCGAACTCGAAGATCCTGTGCGTGAACTCCCAGTACTCGTCGAGCGACTCGCCCTTGTAGGCGAACACCGGAGTGCCGCCCGCGGCGATCGCCGCCGCGGCGTGGTCCTGGGTGGAGAAGATGTTGCACGAGGCCCAGCGCACCTCCGCGCCGAGCGCCTTCAGCGTCTCGATCAGCACCGCGGTCTGGATCGTCATGTGCAGCGAGCCGGCGATGCGCGCGCCCTTCAGCGGCTGCGCGGCGGCGAACTCCCTGCGGATCGCCATCAGCGCCGGCATCTCGGACTCGGCGATCGCGATCTCCTTGCGCCCCCAGTCGGCGGCCGCCAGGTCGGCGACTTTGAAGTCGGTGAAGCTCGAATCGATCTTCATGGCAGTCAAGGCCTCCAAAAGCAAAAAGCGCCCGCACCGTTTCCGATGCGAGCGCCGTTGTGTTAGCTGAGCCTGATCCCCGCCTCATGTTGCGAGTGGCGGGGAACGCAACGCTCCTCAGCGAATCGAATTATACCCTGTTCAAGCGTGCGCAATCGCTGCATGCTTGCGCGCATGGCCGCCGCCCCGCGCTCGTCGTCCCTCTATGCGAGCGTCGTATTCCTGAAGATCCAGGACTTTGCGCGCCGTCCGGCGACGGAGCAGGCGCGCCTGCGCGCGCAGCTCCAGGCGGTGATCGCGGTGACCGCGGCCGAGATTTCCCCCGCCGACCGCGTCATGCTCGATGCTGCCGACGGCGCGGCGGTCGTGGTGCTCGACGACCCGCGCGCGGCGCTGCGCCTCGCGGAGCGCGCGCTGACCGCGGTCGCGGTCGGCTTGCCGCTGTCCGCGGGGCTCAACCACGGCGCGCTGGAGCTCGCCGGGCGCAAGCGCGGGGAAGGCATGACCGGCGACGGCATCGCGGTGGCCGCGGCGGTCGCGGCGTTCGCGCCGCAGGCCCGCGTCCTCGTATCGCGCTCGTTCCGCGACGCGATTGCCGAGGTGGCTCCCGGCGCCGAGGCCGCGCTCGCGCCGGCGGGCACGTTCACCGATCCCGGGCTGCGCACGCACGAGGTGTTCGGCCCGAACGAGCGCGCGCCCGGGCGCCGCAGCCGGCGCTATAGCGCGATCGCGCTCGTGGTTGCCCTCGCGCTGGTCGGAACCGGAATCGCGGTGCGCTCGGCGACGCCGAACAAACGGCCGTTCGTGGACGTGATGCTCGAGAGGAGCGCGCCGTACTGGCGCAGCCTGGTGCAGCGGGTGAGCTACTGATGGCGAAGGCGGCGAAGAAGATCGGGCGCTACAAGATCCTCGGCGAGCTCGGCCGGGGCGCGATGGGCGTGGTGTACAAGGCCGAGGACCCGAACCTCGACCGCATCGTGGCGCTGAAGACGATCAGCCTGGAGAAGGAGGCCGAGGGCCGCGCCGAGTACCAGAAGCGCTTCCTGCTCGAGGCGAAAGCCGCGGGCAAGCTGAGCCACCCCAACATCGTCACCGTGTACGACTTCGGCGAGGTCGACGGACTGGCGTACATGGCGATGGAGCTGCTCGAGGGCACGGACCTGCGCAAGCGGGTGCAGCAGGGCGCGATTCCGGCGGTAGAAGCGGTCGAGATCGCCTGCCAGGTCGCCGAGGGCCTCGCGTTCGCGCACCAGCGCGGCATCGTGCATCGCGACATCAAGCCCGCCAACATCATGCTGCCCGAGCGCGGGCCGGCGAAGATCACCGACTTCGGCCTCGCGCGCATGCGCCTCGCCGACCACAAGACGAGCACGGGAATCGTGCTGGGCACGCCGCGCTACATGTCGCCGGAGCAGATCTCGGGGCAGCCGGTCGACCACCGCTCCGACGTCTTCTCCCTGGGCATCGTGCTGTGGGAGATGCTGACCGGCCGGCGCCTTTTCAGCGGCACCGAGATGGCGCAGGTGAGCCACAGCATCACCTACGACGAGCACGAGCCGCCGACGCGCGTCAACCCGGACCTGCCGGCGATGCTCGACTTCGTGGTGGCGCGCGCGCTGAAGAAGGACCCGACGGTGCGCTACCAGGATGCCGACGAGATGGCGGCCGACCTGCACACCTGCCTTGCCGAGCTGCGCGCGAACGCGGGACTGCCGGATGACGCGGGCGAAAGCAGCCGCACGCAGAAGCTGCCGGCCGACGGCGAGCCGACCGTCGGCGCTCCTCCCGCGGCCGCGATCGCGATGGACACGCGCCTGCCGGTGTCGCGCCACTTCGATTGCAGCGCGGCGCTGCGCAGGCTCTCCAAGGCGCAGACGACCGGGCGCCCGCCGCGCCCGGTCGGCATCCTGCGCAGGATCCTGAGCGATGCACCGGCGCGGCGCGTGTTCGTGTTCGTGCTGCTCGGCGCGCTCGCCGGCGGCGCGGTCGCGCTGGTCTGAAGACGTCGCCCCCGCGAAGGCGGGGGTCACGCCTGCTTGCGCCAGCCGCCCTCCGTGTAGGACCTGCGCACCGCCTCGACGTAGGGCACCGGGCTTACGACCGCTTTGATCTCGACCTGCTTGTGCCGCTCGACCGTCGGCTTGGCCGTGCCGCCGTTTTCCTCGCCCCAGACGAAGCTCACCGGCGTGCCCGGGCGGGCGTAGTCGGGCTCGAGCACCGCGAGCGTGAGCATCTTGCCCTCGTTCGAGCTGTAGCCGATCCAGGTCGATACGCCGACGCTGCGGCCGCCCGCCACCACGTTGTCGAACGGGTGCATCGAGTAGACCGCCGAGGGAAACTCCATGAACTTCGCGCGCTCGCCCTTTCCGAGCTGGCTGCCGATGGCGCGCATCACGTCGGCGTCGTCGAGCGCGAGGGTGACCTTCTTGCGGTGCGGGCCCTTGGCCATCTTCTGCAGCGCCTCGCGCCCGATGAAATCGTGGTCGAAGTCGATGAACGAGCCGTAGCCCATGTCCCAGGGCGTGAAGTAATAGTCCTCGATCTTGCTCGAGACGAAGCTGCCCCCGATCGAGGCGCGCGCCTCGTAGCTGGCGGCGCCGAGCCATTCGCGGTACGGCTTCATCTTCTCGCCCGAGTACACCGCAGGCAGCGGCGATGGAATCCAGCCCGACTCGAGCGTATTGGACGAGTACGCGCGCCCGCCCACCTGACGCAGCCCGAACTCCTCGCCCGCCCTGACGATCGCCTCGCGTACCGCCTCGCCCTCGGCGTAGGGGCCGAACAGCTCGAATCCGGGCTGGCCGACCATGCCGTGGCGCAGGCCGCCCACGTGCTTGCCCGCGATCGTCATGCTGCACAGGTGGAAGAACTTGATCTGCGGCGGCGGCTTGCCCAGCACCTTGTGCATGACCTGCATCGCCGCCGGCCCCTGGATCTGGAAGCGGTAGGACTTGCGGTTGAACGGGTCCTTGCGCGCCGCCGAGCGCTCGTCGAGCTCGAGCTTCACGTCGTAGCCGCCGGTCGCGGCGTGAAACTGGACCCAGCTGAGCGCCGGAATGCGCCCGACCAGGTTGAAGCGGCTCGCGGCGAGCGGAAACAGGATCACGTCGCCGATCACGTGCCCGTCGTGGCTGCAGGGCACGAACTGCTTGGCGCGGTCGAGCGGCAGGTCCTTGAACGTGTTGATGCCGAGGCGGGAAAGCAGCTTGACCGCGTCGCGTCCCTCGACCAGCAGATCGGCCATGTGGAACGACAGGTTGAACAGCACGCAAGTCTTCTGCCAGGCCTGCTGCTCGTCGCGCCAGTTGGTGAACTCGGGCGGGACCCCGGGGTAGACGTTCGGCCCGGTCTGCGAGTGGCGCAGCAGGTCGACGGGATTGCCCGCGGCCCGAATCACCTCTTCCAGGCTGTTCGCGCTCATCGCGCCCTCACGCGGTCGCTTGGGTGCGCCAGCCCTCCGCGTAGGTGGTGCGCGCCTGCTTGGCGTAGGGCACCGGGCTCACCACCACCCGGATCTCGACCTGCCGGTGGCGCTCGACCGTGGTCTTCTTCGAGCCGCCGCCTTCCTCGCCCCAAAGGAGCTTGAGCTCGGTGCCGGGCTCGATGTCCGGATCCACGATGCCGAGCGAGAGCATGGAGCGCTCGTTGTAGCTGTAGCCCGCGAACATCGACAGGCCGACCATTTTGCCGCCGCGCGTCACCTTGTCGTAGGAGGCGGAGGTGTAGTTGGAGAGCGGCAGATCGATGTACTTGTACGGGTCGCCCGGCTCGAGCATCGAGCGCCACACCTTGGCGACGTCGTCGGCGTTCCAGGCGAAGGTCACTTTCCTGCGGTGCGGCTTCCCGGCCATCTTCTCGAGCGCCTGCCGGCCGATGAAGTCGTGGTCGAACTTGATGAACGGGCCGTAGCCCATCTCGTAGGGCGTGACGTAGTAGTCCTCGACGTTCTTGGAGTAGAAGCTGCCGCCGATCGAGCCGGTCGCTTCGTAGCTCGCCGCCGGCAGCCATTCGCGGTATTTCTTCATGCTTTCGCCGGTGTACACCGCGGGAAGCGGCGAGGGGATCCAGCCCGATTCCAGCGTGTTGGTGGCGTAGGCGCGCGCGCCCACTTCCTTCAGGCCGAAGTCCCTGCCCGCGGCGATGATCGCGGCGCGGACTTCCTCGCGCTCCTCGTACGGGCCCCAGATCTCGAGCCCGGGCGCGCCCGCCATGCCGTGGCGCAGCGCCCGCACTTTGCGGCCGGCGACGTTGATCACGCCCATGTTGAAGAACTTGATCTCGGGGACCGGGCCGCCGTGCAGCTTCTCGATCACCTGGGTCGCGTTCGGCCCCTGGATCTGGAAGCGGTAGTTGCGGCGCACGACCGCCTTGCCCTTCGTGTTGCCCGGCGAGCGGTCGTCCTTCTCGGTCTTGACCTTGTAGCCGCCGGTGCGCGCGTGATACTCGATCCAGCTGGCCGCGGGCGCGCGCCCGACGAACACCAGCTTCTGCGGCGCGAGGTGGAACAGGATCCCGTCGCCGATGACGTAGCCGTCGTAGTTCGTCGGCGCGAGCTGCTTGGCGCGGTCGACCGGGAAGTTGGTGAAGCTGTTTCCGCCCAGGCCCGAGAACAGCTTCAGCGCGTCGGGGCCTTCGACGTACTGCTCCACCATGTGGTGCGACTGGTCGTAGAGCACGGCGGTTTTCTGCCAGGCGAGCTGCTCGTCGCGCCAGTTGGAGAATTCGTACGGCACCACCGGATAGACGTAGGCGCCGATCTGCGAGTTGCGCAGCATGTCGACGGGATTACCGGCGCCGCGCAGCACCTCCTCGAGGTTCTTCATAGATTCCTCCTTAAGCCGCTTGCTTCAGCGCAAGTGCTTTATCGGTGGCTTCCCAGGTGAATTCCGGCTCCTCGCGCCCGAAGTGGCCGTAGGCGGCGGTCTTCTCGTAGATCGGGCGCAGAAGGTCGAGCATCTGGATGATGCCCTTGGGCCGGAGATCGAAATGCTTCGTGACGAGCGCCGAGAGCGCATCGTCGGACATCTTGCCGGTGCCCTGCGTGGTCACCATCACGCTCGTCGGACGCGCGACGCCGATGGCGTAGGACACCTGCACCAGGCACGTGGACGCGAGTCCGGCGGCGACGATGTTCTTCGCGACGTAGCGCGCGGCGTAGGCGGCCGAGCGGTCCACCTTCGACGGATCCTTGCCCGAGAACGCGCCGCCGCCGTGCGGCGCCGAGCCGCCGTAGGTGTCGACGATGATCTTGCGCCCGGTGACGCCGCAGTCGCCCTTCGGGCCGCCGATCTCGAAGGCGCCGGTCGGGTTCACCAGGTAGTTGATCTTTCCCTTGACGTAGTTCTTCGGCAGCACCGGCTTGATGATCTGCTCGATCACGGCTTCCTCGAGCGCCTTGCCCG
>DATIGR010000153.1:0-3481 GCA_035454645.1 Burkholderiales bacterium
CACCTGCGCGCGACGCATGTGGCGTTCGTGCTGTTTCTCACCTTCCTGATCTTCCCGGCCGCCCGGCGCTTCCGCCACCGCGTGATGATCTGGGACTGGGCGCTCGCGCTGGGCGGCGTCGCCACCGCCGCGTATCTCATCGCCGGGGGCGACGAGTTCTTCGATCGCTCGATCCTGCCGAACGACTGGGACATCGTTTTCGGGCTGGCGCTGATCGTGCTGGTGCTGGAAGCGATGCGGCGCACGACCGGCTGGATCCTGCCGGTCGTCACCGCGTGCTTCCTCGGCTACGCGTTCTTCGGCCCCTACCTTCCGGCGCCCTGGACCCACAAGGGCTACGAGGTGCCGCGCCTCGTCGGGCACATGTACATGACGCTCGAGGGGATCTACGGCACCGCGATCAACGTTTCCTCCACGCTCATCATCCTGTTCACCATCTACGGCGCCTTCCTTCAATTCTCCGGCGCCGGCAAGTTCTTCATCGATTTCTCGTTCTCGGCGATGGGCGGCAAGCCCACCGGCGCCGGACGCACCGTTACCCTCGCGTCGTTCCTGCTGGGCGGGCCGTCGGGCTCGGGCGTGGCCACGACCGTGACGCTGGGCGCGGTGGCGGCGCCCATGCTTGCCAAGGTCGGCTACAGCCGGGAGGAAGCGGGCGGCCTGCTCTCGGCCGGCGGCCTGGGCGCGATCATCTCGCCGCCGGTGCTCGGCGCCGCGGCGTTCATCATCGCCGAGTTCCTCAAGATCTCGTACCTCGACGTGGTGCTGATGGCGGTCATCCCGACGTGCCTGTTCTACCTGACGCTGTTCCTGATGGTCGAGATCGACGTGCGCAAGTTCGGCATGAAGCAGGTCAGCTTCGAGCGCGTCGAGAGCGCCTGGACGCTCGCCCGGCGCTACTGGTACCACTTCCTGTCGCTGGTTTCGATCATCGCCTTCATGCTGATGGGGTTCTCGCCCGAGCTCTCGGTGTTCTGGGCCACCGTGGTGGCGCTTGCCACGAGCTTCCTGCGCCGCGATACGGCGCTTCTGGTTCTGGATAGAACATCGCCTTGGAAGAGTGTCGCGAACTCGGGCCTTTCCAGGGCGCTGCAAGGCGGGTCGATGTCGGTGCTGAACGTGGCGGCGACCTGCGCCGGCGCCGGCATCATCGTCGGGGTGGTGACGCTCACCGGCCTCGGCCTCAAGTTCAGCTCGATCGTGCTGGCGTACGCCGGGGGCTCGTTGCTGCTGACCGCGATCTACACCGCGTTCATCGTGTGGATCGTCGGGCTGGCGGTTCCAGTCACCGCGTCCTACATCATCTGCGCGGTGATCGCCGCGCCGGCGCTGATCGCGCTCAAGGTGCCGGAATTCGCCGCGCACATGTTCATCTTCTATTACGCGGTGCTCTCCGAGGTCTCGCCGCCGACCGCGTTGTCGCCGTTCGCCGCCGCCGCGATCACCGGCGGCGATCCGTACAAGACGACGCTGCAGTGCTGGAAATACACCACGCCCGCGTTCCTGGTGCCGTTCATGTTCGTGCTCGACCCGAGCGGCGCCGGCCTGCTGCTGACCGGCTCGTTGAAGACCCTCGCCGGCGCCGACTGGGGCTCGATCGCGCTCGTCACCTTCACCGCCGCGGTCGGGATCATGGCGCTGTGCGGCGCCTTCCAGGGCTGGCTGTTCCGCAAGACGACGGTGTACGAGCGCGGGATGCTCTTCATCGCGGGCGTGCTTCTCGTCTATCCGAAGACGCTGTTCGACGCCGTGGGATTCGGCCTCGTGGCCGTGGTGCTCGCGCTGCAATGGTTCCACAAACCCGCGACACGGACATCCTGATCCTCGGCTCGGGCGGCGCGGGCCTGTTCGCGGCGCTGCACGCGCATCAGGCGCAACTGCGGGCCGCGTCCCCGCTCTCGATCACCGTCGCGGTGAAGGGGCTGCTCGGCAAGTGCGGCTGCACGCGCATGGTGCAGGGCGGCTACAACGTGGCGCTCGCGCGCGAGGACTCGGTCGAGCGCCATTTCATGGACACGATCGTGGGCGGCGCGTGGCTCTGCGACCAGGAGCTCGCCTGGAAGCTCGTGGTCCTGGCGGTCGAGAGAGTCAGGGAGCTCGAGAACGAGCTCGGCTGCTTCTTCGACCGCAACCCCGACGGCAGCATCCACCAGAAGGCTTTCGCCGGCCAGACGTTCGACCGCACCGTGCACAAGGGCGACCTCACCGGCATCGAGATCATCAACCGGCTCGCCGAGCAGACATGGTCCAGAAAAATAGATCGACTCGAGGAACACCGCGCGGTCGAGCTGATCAGGACCCGGGACGCAAGCGCGATTGCCGCCGTGCTGTTCATCGACATGCGCACCGGCGAATACGTGCTCGTGCGCGCCAAGGCGGTGCTGCTCGCCACCGGCGGCGGGCCGACCATGTACAAGTACCACACCCCCTCGGGCGACAAGAGCTGCGACGGCCTCGCGATGGCCCTGCGCGCCGGGCTCGCGCTGCGCGACATGGAGATGGTGCAGTTCCATCCGACGGGGCTGCTCGCCGGCATGCACACCCGCAAGACCGGCACGGTGCTCGAGGAGGGCCTGCGCGGCTCGGGCGGCTACCTGCTGAACGGCGCGCAGGAGCGCTTCATGCCGCGCTACGACCCGAAGGCCGAGCGCGCCACCCGCGACCTCGTCTCGCGCGCCATGTTTTCCGAGATGAAGAAGGGCAACACCACGCCGCACGGCGGGCTTTATATTTCCATGAGTCATCTCGGTCCCGAGCGGGTGGCGAGCGAGTTCAAGGGCATGGTCGAGCGCTGCGCCGACTGCGGCTTCGACCTGGCGGGCGGACTGGTCGAGGTCGTGCCGACCGCGCACTACATGATGGGCGGCGTGGAATTCGCGCCCGACTGCACGACCTCGATGCCCGGGCTGTTCGTCGCGGGCGAGGACTCGGGCGGCGTGCACGGCGCGAACCGCCTGGGCGGCAACGGCGTGGCCAACTCCACCGTGTTCGGCGCCGTGGCGGGCGATGCCATGGCCGCCTGGGTGAAGGGTCGCGCGCACCTCGAGCCCGACCCCGCGGCCATCGACGCCGCCATCGCCAGCTGCGAACGGCCTTTCGATGGCCGAGGCGCGTCCAGCCTGGAACCCATGCGCGAGAAGCTCTACGACCTCATGTGGGAGAAGGTCGGCATCATCCGCGATCGCGCAAACCTGCAAGCGGCGCTCGGCGAGCTCGACGCGCTCGCCGGCGAGCTCGACGCGACCGGCATCCCGGATGCGAATCGCGCCTTCAACCTCACCTGGCACGACTGGTTGAACCTCAAGAGCCTCGTGCAGACGAGCCGCGTCATCGCGCAGGCCGCGGCAGCGCGCGAGGATTCGCGCGGCGCGCACTTCCGCGAGGATTTTCCGGCATCCGGCCCGCTCGAGACTTCGAGCTTCACCAGCGTGCGCCTCGAGGGCGCTCGCCTCGCCCTCGAGATGAAGCCGGTGGCCTTCAC
>DATIGR010000154.1:0-17439 GCA_035454645.1 Burkholderiales bacterium
TATCTGGGAGACATCCTCGCCTTCTCCGGGCGAGGCGAATAACTAGATAAACTTGACCCGGCACTTCACGCCGGCGGGGACCTCGGCGCGCGGGTTGGGCAGCTCGAGCCGCGCGCCGAAGGTGCCGCTCGCCGCGTCGACCGTGCGGTCGACGACCTTGACGCGCGCCTCGTACTTCCCCTCGATCGGCTTCTCGGGCACCACGATGCCCTTCATGCCGATCCTGATCTTGCCGTACTCGCTGACCGGCAGGACGACCTCGACGTGCAGCGGGTCGATGCGCGCGAGCTTGAGGATCGGCTGGTTGATGTTGGTGGTCGCCATCTCGCCCGCCGACTGCAGCTTCTCCACCACCACGCCGGCGAACGGGCTGCGCAGCGTGCGCAGCGCGAGCACCTCCGAGCTGCGGCGCGCCTCGAGCTGCGCCAGCTCGCGCGCCTCGCGCGCCTGGCGCACCTGCTCGCTCGCGAGCTTGTACTCGGCCTCGGCCTCGTCGCGCGCGGTGGAGGACACGAAGTTCTGCTTGTAGAGCTCCTCGGCGCGCGTGAACTTGCGCTGCGCGAGCTCCAGGCGCGCCTCGGCAGCCTTGATCTCGCCCTGCATCGTGGCGCGCGCTTTCGCCAGGTCGAGGGCCGCGCGCTCGGCGGCCGATTCCAGCCTGACCAACACCTGGCCTTTCGTCACCACGTCGCCGCGGCGCACCAGGATCGTCTCGATCAGCGCCTCCACCGGGCTGCGCACGTCCACGGTCTCGTACGCCTCGATCAGGCAGTTGTATTCCCCCGTGGCGCGCGCGGTTGCGGGCGCGGCAACGGCGAGCAGGCAGGCGGCGACAGCGGCGGCGGTTCTCATGCTGGGTCGAAGTAGCTTAACCCTAAAGCCGGAAGATCCGCTGTGCATTCCAGCCGCGGACCTGGTGCCGGACGTCGCCGGGCAGGGCGTCGACGCGCGACAGGCACCCGGCCATGTCGCCGATGGTGTGCGGATAGTCAGAGCCGTAGAGCACGTTGTCCGGGCCGCACACCGAGACGCACATGTCGAGCACGTCCTGCCGGAACACCACGCTGTCGACGTAGATGCGCCGCATGTAGTTGCGCGGCGGCTCGGCGGTCTTGGCGCGCGCCGCCGGGATGTTGTCCCAGCAGATGTCGAGGCGCCCGACGAGGTAGGGCAGCGCGCCGCCGCCGTGCGAGGCGATGAGCTTGAGGCTCGGGTAGCGGTCGAAGAAGCCGTCGTAGATGCAGCGCGCGATCGCGAGCGAGGTATCGAAGGTGAAGCCGATCGGCGCGGTGAGCTGGAACTCGTGCAGCGCGAGCTGCGCGGTTCCCGGCGGCGCGGTCGGGTGGACCAGAACCGGCAGCGCGCGCCGGTCGATTTCCTGCCAGATTTTTTCGAAAGACTTCTCGGTCAAAGGCTTGCCGGCGATGTTGGCGAGAACCATGACGCCCACCGCTCCCGCATCACAACATCTTTTCAGTTCTTGCAAAGCCAGGCTTTCGTGTTGCCAGGGGAGCGAAGCGAACCAGCGGATGCGCTCGGGCCAGGTCTTCTGCGCTCTTGCCATGTCGTCGTTCGCGACGCGCGCCGCCTTGAGGCTCACCTCGGCGGCTCCCCAGTAGACGTTGGGGCAGGTGAGCGAGGTGACGGCGATGTCGACGCGCGCCTTGCTCATGTTGGCGATGCGCGCCTCCCAGTCGAACATGTTCGGCACCGGGGTCATGAACGGCGCGCCGTCGAGGTGGATCGCGCGCAGGCCGCCGCTCACCGTCTTCAGCGTGTACGAGGGCCCGCCGTGCTGCTCGAGCAGCGACACCCACTCGTTCGTCAGCATGTGGGTGTGGACGTCGACGACCGGGCTGCGCGTCATTGGAGCTTGATGTTGGCGGCCTTGACCACCTCGCCCCACTTCCTGGTTTCCTCGCGGATATAGGCGGCGAATTCCTGCGGCGAGGTGGGGAAGGGCTCGGCGCCCGCCGAGAGCGCCCGCTCGCGCACGTCGGGCGCGGACAACGCCGCTTTTATCTCCGAGTTCAACCTATTGATGATTTCATTGGGAACCCCGCTCGGAGCCACCGCGCCGAACCAGCCGATGGCCTCGTAGCCCGGCAGGCCCGCTTCCTCGAAGGTCGGCACCTCGGGCGCGGCCACGATGCGGCGCTTCGTCGTGACGGCGAGCGCGCGCAGCTTGCCGGCGCGCACGTTGGCGATGGCCGAGGGTACGTCCACCACGCCGAGCGGCACCTGGCCGCCGAGCACGTCGGCCGACACCGGGCCGCTGCCCTTGTACGGCACCGCCTGGATCCGGATGCTCGCCATCATATTGAGGAGCTCGCCCGCGAGATGCATGGTCGAGCCCTGGCCGCCGTGGCCGTAGGAAAGCGCGCCGGGCTTTGCTTTCGCGGCGCTGATCAGCTCTTTCAGCGTGGCGGGCTGCGAGGGATGCGCCACCAGGAAGAACGGAATCATCGCGAGCATCGAAAGCGGCGCGAGGTCCTTCTCCGGGTGGTACGGCATCGTGGGATAGAGGTGGATGTTCGAGGAGAGCGCCCCCGCGGCGGCGAGACCGATGACGTAGCCGTCGGGCGGCGCCTTCGCGATCGCGTCCACGCCGATCATGCCGCCGGCGCCGGCGCGGTTCTCGACCAGCACCGGCTGGCCGAGCTTCTCGCTCATCTTCGGCGCGATCGCGCGCGCGATCAGGTCCGAGCTCCCGCCCGGCGGGAAGCTCACGATGAACCGGACGGGTTTCGAGGGATAGGGTTGCGCAGACGCAATCCCGGCCGCGAGGACCAAAACCGCCGCCATCCATTTCATGATCAGTCCTCTCCGATCGTGTTCTCGAGGATCCCGACCTTGTCGATCTCGACCTCGACCTTGTCGCCGGGCTTCATCCAGATCGGCGGATTGCGCCGCGCGCCGACGCCGCCCGGCGTGCCGGTGACGATCACGTCGCCGGGAGCGAGCGGGGTCCAGGTCGAGACGTACTCGAGGATCTTCGGGATCTTGAAGATCATCTGCTCGGTGCTGGCGTGCTGCATGCGCTCGCCGTTCAGGCGGCACGACAGCGTCAGCGTGGCGCCGGGCGCGATCTCGTCGGCGGTGACCATCCACGGGCCGAAGCCGCCGGTGCGCGCGAAGTTCTTGCCCGCGGTCCACTGGAGGGTATGTCGCTGCCAGTCGCGCACCGAGCCGTCGTTGTAGCAGCTGTATCCCGCGATGTGCGACCAGGAGTCCTTTTGCGAGATTCGTCTTCCGGCTTTGCCGATGATCACCGCGATCTCGGCCTCGTAGTCCAGGTTCTTCGACTCGCGCGGGCGCAGGATCGGCTGCTGGTGGCCGACCTGCGATTCCGGCAGGCGCAGGAAAATGGCCGGCTGCTCGGTGTTGTCGCGCCCGGTCTCGACCACGTGCTCCTGGTAGTTCAGGCCGACGCACACGATCTTGTCCGGGTTCGGGATCACCGGCAGCCAGGTGACGCCGGAAGGCGGGTAGTCCGGGGCCTCGGAAAGAAAGGGCTGGATCTTCGCGAGCGCGCCATCGACCAGAATCGATTTCAAATCCGGGTAGCGGCTGCCCAGGCGGCGGCGCAGGTCGACGATTCCCTTTGCCGTGACGGCGCCGTAGCCGGCGCCCTGCGCAGTGCTGAAACTGGCGAGCTTCATGAGCGATCCCCTCGTGGATACGCGATTCTTACACGAGCCGCGACCCGCGCCGCCCCGCTAGCTCGGGACGACGCGGGTGCCGGTTTCGCCGCGCAGGGCGCGGGCGAGGTTGGGCTGGTTGGTGATCAGGCCGAACCGGCCCCCGCCGGAGACGAAATCGATCAGCGCGGCGATCTTGGGGCCCATGCTGCCTTTGTCGAACTGGTTCTCGGCGTAGTGGCGGCAGGCTTCGCCGAGGGTCATGCGGTCGAGCCAGCGCTGGGTGGGCCGGTTGAAGTCGAGCGCGACTTTCTCGACCCCGGTCGGAAGCACCAGGGCGTCGGCGCCCAGGTTGCGCGCGAGCAGGCTGGAGGCGAGGTCCTTGTCGATCACCGCCTCGACGCCGACCAGGTCACCCTTCTGGTCCTCGATCACCGGGATGCCGCCGCCGCCGCACGCGACCACGACGAAGCCGTCCTTCACCAGGGCGCGGATGACGTCGACCTCGACGATCGCCTGCGGCTTGGGCGAGGGCACGACGCGCCGCCAGCCGCGGCCGGCGTCCTCGCGCACCGTCCAGCGGTACTTGGCGGCGAGCTTCTTCGCGCGCGCCTCCTCCATGTGCGAGCCGATCGGCTTGGTCGGGTCGGCGAACGCGGGGTCGCTGCGGTCGACCACGGTCTGGGTCACCACCGCCACCGGCTTCCGGTGGATGCCACGGCGGCGGAAGGCGTTGCGCAGCGCCTTGACGAACATGTAGCCGACCGCACCCTGGATGTCGCCGCCGGCGTAGTCCATCGGCACCGGCGCGACCTCGGAGATGGAGATCTCGGAGCGGCGCAGGATGAAGCCGACCTGCGGCCCGTTGCCGTGCGTGACCAGCACGCGCCAGCCGGTCTCGATCATCGCGGCGATGTCCTCGGCGAGCGCGCACACCATGTCGTACTGGTCGGGGATCGACTCGTGCTGGCGGTCGCGGATCAGCGCGTTGCCGCCGATCGCGACGACGGCTAGGCCGTTTTCCGCCACGAAGCCTCGAGCGCGACGATCGCCTTCGTGAAGCACGCGAGCGGCGCGCGCGTGACGCCGGCGCCGATCTGGCCGACGCCGGGCTCCTTGTGGGCTATGCCGGTGTTGATCACCGGGAGGATGCCGGTATCGACCACGCGGCGCGCGTCGATTCCGGCGGGGGTGCCGGCGAAGTCGAGCGCGGGGAGCGTGAACGCGCCGTTGCGCCGCAGCGTGATGTGCGTCATCGCCAGGGTGTTCGCCAGCGCGTCTTGCGCGGCTCCGCCCACGAACTTGACGATCGCCGGCGCCGCCGCCATCGCGAAGCCGCCGACCCCCGCGGTCTCGGTGATGGCGCTGTCGCCGAGGTCCGGGGCGGCGTCCTTCATGCTGTAGTTCGGGAAGTAAAGGCCGTCGACCACCGGCGCCGGCGCGGTGAACCAGCGCTCGCCGAGCCCGGAGAGCCGGATGCCGAACTCGACGCCGTTGCGCGCCATCACGCTGACCATGCTGCTGCCGGCCACGCCGTGCGCCGCATCGAGCATGCTCTTGCACGCCGCCATCGAAATGTTCAGGAAGAAATGGTCGTTGCCCGCGATGAACTCGATCGCCGCGGCGACGTCGGCCGGCGGCGCGGCGGATTTCAGCAGCGCGGGCACGAGGCGCTTGATGAGCAGCGACGAGGCGGCGGCGTTGCGGTTATGCACTTCGTCGCCCATGTGCAGCGCCTGGGCCATCAGCGGCTTGAGCTCCAGGTCCTTCAGGTTTTCCAGGCCCGAGCGCAGCGTCGGCGCGAGCGTCTTCTCCATCCACCGCAGGCGCGCGATGACTTCCGGGCTGTTGGCGCCGAAGCGCAGCACCTTGCCCAGGCCTTCGTTGAGGGTGCTGAACGCCCGGTTGCCCTGCGTGGCGTTCTCGACCATCCATACCGGCATCGATGGGCTCAGGATGCCGGCCATGGGCCCGACCGCGGCGTGGTGGTGGCAGGGCTCGAAAACGATGTCGCCGGACTCGGCCATCGCCTGGGCGCGCGCGGCGTCGTCCGCCCAGCCTTCGTAGAGGATTGCGCCCACGATCGCGCCGCGCATCGGCCCGCACATGCGCTGCCACTCGATCGGCGGCCCGGCGTGCAGGATCATGCGCTCGCCGAGCCCCGGAACCGCCTCGCGCGCGGCGCCGATGCCGGCGAGCTTCGGCTGCGCGGCGAGATAGCGCTCGACGGCCTGCGCGTTGGCGGCGTCGACCCCGGGGTGGCCGACGAGCGCCGCCAGCGCGTCGCACGCCTTGCGCTCGCCCGCCGCCGGCGGCGCCCAGTCGAGCCGGGTCGCGGCGCCGCCATGCTTCTCGATCGCATCCGCGAACGAGGCGAGCCCGACGTTGAGCACCGACAGCGGCTGGCCGAACAAGGAATTCATATATTTTTGATCAAAGCCGAAGCCAGCATTACCGCGCGCGCATTGCTCTCGGCGAGGAGCACGCCCGCTGCGCGCAGCGCCGACTCCTGGCGCTCGAGCCCCTGCGGGTCTTCGTCCGTGCCGCACACGGACGCGACGAAGGCGATCGAGCGGTTCTTCCTCTTCGCCGCGGCGAGCGCGGGGAGCATCTCGGCTGCCGGGTCCGGGTGCGCGCCGTAGCCGAGCACCACGTCGAACAGGATCACCGCTACCTCGGGGTCGGCCGCTTCGGCGAGCAGCCGCTCGTTGCGCAGGCGGTGGTCGATCATCGGGTGCGGCCGGCCGCGGGTGAACACGTCGTCGCCGAGGTCGATGACCGTGTGCTCGCGCGATTTCCAGACATCCTTCATCTTGCGCGACGCGTCCACCGGCGCGTTCGACCACGCATCGCCGAGCAGGGCGCAGGCCTCGTAGCAGAAGGTGCCGCCGCTGTAGAGGCCGCGGATGTAACGCTGCCCGGCTTTGAACTTGATCGCGGGCCGCTTTGCGGCGCCAAGCGCGGCGCGGCCCGGCTTGCGGCCCTTCGACAGCGCGACCGCCGCAGCCGCCGCTTCCTCCAGGGTTCTCGCGAAACAAAGCTTTCCCTCGGCGGCGCCGTGCGCGGCTCCCACGAAATTCACGACCACCGGCTTGCCGGCGCGGCGCGCGGCGCCGAGCACCGCCTTCGCCACTTCCGGCGCGGGCGGCTTGGAGATCAGCACGATCACCCTCGTGTCGGGATCGCGCGCCAGGCGCTCGAGCCCCTGCAGCATGGTGATGCCGCCGACCTCGCGGTGCAGGTCGCGGCCGCCGGTCCCGATCGCCTGCGAGATGCCGCCGCCGCGGCGGTGCACGAGGCTCGTGACCTGCTGCATGCCGGTGCCGGAGGCGCCGACCACGCCGATCGCGCCGCGCCGCACCGCGTTGGCGAAGCCGAGCGGGACGCCGTCGACGATGGCGGTGCCGCAGTCCGGGCCCATGACGAGCAGGCCGCGCTCCCGTGCGTATTTCTTCAGGGAACTTTCATCAGACAGCGAAACGTTGTCGCTGAACAGCATTACGTTAAGTCCCAGGCGCAGCGCCTTCAGCGCTTCCGCGGCCGCGTACTCGCCGGGCACCGAGATCAGCGCGAGATTGGCCCGCGGCGCCTGCGCGAGCCCCATCTGCAGGCTGCGCGGCGGTGGCGCGGCCGCGCCGCCGCCGGCCGGCCGCTCGGGCGGCTTGTCCAGCGCCGCGAGCGCCGCCGCGAGCGCCGCCTCGAGCGACGCGCTCGACTTGCCGCGCACCGCGACCAGCAGGTCGTTCGGGCTCGCCGCGAGCGCCGCGCCCATCAGCCCCGCCGCGCGCAAGAGATCCAGGTTGGCCGGCGTCGCCATCACCGCCGCGGCCTGCTCGACCCCGGGGAGCCTGCCGAGGCTCGCCGAGAGCTGCATCAGCGACACCGAGTCGCGGTACAGGTTGGGCAGCAGCCGATGAGTGTACACAGGCTTGTATACTAGGTTATGCTCGCGCGGTGCCGCAAGCCGCCGACGCGCTCGACCTCGGTTCGCTGAGAACGCGCTACGAATCCGGCGCGCTGCGCCCGTCGCAGCTCGTCGCCGGGCTGCTCGAGCGCATCGAGGCGCGCGGCGACGACAAGGTCTGGATCAGCCGCGCGCCGCGCGCCGCTCTGGAGGCTCGCGCCGCCGAGCTCGGGCGGCGCGGCCCGCAGGGCCTGCCGCTGTACGGCATCCCGTTCGCGGTCAAGGACAACATCGACCATGCGGGGCAGCCGACGACCGCCGGCTGCCCCGAGTTCAGGTACGTGCCCGCGCAGCATGCGCATGTGGTCGAGCGGCTGCTCGCCGCGGGGGCGATCCTGGTCGGCAAGACCAACCTCGACCAGTTCGCGACCGGCCTGGTCGGCGTGCGCTCCCCCTACGGCGTCCCCGGCAACGCGTTCGACGCGCGCTACGTCCCCGGCGGCTCGAGCTCCGGCTCGGCGGTCGCGGTGGCCGCGGGCCTCGCAGCCTTCAGCCTGGGCACCGACACCGCGGGCTCGGGGCGCGTGCCGGCCGCGTTCAACAACGTGGTCGGCCTGAAGCCGACGCGCGGGCTGATCAGCGTGCGCGGCGTGGTGCCGGCCTGCCTGTCGCTCGACTGCGTGTCGATCTTCGCGTTGACCGCGACCGACGCCGCCGCGGTGCTGCGCTGCGCGCGCGGCTACGACGCCGCCGACCCGTTCTCGCGGCGCGAGGCGCCGCCGGCGCGCGCGCTGCCGCGCTCGTTCGCCGGCTGCCGCTTCGGTGTGCCGCGCGCCGGAGACCTCGAGTTCTTCGGCAACGAGGACGCGCAGCGCCTGTTCGAGGCGTTCGTGCGCAAGCTCGCCGACCTGGGCGGCGAGCGGATCGAAGTCGATCTCGAGCCGTTCCTCGAGACCGCACGGCTGCTGTACGAGGGGCCGTGGGTCGCCGAGCGCTACGTGGCGATCCGCGAATTCATCGAGCGCAGGCCGCTCGCGCTGCACCCGGTCACGCGGCACATCATTGCCGGCGCGACCAAGTACTCGGCGATCGATGCCTTCAGCGCGTATTACCGGCTCAGGGAGCTGCAGCGCAAAACCGCGCCGGTGTGGGATGCGGTCGACATCCTGGTGACGCCGACCGCCGGCACGATCTACCGCATCGACGAAGTCGAGGCCGACCCGATCCGGCTGAACGCGAACCTCGGCCGCTACACCAACTTCATGAACCTGCTCGATCTCGCCGCGATCGCGGTGCCGGCGGGCTTCCAGCGCAACCGGCTGCCCTTCGGCGCGACGCTGATCGGGCCGGCGTTCACCGACGAGGCACTGTGCGCGCTCGGCGACGAGGCGCAGCGCGCGTGCGTGGAAACGATGGGCGCCACGGGCCTGCCTTTACCCAGAGAAGAATCCCCCAAGACGACTACCGCCAGCCTGGTGAGCCTCGCCGTGTGCGGAGCCCATATGTCGGGACTGCCGCTCAACGGCCAGCTCACCGAGCGCGGCGCGCGGCTCGCGCGCAAGTGCCGCACCGCGCCGCACTATCGGCTCTATGCGCTGACCGATTTCTCGCCGCCGCGGCCGGGCTTGGTGCGCGCCGACGAGGGCGCTGCGATCGAGGTGGAGGTGTGGGACGTGCCGCCGGCGGCCTTCGGCGGTTTCGTCGACGCCATCCCGGCTCCGCTCGGCATCGGCACGGTGACGCTCGAGGACGGCGAGCAGGTCAAGGGGTTTCTGTGCGAGGCCCACGCCACGAAGGGGGCGCGGGACATCACCAGCCTGGGCGGCTGGCGTCGGTTCATCCAAGGGGAGAGAACATGAGTGACCAGGCATCGGCAGTGCATGGTGCGGACCGGGGGTTCACCAAGCTCGACTTCGAGCTGAACGACTACCCGGGCGTCGTCAAGACTTCGCTCTTCGGCATCCAGCACGTGCTGGTGATGTTCACCGCCATGGTCGGCGGGCCGCTCATCGTCGGGCGCATCCTCAACCTGCCCGAGGGCACGCGCATCGCGATGGTCTCGGGCACCATGATCGGCTGCGGCGTCGCCACCATGATCTCGGCGCTCGGCATCGGCTTCATCGGGCCGCGGCTGCCGATCGTGATGGGGGTGTTCTACATCTTCATCGGGCCGATCGTCGCGATCTCGAAGGAGGCGAGCCTGGCGGCGGCGATGACCGCGCTGATCATCGGCGGCGCGGTGCAGTTCGCCTGGAGCCCGCTGATCGGCAAGCTGCACCGGTTCTTCCCGCCGATCGTCACCGGCACCACCATCCTGCTGATCGGCACCGGCCTGATGAAGATCGGCATCAACGTGGCGAGCGGCCTGAACACGCCGGCGTTCGGCAAGCCGCTCACGCTCGGCCTCGCGGCGCTGATGATCGTGCTGATCCTGGTGATCACGCGCTTCTCGAGGGGATTCGTCCGCGCGCTGTCGCTCTTCGTCACCATGGTGATCGGCTACTTCGTCTCCGCTGCGTTCGGCCTGATCGACCTCGGCACGGTGGCGAGAGCCGACTGGGTCACGCTGCCCAAGCCGTTTCCCTACGGCGGGCTCGAGTGGCCCGGCCTGATCGCCGTGATCACGGTCGTGGTGTGCTTCTTCGCCACCGCGGTCGAGACCACCGGGCACACGCTCGCGGTGTCGCGCATCGTCGGCGTGCCGCAGGAAGGCTGGCGCATCCGCGGCGCGGTGTCGAACGACGGCCTGGGCTCCGCGCTCTCGGCGCTGTTCGGCGGCATGGCGCTCACCTCCTACTCCCAGAACATCGGCGTGATCTCGCTCACCGGGGTCGGCAGCCGCTTCGTGGTCGCGTTCGGCGGCGCGTTCCTCATCCTGATGGCCCTGGTGCCGAAAGTCGGCGCCATCATCGCGCTGATGCCGAACGCGGTGCTCGGCGGGGTGCTGCTGTTCATGTTCGGCATGGTGGCCTCGGTCGGCGTCGACATCATCGGGCGCAACATGACCTCGCGCCGCGACGCCGTGATCCTCGCCGCCTCGCTCGGCGTGGGCCTGGGCATCCAGGCCGCGCCGCCGGGCGCCTTCGACGCCATCCCGCAGGCGCTGCGCATCCTGGTGACCGACGGCATCGTCATGGGGATCCTGCTCGCCATGTTCCTGAACCTCGTCTGGCCGAAGGAGGAGAAGTAAGAAAGGCCCTCTGCCGTAGCACCTACCGGCGGCGGGCGTCGAGGTGCGCGAGGTGCAGCCGGTGCAGGCTGATCTTGTGCACCTCGGCCTTGCTTTCCTCGATATGGGCGCGCAGCAGCCGCGCCGCGGCCGCCGACTTGCGCGCCAGGATGGCGCGCAGGATCTGGCCGTGCTCGAGGTAGGTGTAGACGACGCGCTCGGGATGGGTGAAGTCGAGCCGGCGCACGATGCGGATGCGCTCGGTGATCGACTGGTGGACGCGCGCGAGCTCGGGGTTGCCGGTGGCGGCGACCAGCCGGGCGTGGAATTCCTCGTCGAGCCGCGCCACGGCGGCGCCGTCGGTCAGGCGGCTGCGCGGCCCCACCAGCCAGATCTTGTCGAGCCCGGCGAGCGCGGCGCGCGGATTTCCCGCGCATAGCTTCTCCACCGCGGCGCACTCCAGCACCTTGCGCAGGTCGTAGAGGTGGTCGAGCTGGTCGAAGTCGAGCGGCCGCACGCTCCAGCCGCTCTTCGCGTGCACTTCGACGTAGCCTTCGCGCTCCAGGCGGATCAGCGCCTCGCGCACCGGGGTGCGCGACACCTGCGCGCGGCGCGCCACGTCGTTCTCGGAGAAGCGCGTCCCCGGCAGCAGGCGGAACTCGAAGATGTCGGCCTTGAGCCGCGCGTAGACCGGCCCGGAGAGGCTCTTGCGGCCGCGCGGCATCAGCCCTCCGCGGTGCCGTTGCCCAAACCGCGGCGCGGGCCGACAATGTTCGAGACTCTCGTCAACGATGACCTCGGTTCCGCAGCTCTCGTTCAGCCACATGGGGATCTTCGTGACCGACTCCGTGCGGATGGAGGATTTTTACACACGCGTGCTCGGTTTTGCGGTCACGGATCGGGGTTTTCTCGGTTCGATCGCGCTCGTTTTCCTCAGCAGGGACGCGAGCGAGCATCACCAGATCGTGCTCGCGGCGGGCCGGCCGGCCGGGGCGGGCTTCAACCCGATCAACCAGATCTCCTTCCGCATGGCCGATTTCGCCGGGCTGCGCGAGATGCACCGCAGGCTCGAGCAGGAGGGCGTGAGCGAGCTTTCGCCCGCGTCGCACGGCAACGCGCTCTCGGTCTACTTCAAGGACCCGGAAGGCAACCGCATCGAGCTGTTCGTCGACACGCCCTGGTACGTGGAGCAGCCGGTGCGCGTGCCGATCGACATGAGGCTCTCGGACGCCGAGATCTGGGCCTGGGCCGAGCGCGACGCGCGTGGCCGCCCGGGCTTCCGGCCGGTCGAAGAATGGCGCGCCGCCCTCAAGGCGAAACTAGTGCGATCGCGCTGATCTCGACCAGGTACTCGGGCGAGACGAGCTTCGACACCTCGACCAGCGTCGAGGCGGGCGGCGTGCCGCGCCAGAACTGCCGGCGCACCTTGTTGACGCGCTCCCGGTCGCCGATGTTGCGCAGGTAGACGTCGACCCTGCACACGTCGTCGAGCGTGCCGCCCGCGGCCTCGAGCGCGGCCTTGAGGTTCTCGCACACCTGCCGGGTCTGCTCCTCCACGTCGCCGATGCCGGCGATCTTGCCGTCCGGCCGCCGCGCGGTCATCCCCGACACGAACACCAGCACGCCTTTCGCCGGCACCGTGATCGCCTGCGAGAACGGGCCGCTCGGCTCGGCGATCTGGCTGGAGCGAATCTGCTGCTTCTTCATGGGGCTAGGTTACACTGAAGCCGACAGGAGGAGACCATGAGCAAGCTGCTCGCCGCACTCGCGTTTGCGGTTCCCTGCTTCGCGTCTGCCCAATCCTATCCCTCGAAGCCGGTGCGCATCATCGTGCCGTTCCCTCCGGGCGGCACCACCGATCTCATCGCGCGCATCGTGCAGCCGAGGTTCCAGGAGTTCATGGGCCAGACGGTGCTGATCGAGAATCGTTCCGGCGCCGGCGGCTCGGTCGGCGCCGCCGAGGCGGCGCGGGCGGGCGCCGACGGCTACACGCTGCTGATGGTGTTCGACACGCACGCAGTGAACCACCACATCTTCAAGATGGCGCCCGACCCGTTCAAGCAGCTCGAGCACATCAGCCTGATGGTCAAGTCGCCGAGCGCGCTCGTCGGCGTCACGAGCTTCGCCCCCAGCACGCTGCGCGAAGTCGTCGCCTTTGCCAAGGCCAACCCGGAGAAGGTGACGTACTCGACCCCGGGCTCGGGCAGCTCCAACCACCTCGCGGCGCTGCTCCTCGAGCAGGTCGCGGGCATCAAGATGACGCACGTCGCCTACAAGGGCGGCGGGCCGATGATCCAGGCGCTGCTCAGCCAGCAGGTGCATATCTCGTTCTTCTCGCTGCCGCTGATGGTGCCGCACATCAAGGCGGGCAAGATGAAGGGCATCGCGGTCGGCAGCCGCGCGCGCGTGCCGCAGCTGCCCGAGGTCCAGACGCTGTCGGAGACCTTCCCCGGCTTCGAGCAGTACTCGTGGTTCGGCATCCTCTCGCCCGCGGGCGCGCCGAAGGAAGTCGTGACGAAGGTGCACCGCGAGATGACCCGCACGCTGAAGGCGCCGGACGTGAACGGGAAGCTCACCGAGCAGGGCTTCGAGATCGTCGCGAGCTCGCCGGAGGAGTTCCAGCGGTTCGTGCAGGGCGAATCCGACAAGCTCGGAAAGCTCATCCGCGACAACAAGATCGTGGCGGAGTGAAGAGCTTCGTCTATAACGGCCTGCCCGCGCGGGTCGTGTTCGGCGCGGGCGCGCTCGCCCGGCTGCCCGGGGAGCTCGACCGGCTCGGCGCGAAGCGCGCGCTCGTACTTTCGACTCCGGAACAGAAGGATTCTTCCCGGGAAGTCGCGAAAGCCCTCGGCGCCCGCTGCGTGGGAACCTACGACAAGGCGGTGATGCACGTGCCGGTCGAGATCGCCGAGGACGCGCGCCGCGTTGCGCGCGAGCTCGGCGCCGACTGCTGCGTCAGCGTCGGCGGCGGCTCGACCACGGGCCTCGGCAAGGCGATCGCGCTCACCTCGGCCGTCCCGATCCTCGCCGTGCCGACGACCTACGCCGGCTCGGAGATGACGCCGATCTACGGCATCACCGAAGGCGGCGCCAAGAAGACCGGGCGCGACGCGCGCGTGCTGCCGAAAGCAGTGATCTACGACCCCGCGCTCACGCTCAGCCTGCCGCCCGCGCTCTCGGCCGCGAGCGGCATGAACGCGATCGCGCACTCGGTCGAGGCGCTGTATTCGCACGAGGGCAACCCGATCATCTCGCTGATGGCAGAGGAAGGCATACGCGCCCTGGCGAGTGCTTTGCCCGTCGTCGTGCAGGATCCGAACAATCTGGAAGCGAGAACGGATGCGCTCTATGGAGCGTGGCTCTGCGGCGTGGCGCTCGGCTCGGCCGGCATGGCGCTGCACCACAAGCTCTGCCACGTGCTCGGCGGCAGCTTCAACCTGCCGCACGCCGAGACGCACTCGATCGTGCTGCCGCACGCAGTGCGCTACAACCACGCTGCCGCGCCCGACGCGATGGCGCGCGTCGAGAGGGCGATCCGGGCGAGGGACGCTGCGGGAGGGATCTACGATCTCGAGAAACGGCTCGGCCTGCCGATGCGCCTCGCCGACCTCGGCATGAAGGAAGCCGACCTCGAGCGCGCGGCACGCATCGCGACCGAGGCGCCGTACCCCAACCCGAGAAAGGTCGAGTACGGGCCCGTGCTCGAGCTCCTGCGCAACGCCTACACGGGACAACGGCCATGATTGCAGTGATCTTCGAGTTCACCGCCGCCGAAGGGCGCTTCGCGGACTACAAGGCGCTCGCCGAAGCCTTGGGCGATGAAGTGCGCAAGCTCGACGGCTTCGTCTCGATCGAGCGCTTCCAGAGCATCAGCGACCCGGCGCGCTTCGTCTCGCTCTCGTTCTGGCGCGACGAGGAGGCGGTGCGCAGGTGGCGCAACGTGCAGAAGCACCGCGAGGCGCAGGCGAGGGGCAGGGGCGGCATCTTCAGCGCGTATCGCCTGCGGGTCTGCAGCGTCATCCGGGATTACGGGATGAAGGAGCGGGGCGGGGCGCCGAAGGACAGCATCGCCGTGCACGGCTAGTGCCGCACACCTTCCTTTTCGAGGAAGGAACCTGGCGCGTCGAGGGCGAGCACCGCGATGCGGCGGGAGTCACGTCGTCGGTGTCGGGCGAGAACTCGATCCGCCACGAGCACGGCCGCTGGCACTTCGAGGCGGTGCTGCGGCTGCGCAGCGACCCGCTGCGCGTCACGCACAACCGCTACCAGATCGAGCCTTTCCTGCCCGGCGCGGCTTCCACGCACTGGAGCTCGAACAACCCGGTGCTCGGCGCGCTGCGCGGGCGCTTCGTCATCGCCGGGGACGCGATTCTCTCGGCCTACACCAGCCCGACCTCGCGCTGGCGCGGCTTCGAGTGCATCCAGCAGCGCGACGCGCGCCGCTATGCAGTGCGCGGCGCGATGCTGGAAGAGGACAAACTTGTTTCTACCTGGGCGCTGGAATTGACCAGAATCTAGCCCTTACCGACGTACAGGGGGGTTAGATGAAAAAAGTCACAGTGCTGCTCGCCGGCCTGGTTCTGTCGCTCGGCGCGTGGGCTCAAGGCCAGGTCGCCGCGACCGGCAAGGCGCTCGCCGCCGCGCTCAACGAGCGCGACCTCGACGCGGTGCTCGCCACGATGGACGTCGAGGCGGTGAGCCACCTCGTGCTGAAGGGCATGGGCCTCTCGGACGCCGACCGCGAGACGCTGCGCAAGGGCTTCGGAAAAGCGCTGCGCAACAACGTCGAGATCGGCATGCGCACGATCGAGGGGAGCAAGGGAACGGCGAAGTACCTGCGCAGCGGGGTGCGCGACTCCAAGCCGTACGCGCTGCTGCGCTACGACCTCGGCGACCAGGGGACCGACTACGTCGAGTACTACCTGACGCCGTCGGGCAGGGTCGAGGACTGGTACGTGCACAGCATGGCGACGCTCTACAGCACCTCCGCCCGCCTCGGGCTCGCCACGGTGTTCAAGACCGATTCGATGCTGTTCAGCATCTTCGGCACCCGCATGGCGGGCGGCGCGGACGCGAAGCCCTTCACCGAGCTGCGCACGCGGCTGCAGGCGCAGGACTTCGCCGGCGCGTACCGCGCGCTCGAGACCTTCCCCGAGGGCTTCCGCAAGACGCGCCAGTGGGCGGTGATGCGGGTCACCTACGGCGGGCGCATCGACGACGCCACGCACCGCGCCGCGCTGCGCTACCTGGCGGCGAACTTCGGCGCCGAGCCCGACCTGCAGTTCATGCTGATCGACCACTATTTCTTCGAGGAGAATTTCGACCGCGCGCTCGCCTCGGTCGGCTCGCTGGAGCGCTCGGTGGGCGGCGAGGACGCCGCGAGCGCGAACCTGCGCGGCAGCATCCTGATCGGGGCGAAGCGCTACAACGACGCCGCGTCCGCCTGCCGGCGCGGCATGGCGCTCGAGCCCGACCACAAGCCCGCCTACTGGTGCCTGGTGAGCGTCGGCATCGCCACCCGCAACGGCAGGATCGCGGTCGAGGGCCTCAAGGCCTACGAGAAGGCGTTCGAGCTGGAGTTCGACCTCGACAAGCTCGCCGCGCTCGACGACTACAAGGAAATCGCGCGCACTCCGGAATTCTCCGCCTGGAGGAAGGCCCGCCGCTAGACCACCGAAATCAGGGACAGACCACGTTTTACTGATTCCCGAGAAGCGAAAAACGTGGTCTGTCCCTGATTTAGCGCGCTAGAGGGAAGGCATCGTAATCGGCCGCGCGGTCTCGAACGCGCGCGCGGCGCGCAGGACGAGCGCGTCCGCGTATTTCGGGCCGACGAGCTGCAGGCCGACCGGAAGACCCGCCGCGGTCAGGCCGCAGGGAATTGACGCCGCGGGCTGCTGCGTAAGGTTGAAGGGGAACGAAAACGGCGTCCAGTCGGTCCAGCGGCTCTGCAGCATCCTGTCCGCCACCTCCTTGCCCGCGTCGAACGCGGGGATCGAAAGCGTCGGCGTCACCAGCAGGTCGTAGTCGCGGTGGAAGAGGTTCATGTGCGCGCCGAGCGCGCCGCGCTTCAATTGCGCCTCCAGGACGTCGTGCGCGGTGACCTTCTCGCCTTGCGCCGCCATCTCCCGCAGGCCCGGATCGATCAGCTCGTGCTTCGCTTTCGGGATGCTCCCGAGCAGGAACGCGGCGCCCGAAAACCAGTGCGTCATGAAGAGCGGCGCCGGGTCTTCGAACCCGGGGTTGCTCTCCTCGACTTTCGCTCCCAGGTCCTCGAGCACCTTCACCGCCTTGCCGACTATTTCTCTCACTTCCTTGTCGACCTTTGCATAGCCCAGGTCCGGCGAGTAGGCGATGCGCAGATCGGCGATACCCTGGTCGAGCCCGGTGCGCCAGTCGCGCGGCTCGTAGGGCAAGGCGTGCCAGTCGCGCGCGTCGGGCAGCGCCAGCGCATTGAGCATCAGCGCGGCGTCGGTCACGCTGCGCGTCATCGGCCCGACGTGCGCCACCGTGCCGAAAGGCGACAGCGGCCACGCCGGCACGCGGCCGAACGAGGCCTTGATGCCGAAGATGCCCGTGAAGCCGCACGGGATGCGGATCGAGCCGCCGCCGTCGGTGCCCACCGCGAGCGGGCCCATCCCCGCGGCCACCGCGGCCGCCGCGCCGCCCGAGGAGCCGCCGGGAGTCTTCTCCTTGTTCCAGGGGTTGCGCGTGATGCCGGTGAG
>DATIGR010000155.1:0-3679 GCA_035454645.1 Burkholderiales bacterium
CGGTCCGGGGAAATGAGGGCGACCGCGGCGACCGCGTCGCCGTTCCAGTGCAGGATCGGGCTCGCCGCGGCGGCGAGCCCCGGGATCACCGTGTTGTCGGCGTACGCCTGGCGGGTCTTGCGCGCACGCTCGACCGCGCGCTCGAAGGCTTCGCGGTCGATGCTCTCGCGCCGCGCCTCCGCGGCGAGCGCTTCGGCGGTGACCGCCTGCGGCAGGAAGGCGACCAGCACCGTTCCCGCCGCCGAGCGCGAGATGGGCAGCACCGAGCCGAGGCCGAGGTTGGTGACCAGCGGCTCGCGGCTGCGTTGCCAGCGCACGACGGTCGGGCCTCGGTTGCTCCACACTGCGAGGAGCGCCGTGTAGCCGGTCTCGAGCACGAGCTCGGGCAGCGCCTGCTCGGCGAGCTGCACCGGCTCGATCCGCCGCATTGCAGCAAGGCCGATCTGCAAGGCGAGCGGGCCGAAGTCGTAGCGCGAGTCGGCTTCCTGCCGCACCAGGCCGCAGCGCACGAAGCTCGCGAGGTAGCGGTGCGCGCTGCTCGGATCCATCTCCGACTGCGCGCTCAGGTCCTTGAGGGCGAGCGGCCCGTCGGCGTTCTGCAACACCTCGAGCAGGCGGATGCCGGTGTCGATCGACTGGATGCCGCGCCGGATGCGCTTCTTCTTGGCTCTGTTCATCTAAATTGCACCGTTGACAATGCGTTGGCTATTAGCCAATATACGCCTTCCTGGAGAGGAGGCGCAAGATGAGATTCATCCGGCGTGCAGCCGCCTCGGCGGCTCTGGCAGTGGTTCTTTCAACGGCATACGCGCAACCGGTGCGCATCGGCAGCACGCTCGCGCTGACCGGGCCGCTCGCCCCGGCGGGCAACATCCAGAAGGTCGCGATCGAGACCTTCATCGAGGACCTGAACGGCCGCGGCGGGCTCCTCGGGCGCAAGGTGGAATGGGTGCTGAAAGACGACCAGTCGCGCCCCGACCTCGCGCGCACGCTCTACGAGCAGCTCGCCACCGTGGACAAAGTGGACCTGCTCATGGGCCCCTACGGCACCGCCTCCATCCTCTCGGCGATGGGCGTCGCCCAGCGCTACAACAAGATCCTGATCCACAACAGCTTCGGCACGCCGCGGCTCGCCAAGTACGACATGCAGTTCTCCGCTTCCGGCGGCTCCGGCGACCCCGAGGTGGTGTGGCCGAACCTGGCGTTCGAGGCCGCCGCCTCGGCGCCGAAGCCGCCGAAGACCGTGGCCATCGTCACGAGCAAGTTCCCGGCGACGCACTTCATCTCCCTGGGCGCGCGCGAGGTGGCGAAGAAGCGCGGCCTGCAGGAGGTGCTGTTCCTCGAGTGGGAGTTCGGCAACCGCGACTTCGGGCCGATCGCGAGCCGCATCAAGGATGCCAACCCCGACCTCATCTTCGCCGGCGCGCTCGGGCTCGACGGCGTGCTGCTTCTCGACGCGATGAAGAAGATCGACTACCGGCCGGCCATGCACTTCTACACCTTCCCCGCGCCCGGCCCGATGCTCAAGCTCCCCGAGGCGAAGAACGCGCTCGCGCTCACCACCTTCGAAGCGCATCCGCCCTTCACCGACGACCCGGCCGCGGCGCGCTACGTCAAGGGCTTCCGCGAGCACGCCGCCAAGGCCGCGCTGCCTTCCACCAACCCCGACCTGCTGGGAACGATCGCCTACTCCTCGTGGCAAGTGCTCGAGGCGGCGGTCAGGGGCGCGAAGGGCTTCGACGACAAGGCGCTCGCCGCCTGGCTGAGGAAAAGCCAGGTGGACACGGTCATGGGGCGCCTCTCCTGGCAAGGAACGCCCGACGGCCCTCCCAACTACGTCATGGGCAAGGACATCTACAAGGTGAAGCAGCTCCAGGAAGGCAAGTGGGTGGTGGTGTGGCCGAAGGAGTTCGCCGCTCCCGGGGCCAAGCTGCTGGGTCCATGAGGGAATCGATTCGGTGCCGAGCTATACGCTTCTCGGGCAGTCGGCGCTCTCCGGGATCTTCATCGGCGCGCTGTACGGGCTGCTCGGCCTGGGGCTGACGCTGTGCTGGGGGATGCTGCGCCAGATCAACCTGGCGCATTTCGCCCTCGTCTTTCTCGGCGCGTACCTTACCTACCAGCTCGGCGCCGCGGGCATGGACCCGCTCGCGAGCCTCGCGCTCATTGCGCCGGCGTTCTTTCTCTTCGGCGTCGCGCTGCACTGGCTGCTCGCGAGGTTCAAGGTCAACGCGCTCAACACGCTGCTCGTTACCTTCGGCTTCACGGTGATGCTCGAGAGCCTGATCCAGTGGATCTGGAGCGCGGACTTCCGGCGCCTGGAATCGCACTACGGCGACGTCAAATGGAAAGTCGGCGAGCTCTTCGTTCCCCTGCCCGAGCTGCTCACGCTCGCGCTCGCCGTGAGCCTCGCGCTCGCCGCCTGGGCGGCGCTGCGCTTCACCGACCTGGGCAAGGCGATGCGCGCCACCGCCGAGGACGCGCCGATCGCGGCGGCGTTCGGCGTCAACGAGAAGCTGCTTTCGCTGCTGCTCTCGGGACTGTGCGCCGCTTTCGCCGCGGTCGCCGGGATGTGCCTCGCGCTCAGCCATACGCTCGCGCCGGCGCAGATCTACGCCTGGGTCGGGGTGGTGTTCGCGGTAGTGATGATCGGCGGCCTCGGCAACCCGCTCGGGCCGCTCGTCGCCGGCATCGTGATCGGCGTGAGCGAGGGCCTGACCATGGCGCTCACCGCGCCCGCCTGGGCGCCGCTGGTTTCGTTCTCGCTCCTCATCGGCGCCCTGCTCCTGCGGCCGGAGAAATTTTGAAAAACACCGCGACCGGATTCGCGGCCTGCGCGCTGGTGCTTGGAGTAGTTCCCTTCCTGGGGCTGCCGGCGTTCTACGAGTCGTTCCTGTACCTCGTGTTCCACTGGGTGGTGCTCGCCACCTCGTGGAACCTCCTCTCCGGCTACTCGGGCTACTTCTCCTTCGGCCATGCCGCGTTCTTCGGCGCCGGCGTCTACACCACCGCTGTGCTCGCCGGCAAGCTCGGCTGGCCGTTCCTCGCCACGTTGCCCCTCGCCGCCGCGGTGCCCGCGCTCCTCGGCGCGGTGCTCGGCGCGATCATCTTCAGGGTTCGCGCGCTGCGCGGCGAGCTCTTTGCATTGCTGACGCTGGCAGTAACGTTCGTCGTTAGCACAGTGGTATTGAATACCCCGGTCGACGGCGGGCCGGGCGTGATGCTGAGCGGGGTGTCCATCCCGCCGCTCGCGCCGACGCCTTCGGGGACTTTCTATTTGCTTTCATTAGTTCTAGCCGTGATCACGGTGGCGATCGCCTATGCGGTCTACCACTCGAGGTTCGGCACCGGCCTGTTCGCCATCCACGACGACGAGGAAGTGGCCGAGGTGATGGGCGTACCGACCTACCGCTTCAAGCTCGCCGCGTTCGCGCTCTCCTGCGCGCTCGCCGGGGTCGCGGGCGGCATTTACGCGCTCTTCGTCTCGTACGTCACGGTCGGCGAGACGTTTTCGGGCTGGATCGCGCTCTACGTGATCCTGATGGCCGCGCTCGGCGGCACGCGCCACTGGCTCGGCCCGGCGCTCGGCGCCGCCGCGCTCACCACGCTGCTCTACGTCTTCACCACGAGCGACTACGCCGTGGCCGGGCGCGCGGCGCTGGGCCTGATCTTCATCCTG